>JBDSKZ010000119.1:0-7860 GCA_039916625.1 Pedococcus sp.
CCTTGACGCGTATCAAGAGGTACTGAACGGACTGAGCGCATGGGTAGACGCCGAGGAGGGTGAACCCTTCTACGAGGCGTCTAAGAGCGTGACCGCGAGGCTACAAGGGGCCGTCGAAGACGTCGGCAGTATCCACGAAGACGCAATCGACCGCATCTACGGCATGGACCATCCCACGGAAGGAGAGGGTGCCTCATGGCATCCATAGCGCGCCGCCCCGACGGGCGCTGGGAGGGCTCCCACTAGCGACGAGGTAGGTCGGAGCTTGCCAAGGATTCGGCCGCAAGATGGGCGGGCATCGTTGGCCTGGCCGCGCTGGTTGAGTGAACTGCGTCTCCGGCCGCGCTCCCTAGACTGGCCAAGGCGGGTCTGTTCTTGCCGTGTTCTTACTAGCGTCACAAGTGGTCAACGCTGACCCACGGCTCACGTTGCATTTGTGCAGGTCAGGGGCCCTTTCATTTGCCAATCAACCGTTGCCAACGGTTCGGGGAGAGTTCGAGATGTACTACGACATCTGATCCTCACACGCCCCCTAACCGGCTGGCCGCCTGACCAGCGGCTGACCGTATGGGACGGCGGCTGACCTGCGCATCGTCCACCGACGGTGTGAAGAGTCGGCCGCCGTTTCGCGTTTTCTCATCGTGCTCTCATCATCGAGATCGCACTGTGGGGACATGAAGATCTTCCTGGCTCCCCTGTCGATGCGCCAGCCCCTGCAGGCGGTTGGTGTGGCTGCTCTTGTCGCGGGCGTCTCCGCGTGCGGCGGTACCGGCTCCACCCCCGCTCCCACAGGCACACCCGCGCGGAGCGCGTCGGCCACACAGGGCGCGTCAGCCACACAGGGCGCGTCAGCCACCCACCCCACACCCGGCACCTCCGGGTCGTCCCCAGCCGTGGTCAAGAGCCAGGCCCCTGTCCCGGTGGAGAGCAACCCGCCCGGTGACATCCCGGACAACCTCGCGTTCGTCACCTACGCCAACAAGTCCGGGGGGTACTCCTTCACCCATCCAGAGGGGTGGGCCCAGACAGGCACGGGCACTCGGGTGCTGTTCACCGACAAGCTGAACGGTGTCGTCGTCGACAGCCTGACGGCGAGCAAGGCACCCACCCCCTCGAGCGCCAGATCGGCTGACATCACGCGACTACAGCGCGCTGTGCCGGCCTTCGAGCTGCGGGCCGTCGTCGCCGTCACCGTTCCGGGCGGACAGGGAGTGCGCATCGTCTTTCGCCGCAACTCCGACCCCGACCCGGTGACCGGGAAGGTCTTCCGGGACGAGGTCGAGGAGTACCTCGTCTACAACGCAGGCCGCCTGGTCCGCATGGATCTCTACGGTCCTGTCGGCGCCGACAACGTCGATGCCTACCGGACCATGGCGCAGAGCCTGAGGCTTCGATGACCGCGGTGCTGCACGACGCCGCCCCTTCGGTCCACGCCCGGGCCATCCCTGTCCTGGAGGCACGAGGCCTGCACCGCTTCTTCCGTCGCGGGGGTGAGGAGGTGGCTGCCCTGCGCGACGTCTCGCTCACCCTCTTCCCGGGCGAGGTCGTGGCGATCGTCGGACCATCGGGATCGGGCAAGTCCACCTTGCTCAACATGCTGGCCGGCCTCGACGACCCCGACGGCGGATCGGTCAGGGTTGCCGGGCGACAGCTGAGCCACGAATCCGCGTCCGTGCAGGCTCACCTCCGCGGTGAGCTCATCGGCGTGCTCACCCAGGCGAGCGGACTGGTCGAGCACCTCGACCTGCTGGACAACCTGCGCCTGGCCGCCTCGTTCCGTCCCGACGCCGGATCGACCAGCGCGTTGCTCTCCCTGCTGGGCGACGTGCAGCTCTCCGAGCACGCACATGCCCGTCCCTCGACCTTGTCCGGTGGTGAGACGGCACGAGCCAACCTCGCCGTTGCTCTGGTCGGCGGTCCCCGGCTCCTGCTGGCCGACGAGCCGACTGCAGAAGTGAGCACAGCCGAAGAGGCAACAGTGCTGCAGCTCCTGCGCCGGCTGCAGCCAGCCGAAGGCGCCACCCTGCTCGTCACGCACTCCGTCGCCGTCGCGGCTGCGGCCGACAGAGTTGTGCACCTGCTGGACGGGCGGGCGTCATGACGTCGACCGACCTGGCTCCGCTGGTCTCGGCGAGTTCTGTGGGAATGCGTTATGGCGCCACCCAGATCCTGCACGGCATCGACCTGGACATCATCGCCGGATCCCACATCGCGTTGACCGGCCGCTCCGGAAGTGGCAAGACGACGCTTCTCCTGGTCCTCGCAGGCCTGCTCAACCCCTCCGAGGGGAGCGTTGCCTGGCCCGGACTCGCCGCGGGCAGCACCGGCCTGCGCGGACAGATCGGCATGGTGTTCCAAGCACCATCACTGATGCCCGAGCTCACCGCCCTCGAGAACGTCACCCTCCCACTACGCCTTCGAGGGACCGATCGCCACCATGCGACGGCCGCTGCACTGCTCGCGCTGGGCCAGGTCGCAGCCGCCGACCTTGCCGACGCCCTCCCTTCGCAGCTCTCCGGAGGCCAGCAGCAGCGCGTCGCCATCGCGCGAGCCCTCGCAGGTGGCCACCGCCTGGTGCTCGCCGACGAACCCACCGGCGCCCTCGACCGGTCCCATGCCCACGAGGCGGCACTGGCCCTGCGCGATGGCGTCGCGGCCGCCGGAGGCGCACTCGTGGTGGCCACGCACGACCCGGAGCTCGCCGAGCTCTTCGACCAGCAGCTCGCCGTCGTCGATGGCAGCATCCGTCACGGCGTGAGGTCCCGATGAGAACCACCCGATGGCTCACCGGCCTCGTGCGACGGCGCCCCCTGGAGATGCTCGTGGCGGCCATCAGCATCGCCCTGACCGTGGGCTTCGTGGCCGCATTGGGCACGTTCGTCACGCAGAGCCATGCCGCACTCACGGTACGGGCGGCCTCGTCGATCCCGGTCGACTGGCAGGTCCAGCTCACGCCCCAAGGCGACCTCGCCACCGTGACCCCGAAGGTCCGGGCGCTCCCGGACGTCCGTGCGGTGACGAGCGTCGACTTCGCCCACGTGCTCGCCCTGCAGTCCACCGGCCCCAACGGCGACCGGAAGACCGGCGCTGCCTACGTGGTGTCGATCCCTCCCGACTACGCCCAGACCTTCCCGGGTGAGCTCCGGCACCTCCTCGGCTCGACCTCAGGATCGATGCTGTTCCAGCAGACCGCGGCCAACCTGGCCACCGAACCCGGCGGACAGATCTCGGTCCGGTCGACCTCGGGCACACGCCCCCTGAGGATCGACGGAATCGTCGACATGCCGGCCGAGGACTCCTTCTTCCAGGTGGTCGGACTCGCCCCCGGCGCCGGCGCCAGCGCCCCGCCGGACAACGTGGTCCTGGTGTCCCCGGCCGTCTTCCGAACGGTGGTCGGAAAGACCGCCATCGTGCACCAGCTGCACGTCGGCTTCACCCACGGAGGGCTCCCATCGGACCCCCAGAGCGCCGCCATCGCGATCCGGGGACGCGCCAACCACTTCCAGGCGGCGGTCGCCGGCGGGGCCCTGGTCGGTGACAACCTCGGAACCGCGCTGACCCTCGCGGGTGAGGACGCGCAGTACGCCAACCTGCTCTTCCTGTTGCTGGGACTGCCCGGACTCGCCCTCGCAGCGGTCGTCGCCGGACTGGTGGTGGCGCTGCGCTCCGATCGTCGACGTCGTGAGATCGCCCTGCTGCGGCTGCGCGGGGCATCGATACCCCAGCTCGGTCGTATGGTGGCCGGCGAGTCCGTGGCCATCGCCGCGGTGGGCGCCATGTTGGGAGTCCCGCTCGCGTTGCTCGCCGTTCGCCTTGCCCTCCCAGCCGGAACCCCTCTCGCGCTCGGGTGGACCCTCGCAGCCGCAGCCGGAGGGCTCGTCCTCGCCCTCGCGACCCAAACAGGTTCGGTGCTGCGACTGGCGCTCGGCGGTGACCGCACCAGCGTTGCCGCAGAAGCCTCCCGGGGGGAGCGCCACGGAACTCCGTGGCCACTCAAGGCCGGCCTCGACTTCGTCCTGCTCACCGGCGCCGCGATCTCGTTCGCGTTGACCGCCCGCAACGGGTACCAGGTCGTGCTGGCGCCCGAAGGCATCCCCCAGACCCAGGTCAACTACGCCGCCCTCGCGGGCCCCGTCCTGGCCTGGCCAGGCCTGGCCCTGCTGGTCTGGCGCCTCACCTCGTGGACGACGGGACGCCGTACCGGTCGGTGGTCCCGCGCGCGGCCCGGAACCGCCCCGGAGCTCGAGACCGCTGCGTTGCGCCGGCGCCACCGGGTCATCGCCCGCGGAGCCGTCGGTCTCGCCGTGGCCCTCGGGCTCGCCGTGTCCACGGCGATCTTCACCGCGACCTACGACACGCAGGCCCGGCTCGATGTGGCCCTGACCGTCGGCAGCGATGTGGCGGTCCTCCCTCCGCCGGGGTCCACAGCCAGCCCCCAGGCGGGTGCCGCCTTGGCGCGGGCAACGGGTGCGACCGCGGTCGAACCCCTCCAGCACCGGTTCGGCTACGTCGGTCCGGACCTGCAGGACCTCTACGGCGTCCGCGCGACGACGTTCGCCAGCGTCGGCCCCCTCCAGGATGCGTTCGTGCCGGGATCGACCATCGCCAAGACCCTCACAGCGTTGCAGAACACCCCCGACGGCGTCCTGCTCTCCGCAGAGACCCTGCACGACTACCAGCTCCACCCCGGTGACCTCATCAGGATCCGGCTGCAGTCCGGAGCGAACCACGCCTACCGGCCGGTCGACTTCCATGTCGTGGGACAGGTGACCGAGTGGCCGACCGCCCCCAAGGACAGCTTCATCGTGGCGAACGCCGACTACATCACCCAGCACACGGGTTCCGACGCGGTCGGGGCGTTCCTCGTCTCGACCAGGACGCCGGCCGCGACGGCGGCGGCCCTGCGGACACAGCTGTCCGGGCCCCTGTCCGGCTCCCGCGTCCAGGACATCTCCTCGGCAGGCTCACAGGTCACCAGCGTCTCAGGACTGGCCGGCTCCGACCTGTCCGGGCTGTCGCGGATCGAGCTGGGGTTCGGCGTGCTCCTGGCCCTGGCCTGCTCAGGGCTGGCGCTCGTGGGAGGCATCGTGGAACGACGACGCGCCCTGGTGCTGCTGGCCGCGCTGGGAGCGACCTCACGGCAACGAGGACGCTTCCTGGCCACCGAGGCTCGGGCGATGGTGACCGCCGGCGTCCTGGGAGGGGCCCTGATCGGCACGACCATCTCGTACCTGCTCGTCAAGGTCCTGACCGGCATCTTCGATCCCGCACCCGCCGTCGCGACTGTTCCATGGGGTTACCTCACGTTCCTGGTAGGGCTCGTCGGCGCAGTGACGGTCCTCGTCGTGTCCGGTGTCGGGAGGATGGTCGCCCGGGCCGGGCCCGCCGAGCTGCGGGACCTGTGAGCCGGGCCGGGCCCGCTCGAGGGACCGAGGACATACCCTCGGTCCCGGAGGACATTCGGTGAAGCTGCTCGTGATCGAGGACGACCTCCGGATGGCCGGCCTGCTGCGCCGGGGACTGGGGCAGGAGGGCTGGGCGGTCGACGTGGTCAAGGACGCCACCGATGCGCGCCACGCCGTGGCCAGCACGCCCTTCGACGTGGTCGTGTGCGACGTGGGCCTCCCCGGCCCCGAGTCCGGGTTGGACTGGTGCCGCTGGTTTCGCAGCGAGGGCCACTGGACCCCCGTGCTCATGCTCACCGCGCGGACCGGAGTGACGGACCGGATCGCAGGGCTCGACTGCGGTGCCGACGACTACCTCGGGAAGCCCTTCGCGTTCGGCGAGCTCTCCGCCCGGCTTCGAGCCCTCCTGAGGCGAGGGGCGACCGAACGACCGACCAGGCTGAGCAACGGCCCGTTGGTGCTCGACCCGGCGGAGCACCAGGTGCGCTGGAGGGAGCAGGTCATCGACCTCTCACCCCGCGAGTTCGCCCTCCTGGACTACTTCATGCGTCGCCCCGGTGACGTCCTGCGCCGCAGCGAGATCCTCGACCACGTCTGGGACTACGCGTACGACGGCACGTCCAACGTCGTCGATGTCTACGTGCGCTACCTGCGCCAACGGCTGTCCGCAGCAGGGTGCCCCGAGCTGATCGAGACGCTCCGCGGCGTCGGATACCGTCTGGTCGACCTGTCGTGAACCTCGCCCCACGCTCGCTGCGCAACCGGCTGGTCCTCGGCGCAGCGGCCGTCGGCCTCGCCTTCTCCGTGCTGTTCGGTCTCGTCGCGACCTGGCGGGTCAACCAGGCCGAGGACCAGGCCGTCCAGGCGGCTCTGCGCAGCCGGATCGAGCTGGCCCGGGACGAGGTCGCCCCCGACGGCTCCATCACGCAGGATGCGGGGAGCCCCAAGACCGACCTCGTCCAGGTCATCGGCCCGGACGGGACGATCCGGTCCCGCACCCCAGCACTGGCTGCGGCACCCGCCCTCGTCGAGGTCTCGAAGGTGCGGCCATCCTCGGTCGGCGTGGAGCGCCGCGTCGCCCTGCAAGATCCTGACATCGACCTCGCCCTGCTCGCGGTGCCGCTCGCCCTGACCACGCCAGCGGGATCCCCCGACGGCACCGGCGCCCTCGTCGTGGCCGTGGACGCGGAGGGGTTCAACGCGGCCACCGACCAGCTCGTTGGTCTGCTCATCACCGGGCTCGGTGCTGTTGTCGTGGCGATGACCGCCCTGGCCTGGCTCCTGACCGGCCGAGCCCTCCACAGCGTCGCTCGTATCACCGAGGACGCGGAGGCAGTCAGGCCGCGCGACCTCGCCTCCGGCCTCCCCGTCCCCCACGGCGATGCCGAGCTCGCCCGACTCGTCCAGGCGCTGAACCGGATGCTGGGCCGCCTGCACGAAAGTCACGCCACCGAGCTGGCTTTCGCCGCCGACGCCGGCCACCGCCTACGGACTCCCGTCGCGACCCTGCGCGCTGAGGCCGAGCTCGCGCTGCGTGGCACCGACCCGGTCGAGCTGGTCGCCGCCCTGCAGCGCATCGTCGACGATGCCGACCACCTCACCTCCATCGTCGACCGGATGCTCGCCCGCAGCCGCGCCCCTGACCACGGAGCCGAACCCGTTCTCGCCGTCACGGCCGCCGCGAAGGGTCGCTGGGCGCGTCAGGCCGAGCTCTCGGGGATCCACCTGGCTGTGCACGCCAGTAGGGAGATCACGCCCACGACCCGGTGCGCCGACCTCGCCGAGATCGTCGAACCCATCTTGGAGAACGCCATCCGGCACACCCCCTCAGGCGGCACGGTCGACATCGACCTCCAGGTCGAGGGTCAACCTGCTCCTGCACTCGTCGTCCGTGTGTCCAACACCGGCGAGCCCATCTCCGTCGAGCTGGCACCCCATGTCTTCGATGCCTGGGTGAGCAGCCGCGACGCGAGCGTCGCCGGCGGCCTCGGGCTCTGGCTGGCCCGGGAGACTGCCCGTGACGTGGGCGGGGACGTCATCCTGGTCCACGAAGGGCCTCACCCCACAACGTTCCGGGTGCGCCTCCCGATCATCGACGGGTCATGACGCAGTGGGCGATGCCTACCTCTTCGTTGCCCTCAGCACCCGCGGAGACTCGTATGTCGACCAACCCGCTCCTCCTGGCCCGGGAGTCCCGGCAGCTGGCGTTGTGGGAGCGCACCGCCGCCGTCGCGGGCCGGTTGAACCGGGCCCAGGCCGAGCTGGTGCAGACTGCTGCCGAGCTGATCACCGACCGGCACTGGGGCGATGGCGGGTTCAAGACCCCCAAGCACTACCTCGTGGTCCGGGCGGGCTGTCCCCCGGGCACGCCTCGGACATCGTGCAGGTCGCGAAACGACGCACCGAGCTCACCGAGGCGTCTGCCGCCCTGGATGCCGGTGAGCTGTCGTTGGAC
>JBDSKZ010000120.1:0-3974 GCA_039916625.1 Pedococcus sp.
CCGCCACCACCACTGCGCCACAACGGCGCACATCCCCCGAAGGAGATCTCGTGAAGAAGATGTCAGCAGGCCTCGCGTTCGGCGTGGCCGTCGCAGCAGCCGTCGCGACCCCGCTCGCCGCTGCCCAGGCCGCCCCGGCCGGTGCCGGGTCGACCGCGCGGCCCGCGACCGTCGCCCCAGCCGTCACCGTGGAGCAGTCCAGGGTCGCCGACGCCGCGAGGACGCTGGGTCTGGGCTCCGGACAGAAGCTCACCGTCAAGAACGTCGTCACTGACCAGGACGGCACCAGGCACGTGCGCTACGAGCGGACCTTCAACGGCCTCAGGGTGATCGGCGGCGACGTGCTCGTCGAGCGCAGCGGCGCCGGCGTGACGAAGTCGGTGCGCTGGAACGCCGCCAGGTCCGTCGAGGTCGCCACTGTGCCGAGCCTGACGGTGGGCCAGGCGCGCAGCGCGGCCAAGGCCGGCTCCACGGCTGGCTCCGCACTCGTCGTGTATGCCGCCGAGTCGGGTGCACGACTCGCCTACGACGTCGTGACCGAGGGCATCAAGGCCGACCAGACCCCCAGCCGCCTGCACACCATCGTGGACGCGCGCAGCGGTGCCACGCTGGACCACTACGACGACATCGTCGAGGGCACCGGCAGCTCGCAGTACTCCGGGTCGGTGACGCTGGGCACCACGCTGTCCGCCGGCAGCTACCAGCTCAAGGACCTGGTGGGGAACTACACGACCGACCTCAACGGTGCGACGACCGGCACCGGCACGCAGTTCACCGACGCGGACGACGTCTGGGGCAGCGGCTCCCCGAGCTCGCGCCAGACCGCTGCGGTCGACGCGCACTACGGGGCGGAGAAGACGTTCGACTACTACAAGAACGTGTTGGGCCGCAACGGGATCTGGAACACCGGTGTAGGTGCCCGCAGCCGCGTCCACTACGGCAACGCCTACAACAACGCGTTCTGGGACGGCACCCAGATGACGTACGGCGACGGCGCCGGCAACACCAAGCCGCTCACCTCGATCGACGTCGCCGGCCACGAGATGAGCCACGGCGTCACCGAGAACACCGCGGGGCTGGTCTACCGCGGTGACGCCGGCGGCCTCAACGAGTCGACCTCGGACATCTTCGGTACGGCCGTGGAGTTCTACGCGAGCTCCTCAGCAGACCCGGGCGACTACCTCATCGGCGAGAAGATCGACATCAACGGCAACGGCACCCCGCTGCGCTACATGGACAAGCCCAGCAAGGACGGCCGCTCGCAGGACTGTTGGACCACCGGTACCAAGAGCCTCGACCCGCACTACTCCTCGGGTCCGTTGAACCACTGGTTCTTCCTGGCTTCCGAGGGTTCAGGTGCCAGGACGGTCAACGGCGTCGCCTACGACAGCCCCACCTGTGGGACTGCTGGTGCCGTCACCGGCGCCGGTCGGACCAACATCGAGAAGGTCTGGTACCGCACGCTGTCCACGAAGCTCACGTCGCGCAGCGACTACAAGGCTGCTCGTCAGGGTGCCATCGCCTCCGCCAAGGAGCTGTATGGCGCCGGCTCGCCCACCTGCGTCGCGGTCAAGACGGCGTTCGACGCCATCGCCGTGCCGGCGGGTTCGCAGACCTGCTGACCTGAGTCCTAGCAACAGTGCGCCGTCGACCACGAGGTCGGCGGCGCACCGTCGCGTCCAGGCTGGGTGGTCGGGCGGACGACGGTGGGGGCCCGGCCGTCAGCGGCAGGTGGTGCGCTCGGCAGCGGGCTTGGCGAGGTCCTCCAGCAGGGCCCCCACCTCGGGTGCGGTGCCCGGGAGGTCTCCCTCCTGCAGGGCGACGCTCCCACGCGAGGTCGTCAGCGTCACGACCAGGGCGTCGGGGTGCTGTGCGGGGGCTGTTGGCGAACCAGTGGCTGCTCCTGCAGTGCGGGCCAGGGCCGCCATCGTCTCCGGGCCGAGAGAGCAGGTGCTCGCCCCCGACTTCGTCGTCACCCGCGCCGAGCCATCCTGCGCAACGACGACCTTGTCAGCGAACCCTGCGAGGCCACCGTTGCGCTCGATCGTGATCGGGAAGGCGGCGTCGGTGCCGGAGGTGGTGTCGGCGCGGGAGGTGGTGTCGGCGCTGGAGGTGGTGTTGCTCGACGCACTGGGCGCCGCGGTGCTCGAGACAGGCCCGGAGTCGGTCGCGGACCCGCACCCGCCGAGCAGTAGGGCGCCCGCGATGGTGAGGGCGACGGGGGCGAGTGCGGGCAGCGTGCGAATTCGCGGCATACCGGACACCCTGCCACGGCCGCCACCGACGAAGGGAGAGACTGGGGCATGGCGTTCTCCATGGCAGACCTCGATGCGGCGACCGCAGTGGTGCGCAGGCACTTCTCGCCCACACCCCAGTACGCGTGGCCGCTTCTCGGAGAGCACGTCGGCGCGACCGTCTGGGTCAAGCACGAGAACCAGACCCCGACTGGTGCGTTCAAGGTGCGCGGTGGCCTGGTCTACGCCGACCGTCTGGCGCGGGAGCGCCCGGACGTGACCGGTGTCGTCTCGGCCACCCGCGGCAACCACGGCCAGTCCCTCGCTTACGCCGGAGCTGCCGCCGGGCTGCGCGTCGTCATCGTCGTGCCCGAGGGCAACAGCCCCGACAAGAACGCCGCGATGCGGGGGTTCGGGGGCGAGCTCGTCGTGCATGGTGCTGACTTCCAGGAGTCGCGCGAGCACGCCGCGCGACTCGGGGCCGAGCTCGGGCTCGAGACGGTGCCGTCGTTCCACGCCGACCTCGTCGTCGGGGTCGCGACCTACGCCAAGGAGCTGTTCGACGCGGCAGGTCCGCTCGACGCGGTCTACGTCCCCGTCGGCATGGGGTCGGGCATCGCGGGGCTGGTCGGCGTGCGGGACCTGCTCGGCCTGTCCACGCGGATCGTCGGGGTCGTGGCAGGGCAGGCGCCGGCGACCGCCCTGTCGTTCGCGGCAGGAGAGGTCGTGACGACGCAGCGGGCAGCGACGTTCGTCGACGGGGTCGCCTGTCGCACGCCCGACCCGGAGGCGATCGCGACCATCGTGGCCGGCGCTGACCACGTCGTGGCAGTGGGCGAGGACGACACCGCCGAGGCGATGCGAGTGCTCCTGCGCACGACGCACCAGCTGCCCGAGCCGGCTGGGGCGATCGCGCTGGCCGGACTGCTCGCCGAGCGCGACACCGTCGCGGGTGAGCGGGTCGGCGTCATTCTCTCCGGCGGCAACTGCGACGCCTCGATCCTCGCCGAGGTCCTCGCCGGCCGAACTCCCGCTGCCTGACCCCACCGACCAGCACCTGCTCTCCCGAGTCTTTGAGCGTCCTACCCGACCAGGACCGGGTATGACGCTCAAAGACTCCCCGCGCCGGCGCGCGCAGGAGCGCTCAGGGCCACGCGAGGGAGCAAGGGGCGGCGCGAGCGGGCAAGGGCGGCGCGTGGAGGCGGGGGAGACCGACCGTTCGCTGAGCACCCGGCCCGCTCGTCGTGAGATTGCTCCCACCTGCCGCACCCGCGGGACCCGAACTGCTCCGACAGGACTAGTCTCGGGGCCGAACCTCACCCATCAGCAGACGAGGACGTCAGACGTGGATCTGTTCGAATACCAGGCTCGAGACATGTTCGAGAAGCACGGGGTGCCCGTGCTCGCCGGTGCGACCGCCACCACCCCCGCGCAGGCGCGCGAGGCCGCGGAAGCCATCGGACCCCAGAGCGGCGGGGTCACCGTCGTCAAGGCCCAGGTCAAGACCGGAGGCCGTGGCAAGGCCGGCGGGGTCAAGCTGGCCAAGTCCGCGCAGGAGGCCGAGCAGCACGCGAAGGCCATCCTGGGCATGGACATCAAGGGCCACACCGTGGGCACCGTGATGATCGCCCAGGGCGCGCGCATCGCCGAGGAGTACTACTTCTCCGTGCTGCTGGACCGGGCCAACCGCACCTACCTCGCGATGTGCAGCAAGGAGGGCGGTGTGGAGATCGAGCAGCT
>JBDSKZ010000121.1:0-5372 GCA_039916625.1 Pedococcus sp.
GAAGGAGTTCGACATGACGAAGCTCGGGTGGCCGGTGGCGTTGCCGAGGTTCATCAGGCGACCCTCGGAGAGCACGATGATCGAGTTGCCGTTCTCGAAGGTCCACTCGTGGACCTGCGGCTTGATCTCGGTCTTGGTGACCCCGGCGACCTTGGCCAGGCCGGCCATGTCGATCTCGTTGTCGAAGTGGCCGATGTTGGAGACGATCGCCTTGTTCTTCATCTGCGTCATGTGCTCGGCAGTGATGATGTTGAAGTTGCCGGTGGTGGTGACGTAGATGTCGGCGATCGGCAGCACGTCCTCGAGGCGAGCCACCTGGTAGCCCTCCATCGCGGCCTGCAGCGCGCAGATGGGGTCGATCTCGGTGACGATGACGCGAGCGCCCTGGCCGACCAGCGCGGTGGCGCAGCCCTTGCCCACGTCTCCGAAGCCGGCGACGACGGCGACCTTGCCGCCGATGAGGACGTCGGTGGCACGGTTGAGGCCGTCGAGCACCGAGTGGCGGACGCCGTACTTGTTGTCGAACTTGGACTTGGTGACCGAGTCGTTGACGTTGATCGCCGGGAAGAGCAGGTCACCGGTGGCAGCGAGCTCATACAGGCGCAGGACCCCGGTGGTGGTCTCCTCGGTGACGCCCTGGATGGCCTCGGAGACGGTGGTCCACTTGGTCGGGTGGGCCTTGAGGGTCTTGCGGACGAGCTCCTTGAAGACCCCGACCTCCTCGGAGTCGGCCTCGTCGGTGGGGGGCACCTGACCGGCGGCCTCCCACACCCGGCCCTTGTGGACCAGCATCGTGGCGTCGCCGCCGTCGTCGAGGATCATGTTGGCACCCTCTTCACCGGGCCAGGTGAGGATCTGCTCGGTGCACTCCCAGTACTGCGTGAGCGTCTCGCCCTTCCAGGCGAAGACCGGGACACCCTGCGGGTCCTCGGGCGTGCCCTGGCCGACGACGACGGCGGCGGCCGCCTCATCCTGGGTGGAGTAGATGTTGCAGGAGGCCCAACGGACCTCGGCACCGAGCGAGGTGAGGGTCTCGATGAGCACGGCGGTCTGCACGGTCATGTGCAGCGAGCCGGCGATGCGGGCGCCCTGGAGGGGCTGGGCCGCTCCGAACTCCTCGCGCAGGGACATCAGGCCGGGCATCTCGTGCTCGGCAAGGCGGATCTGGTGACGGCCGGCCTCGGCGAGGCTCAGGTCGGCAACCTTGTAGTCAAAGGACATGGAAGTACTCCTGAAGTTGACTTGCTGGTTTGCGGACCCGGCGTAGCCCATCTGGGCGAACATCGAAGGAGCGGGTTATCACCCACGCCGGCAGACCACCAGCCTACCGGAGCGGCAGGTCGAGTTCACTTCGGTCGCAGCTGCGCACGTCAAGCGCCTCGTCGGCCACGACCTGCGGGCCGTCGTGGAGTCGGCGACGCCTCCACCACCGCACTGCCCCAGCGGCCCAGGCCAGGGCGAGGACGACGGCGAGCGCGGCCGCAGCGGCTTGCAACCAGCCCTGGACGGGGGCCAACGACACGACGGGCTGCGCGGGCACCGCCTGGGCCACCACCCAGTCGACCGGCAGCACGGTGGGCGCCATCCCTGCACGCTCCACCGTGACCACGGTGCTGGCCCGCCCCGACTCGGTCATGTTGACGGGCACGCTCCACTGTCCCGGGGCTGACTGCTCGCCGGTGCCCACCGAGCGCAACCCGCCACCCATACCGTAGACGGCGATGGACACGCCCGTGACGGGCGCGGGGTAGGGCCTACGCGTGCTGGACACGGTGACCACCGCGATGTTGGGGCCGGGGCGGTTCGGTTGGATCGAGAGCTGCTCCTGGAGGTCGTCGGCGAAGGCGGAGATCGTCGGGTCGAAGGCTGCGGCGGGGTCGCGCAGGAGGCCTGGTCCGACCGCAGGCTGACCGGCGGCAAGGACGGCAGCGAGCGCTAGCGCTCCGGCGGCGGCCACGCCCTCGACGAGCAGCGAGCGCCCCGGGGTGATCGACGCGGTGGCGGCGTGGTGGCCCCTGAGGCGTAGCGCCGGGTGGAGGCTGCGGGTGTGGGCCAGCCCGAGCAGCAGGGCCACGGCCGTCAGGAGGACCTTGGCCATCAGCACCCGGCCGTAGTCCGTGACCAACACTGCGTCCACCGAGGTGACCACGCTGCTGGCCAGGAAGAGGCCCGTGACGACCATCACCGAGACGCACCCGGCAGCCGGCAGCGCGAAACGCCGCAGCAGGGCGCGCGCCATCGCACGCCCGGGCACGCCCTGGTGTCGCAGGATGAGCGTGCACCCCGTCAGGAGCACCGCGGCTCCCGCCCAGGTGGCGGCGGCGCCGATGTGCAGCGCTGTCGCCACGACCCGGGCCCACGAGGTGGTGACGCCTGCTCCGGCGTGGCCGAGCAGGGCCTCCCCCACGGTGGCGAGAACCGCACCGCCGACAAGGACCACGGACGCTGCGCGAGGAGCCATCCGGCGCCACCGCAGCGCCGCCGAGGCTCCGAGCGCGATCAGTCCCACCTCGCGCAGCAGCCAGCGCGCACCGTACTGACCGCGCAGGGCCTCCAGACCGGCAGAGCCCTCCCCGGAGAGCTGGACCGCGAGCAGGGCCAGGCCCGTGAGGGCGGCGACACCGCACGCGGCTGCCGCGACCTGGTCGGCGGACACAGCCACGCCGACGATGCTGAGGTGCTTGGCGGGCCTGGCGAGGCGCCGGACCAGTGCGGCACCCAGACCGAGGCACAGACCAGAGAGAAGGACCCATCGCAGGAGGGCCTCGTCGAGCCGGGGGGCCGCCTCCTGGCGCCCCGCAGCCGATACCTGCTGCTGGATGCCGAACACCAGAACCGCCGCCGTGCGGTGCAGGTCGTCCGCGGACACGGTCTCCATGGACACCCGGTAGGAGCCGCGCTCCAGCGGTGGCAGGGTGGCCACGAGCTCCACCGGCGCCTCTTGCGCCCCGGCGCCGCCGGCCACACCCGCGCCGCCGGCCCCACCCGGGTCACCGGGCGAACCTGCCTCCACGAGGCGCAGGTCGGTCAGCT
Source organism: Pedococcus sp. (assembly GCA_039916625.1). GTDB lineage: Bacteria > Actinomycetota > Actinomycetes > Actinomycetales > Dermatophilaceae > Pedococcus. Next base: position 3,034 of record JBDSKZ010000121.1, read on the forward strand.
CGTGGCGCACCGACCCCCCCACGATGGTGACCGAGGTCGAGCCGAGCAGCACCGACTCGCTCAGCCGCAGCCGGAGCTCGGTGGGGGCGGTGTCCAGGACCTGGCCGTCGGCGGGGTTGCTCGAGACGAGGAAGGCATGCGCCGACGCCGGTCCCGCTCCGGGGAGCAGCACGGCGGCCAGGGCGACCAGGACGACGGGGAGGACCAACCGACGCGCCAGCCTGGGCCTGGTCACCTTGTGTCGGGTCACCCAGCGCCGGATCATCCGATGACCGGGACGTGTTGGAGGACGAACCCGTTGTAGACGATCCGCGCCGTCTCACCTGCCTGGACCACCCCGCCCCTGTTGTTGTAGACGAGGTAGTAGGACTGCCCGGCACGCATCTGGTGGCCTTGCTTCATCAGTGCCACCCGGTTGGTGCTCTCCGACCGCTCCTCGCTCTCGATGGCCGGCGGGTGCGCACGGTCGGACGGGAAGCGGGTGGCCTTCTCCGGGTCGAGGACGACGTAGCTCGCCTCCAGGAGGCCGCCGTCGGCGACGACGGCCACCCTGGTGAAGCGAATACCCGCCGACTGCTCGAAGTCCGCGTTGAGCGGCATACCCGCCTGGGCGGGGTCGTGCCACACGACCCGCGCCGTCACCGCACCGCCGAGCACCAGGGCGAGGACGACTGCGGACACTGCGACCCAGCCCCACCGTCCGAGGCGGGCTGCCCACCCCCCCACCCGGGTCATGGCCCCACCCGGGTGGAGACGAAGGAGTCGAAGTAGGCCGTGCCCGCCATCGGTGAGTTGTTGGCCATGTTGACGCCGCCGGTGACGCCCAGCCAGACGTCGTCGACAGCCAGTCCGGTCGTCGCCCCGTTGAGGGTGGTGACGACGGTGCCGTCCCGGGTCAGGACGACCCGACCCCGCACCGTGCCGGTGGCCGGTCCGGACCGCCACGCCGTCTTCAGGGTGTGGGCCCCGGAGCCGAGGGTGACCCAGGCACCGTTGGCCGGCGCCAGCCCGCCGCTGCGGGACAGGACGACCCGCACCTGTGCGGTGGCTCCTGAGCCGCGGTACTGCAGTGCGTAGACCTGGCCACCAGCTGCCGTCCTCGTCTCGAACAGGTTGACCACCGAACCTCCGCCCGTGCCTGTGGTCAGGGTGTTGTTGACGATCGCGAACTGCGCGTCGTAGAGCGTTTCGCCGGCGGGCGTGGCGTCCACGACGTAGCTCGGCCGGTTGTTCGTCTTGCCCGCCAGCGTCACCGCGAGGCCACGGTTGGCGCCTCCCGACGGTATGCCTGCTGGCGCGGTGACCGCGACGCTGCCGGTGCTCCCGGACCAGGCCGCCAGGTTCCCCGAGTCGAAGTTGTCGGAGAAGATCGCGAGAACTCGCGTCACCGACACCGTCACGGTCTGGGCGTTGCTCCAGTTGCCCGCGGAGTCCTGCGCCCTGAGCCCGAAGGTCTGTGACCCCAGGGGCACCCCGGCCAGCGGCACCGAGACCACGACCGAGCCGCCCACGAACGAGACCGGGACCGAGGTGGCGTTGCCGACACCGGGGTCGGTGCCGCGCCAGAACTCCGCCGCGCGGAACGCGGTCTCGTTGGTCGGCGCGGTCAGCTCCAGGTTGGCGGCGCTGTTGGTCGGGTTCGGCGAGGCGGAGATGCCCGTCAGCTGGGGCGCTGTCCGGTCGACCACCAGGGTGGCCGGGAACAGGGTTCCCCAGTTGCCGGCGGCGTCCTTGCCCCGGACGGAGACGACGTGGTTGCCGTTGGTCAGCGACTTCACCTGCGAGATCGGGATCAGGCCGTAGACGGTCTCGGTCACCGAGTCCAGACTGCCGTCGGCCGCGATCATCTGCAGACCCCTGACAGTGGGGTTGGTGCTGGTCGGGTCGATGTACGCCTCGGCGTCGGCGATGGTGCTCTGCAGCCCCAGGGCCGCATCGCGGTCAGTGATCGTGGCCGAGACCACGAGGTAGCCGGGGTTGGCCCGGTCGGTGAGGACGCCGTTCGTCGGGTTTGGTCCGACGGCTGCGCCGTCCACCGTGGGACCGGTGTGGTCCACGACCAGCGGGATGTCCAGCGTCGGACCCCAGAGTCCCAGCGAGTCCAGGCTGCGGACGAGGACGTGGTGCGTGCCCTCGGTCAGCCCTTGGATGGTGGCCGCCGGGATGGAGGCGGTCAGGGCAGCGACCATGCGGGGGAAGTTCCCCGTCATCGCCGCGCCGGTGTCGGTGGCCCCGGCCGTGTCGATGAAGTACTCGGCCTTGGTGATGGTGCCGCCGGCAGTCGTGTCGTCGCCGGTCGCGGTGACCTTGACGATCGCGGCGCTGGCGGGGTTGGGCTT
>JBDSKZ010000122.1:0-33741 GCA_039916625.1 Pedococcus sp.
CGACCACGGGACGTCGATGGGGGAGCGAGGCCTGTGGTGGAAGCACCACCTGTACGAGGAGTCGGTCGGCGTTCCGCTGGTCGCCGCCGGCCCCGGCTTCGTGCAGGGTGCCCGCGTCGAGCACCCAGTGTCACTCACCTCCCTCTATCCCACGGTACTCGCGGCCCTCGGGCTCGAGGACGGCCGGCCGGGCAGACGAAGCCAGCCATTGTCGTCCGACCAAGAGCCCGACCTCCTCGGGGGATTCGCCGAGTATCACGGCCTTGGCGCCTCATCCGCCGCGTTCATGATGCGTCGAGGGCCCTACAAGCTCGTCCACTTCGCGACCGCGGACCCCCAACTCTTCGACCTCGAGTCCGACCCGGGCGAGCGCGTGGATCTCGCGAGAGACCCGGCCCACGCCGAGGTCCTCGCCGAACTGACGGCCGATCTCCACCTGGTCGTCGACCCCCAAGCCGTCGACGACCAGGCCCGCGCCGAACAGGCGCGTCTGATCGAGCTCCACGGGGGTCGCGACGCGATCCTCTCGGGCGGGTTCCGGGTCCCCTTCACGCCGCCACCGGCCGGGTCGCCGTGACGGGCGTCGAGGTCGCTGACGGGGTCGTCGTCGTCTCCGTCCCGATGGGGCCCGGCCTCAGTACCTCCGTGACAGTTCTCTCGGGCGAGCGGACGGTGCTCGTCGATGCGGGGACCGCAGATGGCGGCCCCGGCGCGGTCGCGAGGTACCTCGCCGGTCGGAGACTCACGCCGATCGACACCGTTGTGTGCACGCACTTCCACCACGACCACACGGGTGGACTCGCCGAGATCGCCGGAGACGGTGAGGTCGACGTGTTTGCGCACGTCGCCGAGCTCGGGTTGGTGGCTGACCCCACCAAGTTCACCGAGGCCATGTCCGGCATCGGTGTGAGAGCAGCGCCCCCCACCAGTCATGGTGTCGGGGCAGCGGCGGTGCTTGGTGGTTTCGAGCTGGTGGTCGGGGGCCGGACGTGGGAGGCGGTGCACGTGCCGGGCCACACGTGGGGACACCTCGCGATGTGGTCGGCCGACGAGCGACTCCTCCTTGCCGGTGACGCCGTGCAGGGAGCTGGCGTCCCCTTCAGGGGCACGCCGGGGCAAGGTACTGGCCTGCCGTACTACCTTGACGTCGACGCCTACCGCCAGAGCATCATGCGGATGCGAGCCCTGGCACCCGAGACCCTCGTCCTGTCGCACGAAAACCCCTCGTGGGATGGACGGGTGCTCCGAGGCGTTGAGCTCGTACGGGAGGCCTTCGACGAGTCCCTGGCACAGGTCGACCTGATCCGCGACCGGGTCCGGTCGAGTATCGGACCACGCGGGGCCTCCGTTACCGAGATCGTCGAGGCAACTACCACGCAAAGCGGGGTCGGTGAGGCCACACCCCAAGGCGAACTGACCGTCAGGGCGCACCTCGTGCAACTACGCTCCGAGGGCTTCATCGCGCCCGATGGTGGGCGTTGGTACCCTGCTTGAAATCCGGAAACCACCGCGGTGATGTCACCATGACATCGGTTCTTTGGGGAACTCGGATCGAGTCCGGCCAGCCCAGCCCCTTAGCGGTGTACGCGACGCAGGCACCCAGTAATATCTCAGAGCTGAATCCGGTGGGGTCAAGGTTGCCGAGACGCCGCACAAGATCTGAGGTCCCGCGTGTCGGGGGCGGTGACGTGGTTGCTGGTAAGAGGTGCTCTTGGGTTCCAAGGTCAACAACCGCCTCACGCGGCGGAGCGTGCGGTATGCCGCACCTCTGTTGCCGAACTGTCGGCGCCGATTGCCGCCACCACTGCCCTCAGTACCTCACCTGGCCGATCATCGCGACGGTGATTGCTCAGACCCTCCGCGCGGATCTCAACGAGCACAGCTCAGGCGCAAACGTGAGCGGTCAGGAGGCCGGGTGCCCGCCGACCGCAGCCAAAGCAGGGGCTGCCCTGCACAAATGTGGAGCCGGTGACGAGAATCGAACTCGCGTGTCCAGCTTGGGAAGCTGGCGCTCTACCATTGAGCTACACCGGCGGAAGCCGCCCAAAGGGCGACGCGGCAGCCACTCTAACCGACGCCCCGAGGCATACCGGACGCCCCGTCGGGCCTGGGCTTCACCGCCGCCGTCGCTAGTGCTGCGGGTCACGGGCTGACGGACCCGGCCATGCGGCATACCCGACCCATTAGTCTCTTCCCCGTGCTGCTCAGCGACCGCGACATCAAGGCCGAGATCGACTCCGGACGGGTCGTGCTCGACCCGTGGGACCCCGAGATGGTCCAGCCGTCGAGCGAGGACGTGCGCCTCGACCGCTTCTTCCGGCTGTTCGACAACCACAAGTACCCCTACATCGACCCGGCGGAGGACCAGCCCGATCTGACACGCCTGGTCGAGGTGGAGCGGGGCGAGCCGTTCGTGCTGCACCCGGGTGAGTTCGTCCTCGGGTCGATCTACGAGGCGGTCTCGTTGCCCGACGACGTCGCTGCCCGCGTCGAGGGCAAGTCGAGCCTGGGTCGCCTCGGGTTGCTCACCCACGCGACGGCCGGGTTCGTCGACCCCGGGTTCACTGGCCACGTCACGCTCGAGCTGAGCAACGTCGCCACCTTGCCGATCAAGCTGTGGCCGGGCATGAAGGTCGGCCAGCTCTGCTTCTTCCGGCTGTCCTCGCCCGTCGAGAACCCGTACGGCAGTATCAAGTACGGCTCGCACTACCAAGGCCAGCGTGGTCCGACCGCGAGCCGCTCCTTCCAGAGCTTCCGGACGACGGACGTCTGACGGATGCCCGCGATGCCCCGCGACCAGGCCCCGTGACAGGCCCCGTGACAGGGCCCGCAACCAGGCCCCTTGACCAGGCCCCTTGACCAGGCCGTGACGAGGGCCACGGCATAGTGCGGGGGAGGGCGACGTTGGACCACATGACGTCCTCGAGCCATCCGACGGAGGCGCGGCGTCGAACAGCAGTCATCACCCCTTGCACGAGGAGAACCACGCCGATGCCCGCCGCCCGCCTGCTCTGGCCCACCGAGGTCGACCACCCCCGCGCGATCGTCCTGGTGCTGCACGGGGGCAAGTCCAAGGGGCGCGGCCCGGTCCGGCCCTGGCACGGAGCCGTGCTGCGGATGGCGCCCTTCGCCAAGGCCGTCGGACAGGCAGGCGAGGGTGAGGTGGCCGTGGCCGAGCTGCGCTATGCCGTGCGCGGCTGGAACGGCGCAGACGCCAGCCCGCTCGCCGACACTCGGCTGGCCCTGGAGCAGATCGCGGCCAAGTACCCCGGGGTGCCGATCGGTCTGCTCGGGCACTCGATGGGTGGCCGGGTCGCCCTGCACCTCGCCGACGACGAGCGCATCCACGCCATCGTCGCCCTCGCCCCCTGGGTCGAAGGACCTGACGCGCCACGCTCGCACCCCGACCTGCACCTGCTCGTCCTGCACGGCTCGCTCGACAGGATGACCTCTGCGAAGTCCTCCCGGTCGATGGCGACAGCGATGGAGCAGCTCGGTGTCGACGTCACGTATGAGCGCGTCGACAACGACGGGCACGCGATGCTGCGCCGAGCCAACTACTGGCACGAGCGGTCGGCGGGCTACCTCGTCCAGCACCTGCTCGTCGAGCCGAACGTGCGCCTGGGTCAGGACGAGCACCAGTCCCGCTGACGTAGGGCGTGGCGAGGGCATCCGCCATCACCCGCTCAGGCCTTGGCGGGTTTGGCAGCTGCGCCCTTGACGATCATGGCCACCTCACCACGCGCAGCGTCGCCGACCTCTGCGTCGCCCAACGACCACAACCGGTGCGCGTCCGCACCCCCCGGCACCTGGCACGCGACCCTGGCAGCCCCCAACACCGGGCGGCCCCCACCCGAGCTCCCGTCACAGCCCAGATCGGTTGCACCGCAGCATGATTCGTAGCCCTCAACGCTCCTGAGGCGTGTTCACGGCATACGCCTCGACGATCCGCTCCGCGACGACGAGCTCCGGCGACAGGTCCCGGTCCTCGAACCCCGCGGGGAGCTGGGAGCACTTCGCGAGCGCCGCACCGAGCTCGCCCACCGGGATGACCCGGCGCATCCGCAGCGCGCGCACCGCGCAGACCAGCTCGACGGCCAGCATCCGCCGGTAGGCCGCGGTCGCCTCTCCGAGTCGCACCGCCGCCATGCCCGCGAACGACGCGTCGTCCTCGATCCCGGCCGACATGCCAGCGGTCTGGACGCTCGACGGGGTGGAGGCGTGACCGCGGATCGTCGACAGGGCCGAGGCCGCGACGTACTCAGCGATCAGGACCCCTGACGAACCGGCGGTGTCATCCGCCAGGAACAGCGGCAACCCGCTCGCCGAGTCGGTCAGCACATGGCTCACCCGCGACTGCACCGCCTGGGCCGACCGGGTGAGGGCCAGCAGCGCGGAGTCCACCGCCAGGACGAGGTATGCCGCGTGGAAGCCGCCGTGGTGCGTGACCCGGCCGCCGTCCTCGCCCATGGTGAAGAGCGGGTTCTCCGAGGCCGTGTTGGCTGCCGTCTCCACGACGGCCTTGAGGTCGGTCACGGTGTCGAGGACGGGGCCGTGCACCTGGGGCCAGGTGCGCAGGCCGAAGAAGTCCTGGAGGTGGGCGGGCTCGCCGGGCTGGCCGTCGAGCAGCTCGCGCAGCACGCGGGCCACCTCGCGGGCCCCGTAAAAGGGCGTCGCGTCTGCGGCAGCCGTGCTCACCGCCTCGGGGTTGCCGCGCAACGCGACGAAGGTCAGCGCGCACACCGTGTCGGCGGCGCGGGCCAGGGCGTGCAGCGACGCGGCGTGCAGTCCGGTCTCGGCGATGGCGAACGCGTTCGACGACATGAGCGGCAGGGCGTCGGCCGAGCTCAGCGCCAGGTCGGCCCGGCGGTGACCACCGACCCGCTCGCGCTCGCCGATGAGTGCGAGGCCGACCTCTGCGAGCGAGGTGAGGTCGCCGGTGCCCAGCGACCCGTACCGGTGGACGATCGGCAGGTCCGCCGACGGCGCCCCCACGAGGGCGGCGAGGGCACTCGCGAGCTCGGGGCTCGCACCGCTGCCACCGGCGAGCAGCTGGTTGGCGCGCACCGCCAGGGCAGCCCGCACCACGTCGTCGGGGACGACGGAGCCCCAGCCGGCGGCGTGCGAGCGCAGGAGCCGCAGCCCGTGGTCGACCGCCGAGTCGGTGCTCTCCTCGCGGGCGGCTCCGACCCCGGTGGTGCGTCCGTAGACAGGGCGTTCGGCGCTGATGGTGGCAGCGAGCTCGTGCGAGGCCGCCGCGCGGGCCAGAGCGGCCGGGTCGGTCGCGGCCGCAGTGCCTGCGGCCGCGAGAAGGAAGCCGTCGAGGTCGAGGCTGCTGCCGTCCAGTCGCAGGGAGTGGTCCACCGGGCCAGTATCGCGCCCGCCGGCGCCGGGTTCGAGGGCCCGGTCCGAGGCGACGCCCCGAGGTCTCGGTCCGGTCTCGGCAGGACTGCGCGGGTCAGTGCCCTGCATTAGGTTGACTCGCATGATCGTCTTCGACGCGGTGACCAAGAAGTACCCGGATGGCACCGTGGCCGTCGACGAGCTGAGCCTGGAGGCACCCACCGGCCAGATCACGGTGCTCGTCGGTCCCTCGGGCTGCGGCAAGACGACCTCGCTGCGCATGATCAACCGGATGATCGCCCCGACCTCGGGGACGATCACGCTGGACGGCAAGGACACCAAGCGGATGAAGGAGGCCGAGCTGCGTCGCGGCATCGGCTACGTCATCCAGCACGCCGGCCTGTTCCCGCACCGCACCGTCCTGGACAACGTCGGCACCGTGCCCCGGCTGCTCGGCATGGACCGTCGCGAGACCGAGAAGCGATCGCTGGAGCTGCTCGAGCGCGTCGGCCTCGACCCGGCCTTCGCCAAGCGCTACCCCGCTCAGCTCTCCGGCGGCCAGCAGCAGCGCGTCGGAGTGGCCCGGGCGCTTGCCGCCGACCCGCCGGTCATGCTGATGGACGAGCCGTTCAGCGCCGTCGACCCCATTGTGCGCGAGCAGCTGCAGGACGAGTTCCTTCGCCTCCAGGGCGATCTCGGCAAGACCATCGTGTTCGTCACTCACGACATCGACGAGGCCATCAAGCTCGGTGACCAGGTGGCTGTGCTCCGCGTGGGTGGCACGCTGGCCCAGGTCTCCGAGCCCGCCTACCTGTTGTCCCACCCCGTCGACGACTTCATCGCCGACTTCGTCGGTCGGGACCGTGGCTATCGCGCGCTGTCCTTCCAGCAGACCCCACGGCTGCCGCTCGCCTCCGAGCACACGGTGGGTATGGGCGAGACGCTCAAGGGCATCGACAGCGACTGGGTCCTGGTCGTCGACGAGGGGAACCGTCCGCTCGGCTGGGTCGAGCCGAAGCGCATCGTCGGCGAGGTCACCACCGAGGTGCTGCACCGCGGTGGCACCGTGGCCCCGGCCAACGGCCCCCTTCGCGCCGCCCTGGACGCCGCCCTGTCCAGCCCCAGCCGTCGCGGCGTCATCGTCGACGACTCCGGCGCCCTCGTGGGCACGGTCCGCGCCCACGAGGTGCTCACTGCCATCGAGCAGACCGACCGTCCGGAGCTCGAGGATCCGCAGCGGCCCGGCGCCCCCCAGACCTCGGGTGCCTGAGGACTTGCCATGACCTGGTTCATCGACCACCTCGACGAGGTCTGGACGCGCACCCTCCAGCACGCCTACCTCGCTGGCCTGCCGCTGGTCATCGGCCTGCTGCTCGCGCTGCCGCTCGGGTGGCTGGCCCGTCGCTACAAACCGTTGTTCGTCCCGCTCATCGCCGGGTTCGGCCTGCTCTACACGATCCCCAGCCTCGCGCTCTTCGTCCTCATGCCGGCGATCATCGGCACCAACATCCTCTCCCCGACCAATGTCGTCGTCGGCCTCACCCTCTACACCCTGGCGCTGCTCGTGCGGACCGTCGCCGACGGCCTCGGTGCCGTGCCCGACCACGTCAAGCAGTCCGCCATGGCCATGGGCTACACCCCGGTCAAGCGGTTCTTCGCCGTCGACCTCCCGCTTGCCGTCCCGGTGATCTCCGCCGGGCTGCGGGTGGCGGCCGTGAGCAACGTGAGCATCGCCAGCGTTGCCACCATCATCGGCGTGCCACAGCTCGGCCTGTTCTTCTCCGACGGCTTCAGCCGCAACTTCTACGACCCGCTCATCGTCGGCATCGTCGGCTGCATCGTCCTCGCGCTGGTCTTCGACGCCGTCATCCTGGTCATGACGAGGGCCTTCACACCGTGGGTCCGGGCGACGGGGGGCCGGGCATGATCTCCTCCATCGTCACGTGGCTGTTCGACCCGATCCACTGGTCCGGGTCGGACGGCATCCCAGCGCGCACCGTCCAGCACCTCTGGTACTCCGGTCTGGCCATGGTGGCCGCCTGCCTCATCGCGATCCCGGCCGGCCTGGCGATCGGGCACACCGGCCGCGGCCGGTTCCTGGCGGTGAACCTCGCCGGCGCCGCGCGCGCCATACCCAGCCTCGGTCTGCTCTATCTCATGGTCCTGTGGCTGTTCCCCAAGCTGGCCGGCGACTCCGCCTTCCTCGTGCCCTCCCTCATCGTGCTGGTCGTGCTCGCGATCCCGCCCATCATGGCCGGCGCCTACTCCGGTGTGGAGGGGGTGGACCCTGCTGCGCGGGATGCCGCCAAGGGCATGGGTATGACGGGGTTCCAGGTGCTGCGCCAGGTCGAGGTGCCGTGCGCGTTGCCGCTGCTCTTCTCGGGAGTCCGCTCGGCCACGCTGCAGGTCATCGCCACGGCAACCCTCGCGGCCATCGCCGGCACCGGGGGCCTGGGCCGCTACATCATCGACGGGCAGAAGATCCGCGAGTTCCCCCAGATGGCCTCGGGGGCACTCCTGGTGGCCGTGCTGGCCCTGCTGGTCGACCTCGTGCTGTCCCTGGTGCAGCGCTTCTTCGTCTCGCCCGGCCTGAGCAGCCCAGGCACCGCCTCGTCGCGCTTCGGCCGATCCTCGCTCTCCCGCAGCGTGTCGCGCTCCGGCGGCTCGACCGCCAAGCATGGGGGCGGGAATACCCCTGTCGATGTAGAGATTGACTCTTCGGGGCGTACCGTTGACGCTCCGGCCCGTTGACCCCGAGTTCACCCCGTTCGTCGAGTCCATCCCACTCGTCGAGTTCACCACACTGAGGAGCAGGACCGTGAAGCTGAGTCGCATCACCCTGACCATCGCCACCGCTGCGGCCCTGATGGCCACCGCCGCGTGCGGCAACTCCGGCGGCGACCCGCTCGCCCCGAGCAGCTCCTCGTCGGACAGTGGCGCCGCGGCCGGGAGCATCACCGTCGGCTCCGCCGACTTCCCTGAGAGTGCCCTGCTCGCCGAGATCTACGCCGGGGCCCTCGAGGCCAAGGGCGTCACGGTCACCAAGAAGCTCAACATCGGCGCCCGTGAGGCCTACATCCCGGCCCTGCAGGACGGCTCGATCGACCTCATTCCCGAGTACACCGGCGTGCTGGCGCAGTACTTCAACAAGGACGCCACGGCCACCGACCCCGACGGCGTCTACACCGAGCTCAAGGCCGCGGTCCCCGACACCCTGACCGTGCTGGACAAGTCCGCGGCGGAGGACAAGGACGCGCTGGTGATGAAGAAGTCCCGCGCGGACGAGCTCGGTGTGAAGTCGATCGCGGACCTCAAGGGCAAGGCACAGGACCTCACCGTCGGTGGCCCGCCGGAGTGGAAGACGCGCCTCACCGGCATCCCCGGGTTCAAGAAGATCTACGGCCTGGAGTTCAAGCAGTTCCGTCCGCTGGATGCCGGCGGCCCGCTGACCCTGGCGGCGCTGAAGAACGGCCAGATCGACGCCGGCGACATGTTCACCACCGACCCGAGCATCGCCGAGAACGACCTCGTCGCCCTCGAGGACCCGGAGAACATGTATGCGTCCCAGAACGTCGTACCGCTGATCACCAAGAGCAAGAGCAACCCCACCATCGAGGGTGCGCTCAACGCCGTGTCGGCCAAGCTCGACACGCCCACCCTGTCGGCCCTCCTCAAGGAGGTCGTCTCGGACAAGAAGGACCCCGACGCGGTGGCCAAGGAGTTCCTGTCGAAGAACGGCCTGGGCTGACCGTCCCCGCACCGGACGTGACCGCGGCCGGGTGAGGTTCCCCCCCGGAACCCCACCCGGCCGCTGTCGTCGGGTCCCCCCGAACCCACAAGGGCGAGGATCCGTGGCCCCGGGACACGCCCCTCCACGTCTCGCGCGGCCACAGGTCCTGCTCGTGTCGAACCCAGACTGTCGGGAGCCAGCCGCAGGAGCATCGGTAGAACCACCGATATTGACCGGAGTGTCTCGGTAGCCTTCATTGGTGCTGACACCTTGCGTGGGGCGCGACGAAGTTCTCGATCGCCTCCGGCTGCTCCTGGCGAGCCACCAATGGGTGACCCTGACCGGCGCTCCGGGGTGTGGCAAGACCCTCGTCGCCCGGCACGCGGCTGCGTCCGCGGCGACGACCGCGTGGGTCACTGGGCACACCCATCCGACCTCGGACACCCTCGTCATGGCCTGCCTCGAGGCCCTCGACGCCGAGGTGGCCCCCGGTGACTCGACGGTGATGGCCCTCAAGCGGGCGCTCGACGGACAGGACCTCCTGCTCGTCCTGGACGGCGTCGACTCGATCGACGGCCTGGGCGAGATCATCAACGACCTGGTCGAGGATGCGGCGACGTTCCGCCTGCTGTGCACCGCGACGACCGTGGCCGGCCGGACCCATGAGAACGTCCTGCGCCTGCATCCCCTGCCCGTCCCGTCGACGACCATGCCACTCGAGGGGTTCGCGGTCGAGCTGCTCCTCGCCCGGGTCGCAGCCGCCGGCGGTCAGACCGTCGACGTCGCCCAGCACGACCGCACCCTGCGCCAGCTGCTGCGCGCCAGTGGCGGGCTGCCCTCGCTCATCGAACAGCTCGCAGTGCAGATCGCGCTCATCGGCGTCAGCGACGTGGCACCGGCGGGGACGATGGCCCAGGCGGTGCGCGGGTCCTACGACCTGCTCGACGAGGACCAGCGGCGCTGCTTCCGACGGCTGGCGGTCATCGGTCGTCCGGTCAGCCTCGACGCCCTGGCGGACATCTGCGAGGTGTCGCGCCCCGCGGCGGTACAGCTCGCCTCAGCCCTGGCCCGTCGCAGCCTCGTCGAGGTGCAGTCCGACGGCCGGTTCGACATGCTGCCGCCGCTGAGGCAGGTGGGGCGTGAGCTGGCCGGCGGCACCGCCGACGAGGGTGAGGCGATGGCAGGGCTGCTGCGCTGGGCCGACCGCAAGATCCCGGCCGGGCACAACACCGGCGCGGCCGACGCCCCGTGGCTGAGCGAGGTACCACTGGTGGCGGCGGCGGTTCGCCACGCCGCGGCCGATGACCTGCACCGACCCGAGGCCTACGACCTGGCGAACCGCGCCTTCTCCTCCCTCTACACCGCCATGCGGGCCCGGGAGGCCGTCGACCTGCTCGAGGCAGTGCTCGACAGTGGCGACGGACCCGCGAGCATCGGTTCGCAGCTCGCCCGGCGGGCGGGCATCTGCGCCTCGGAGGTCCGCGGCACCTACGAAGGACTGCGGCTGCTCGACCGCGCGGAACAGCACGCCGCTGGCCTCGACGAGCGTGCCCGCGATCTCGAGCTCGCCCGAAACGCCGCCATCCGCGCCGAGATGCACCTCGACTCCGGCAACCTCGCCCAAGCCCGCTCCGACGCCGAGCGCACCCTGCTCCTCGGCCGGCGTGACCCGTACGTCGTCCGCCAGGTGCGCCGCACCCTCATGGATGTCTGCGTCGCCGACGGTGACTTCGCAGAAGCCGAACGTCTGGGCGCGTTGATCGTCGACGCCCCGCCCGCGGACGAGATGTGGATCGCCCTGTCCGCGCGCACCTTGCAGGCCAAGGTGGCGTGGGAGCAGGGGCGGCTCGTGGAGGCGGAGTCGCTCGCCCTGTACGCGCGCGCCGAGGCCCAGGAGATCCACGAGGACCGCATCGCGCTGCTCGCCGACACGGTGGTACGGCTGGTCACCGGTCACCCCGGCGCCGACCTCGACCTCGACCTCGTGAACCTCCCCTGGGCGGTCCGTGTGGTCGTCCAGCTCCAGGACGCCCGCGACCTGCTCGTCGCCGGCGACCTCAGTCGGGCGGCAGGTCGTGCGGCCGACACGGTCGTCCTGGCCGACAGCAGCCGGCTTGGTCGTGACGGGGTCGAGGGGCGGCTCCTCGTCGGAGACGCCCTGATGGCCCTCGGCGACGCTGCCCAGGCCAGGCCCAGCTTCGTGTCCGCCCTGCGCCGTGCTGCGGAGATCCCGATGCCGCTGCGCGCGGCCGACGCCCTCGACGGGCTGGCCGCGTGCGCGGAGCCGGGTACGACGCCATACCGCCAGCTCGCGGGGGCAGCGGCAGCGTTGCGGTCGCCGCGTGCCGCGGTGGGCCGCGCCCGGCCGGGAGTCGCGTATGCCGCCGGCTCACCGCGCGACTGCCCCTCCAGCTGGGTCGCCGGTGGCCACCTCACGCCCGCCGGGCTGGCCGCCGTGACCGACCTCGCGACCGGGGACGAGCCCGAGGTCGCCTGGCCGCTGGGGGTGCTGACCAGGGCGGAGGGAGCTGTCGCCGAGCTGGTGGCCGAGGGGCTGACCAGCCGCCAGATCGCCGAGCGGCTGTTCGTGTCACCCCGCACCGTCGATGCGCACCTGTCCCACATCTACCGCAAGCTCGAGATCAGCACCCGCGCCAAGCTCGCCGCCCTGATGTCCGAGATGGCGTGAAGCCTCCTCCGTCCCCGAAGGATGCCGGTCGCCGCGCAACCAGCGTCATGCGGCGGCCCCACCGTGACCGGGGTCCGCTCCGAATGACTCTCGTGCCCGACCTTACCTACCGTCTTGTCATCCGCGTCTGCCACGGGCTGTTCCGGCTCCTCGGGCTGCGGATCGACGTCGTCGGCGCGGAGCGGCTGCCGCCGACGGGACCGGTGCTCGTCGCGGCCAACCACAGCAGCTTCATCGACTTCATGTTCGTTGGTCAGGTGGGGGCGGCACGCGGACGGCTGGTGCGGTTCATGGCCAAGCAGTCGGTGTTCGACGCACCGGTATCGGGTCAGCTGCTGCGCGGCATGCACCACATCCCGGTCGACCGCGCGCACGGCGAGACGGCGGCGCGCAGTGGACTTCGCGCGCTGCAGGCCGGGGAGGTCGTCGGCATCTACCCCGAGGCGACGATCAGTCGGGCGTTCGTCGTCAAGGACCGCTCGGACGTGAAGCGGGGCGCCGCCTACCTGGCGCTGCGGACCGGGGCGCCGATCGTGCCGGTGGCGCACTGGGGCATCCACCGCATCTACACCGTCGACGGACGGGTCAGCCTGCGCCGCGGGACCGCCGTGCAGGTGCTCGTCGGCGACCCGATCACGCCACTGCCGGGCGAGGATGCCGACGCTCTGACGACCCGGCTGCACGGGGTGCTGGTCGAGATGGTCGAGCAGCTGGTCGGCACGTACCCGCAGAGGCCGGCCGAGCCGCATACGGCCTGGTGGTGGCCGGCCTCCCGCGGCGGTGCCGCGCCGGCGCCCGAGGAGGCCCGCGGCCTCGACGAGCGGGCCCTCCTCAAGGCCGACACCCGCTCCTGACCCATGTCTGCCGCCCGGCCCCGGCCCCACCCGGTTCCGCTCCCGCCCCGCCCCGTTTCTGCCCGTCCCGTCCCGTCCCGTCCCGTTTCTGCAACCTTTGCTAGCAAGCCTTGGTCGAATCCGGACACCGTGGAAAGTGTCCACATTCCGCTAACCCTTGCTAGCAAAGGTTAGGGAAACCGGGGGGCTAGGCGACGGGGGCGGGCTCCGGGTCGGGGGTGGGCTCGCTGGGCTGCGGCTCGGCGGGGCGATCGTCGCCGCTGCGCTTGACCGCAGCGAGCAGCATCTGCGCGACGTCGACGACCTCGACGTCCTCTGCCTTGCCCTCGGACTGCGCGGCGGCGAGGCCGTCGGACAGCATCACCCGGCAGAACGGGCAGCCGATGGCGATCCGTCCGGCGCCGGTGGCGATGGCCTCCTCGGTGCGGTTGGTGTTGATCCGCGTGCCGAGCTTCTCCTCCATCCACATGCGCGCACCGCCGGCGCCGCAGCAGAACGACTTCTCCTTGGTGCGCTCCATCTCCTTGAGCTCGACGCCGGGCAGGGCCCCGATCAGCTCGCGGGGAGGGGCGTAGACACCGTTGTGCCGACCGAGGTAGCACGGGTCGTGGTAGGTCACGGTCTCCGCCGTCGAGGCGACGTCCTTGGTCGAGGACTTGCCGGGGGCGTCAGCCGGGCGGGATACGGGGACGAGCTTCTTCTCGCGCACGAGGCGGTTGAGCAGCTGGGTGTGGTGGACGACCTCGTACTTGCCGCCGAGCTGCGGGTACTCGTTCTTGATGGTGTTGAAGCAGTGCGCGCACGTCACGACGATCTTGGTCGCGCCAGCCTCGTTGAGCGTCTCGACATTCTGCTGCGCCAGCATCTGGAAGAGGAACTCGTTGCCGGCCCGGCGCGCGGAGTCGCCGGTGCACGACTCACCGTCACCCAGGATCGCGAAGGTCACCCCGGCTTGGTCGAGCAGCTCGGCCACCGCGCGGGTGGTCTTCTTGGCACGGTCCTCGTAGGCGCCGGCACAACCGACCCAGAACAGGTAGTCCACGTCGTCGGCCGAGTCGACGTCCTGGCCCAGGATCTTGACGGGGAACGGCAGGTCCTTGGCCCAGTCGAGGCGGGCCCGCGCCGCCATACCCCAGGGGTTGCCCTTGTTCTCGAGGTTCTTGAACAAGCCGTTGAGCTCGTTCGGGAACGCGCTCTCGATGAGGATCTGGTAGCGACGCATGTCCACGATCGCGTCGACGTGCTCGATGTCGACGGGGCACTGCTCGACGCAGGCGCCACAGGTGGTGCAGGACCACAGCACGTCCTGGTCGATGACCGCATCGGGTCCGTGCGGGTTGTATGCGGCGAGCGGGTTGGTGATGTCGTAGCCGGTGTCGCCGATGAGCGGCACCTCGGCCAGGGCGGCAGCAGACTCGCCGAGCCCCTCCCGCTCGGACCCCGAGGCCAGCAGCCAGGGGGCCTTGGCGTGCGCGTGGTCGCGCAGCGTCATGATGAGCATCTTGGGCGACAACGGCTTCTCGGTGTTCCAGGCCGGGCACTGCGACTGGCAGCGGCCGCACTCGGTGCAGGTCGAGAAGTCGAGCAGGCCCTTCCAGGTGAAGTCCTCGACCTTGCCGACTCCGAGCGCCGCGTCCTCGTCGAGCTCCTCGATGTTCTCGAAGTCGACGGGCTCGCCCTGGACCATGAGCGGCTGGAGCTCGCCGAGGGAGGTGCGGCCGTCGGCGTGCCGCTTGAGGAAGATGTTGAAGAACGCGAGGAACCGGTGCCACGCGACCCCCATGGTGGGCACGAGCGAGATGGTGATCATCCAGGCGAACGAGATGAGGATCTTGACGGCGGCGACCACGACGATGGTGTTCTCCAACGCCGAGACAGAGCTGCCGAAGCCTGCGCCCAGCCACGCCGTGAGCGGGTAGTGCAGTGCGGTCGCGTGCTCGTCACCGGTCGCCCGGCCCAGGGCGTACTCCAGGGCTCGCAGGCTGATGATGCAGATCGTCACGCCGAGGATGGTCAGCTCGACGTAGTAGGCCTGCCAGAAGCTCGAGCCGAAGAAGCGCGACCCGCGCCCACCGATGCCGGCGGCGCTGCGTGGGTGGTTCTTCTGCCGGATCGCCATGAGCGTGACGATGCCCACGAGGCCCGTCCAGGCGAAGAACTCGGTGATCCACTCGTAGGGGAAGAAGCTCCCGATCAGGGGAAGCGCGAAGTCCGGCTTGGCGAGCTGCCCGAACGCGTTGACCAGCGTCAGGAAGAGCACGCCGAAGCTGATCATCGTGAACCAGTGCGCCACCGCCACGACGGGCAGCCGCGACATCCGGGTGTGGCCGAGGAACTCGCGCAGCAGGGTCAGCGTGCGCGTGCCCTTGTCCCCCGTGCGGGTGGCGTCGGGCTGGCCTAGCGCGAAGACGGACAGGAACTGCCGGACGACCCGTGCGAACAGTGCGATCCCCACGAGGGCGACCACTCCACAGACGACGAGCGCGATGAGCTGGAGCGCAGACATGGCCGCCACTCTACTGGCCGGTAAGCGCCCGCTCACCCCTGTGTGACCCGGCTCAACCGCGTGGCGTCCTGCCCGGTGTGGATGGGTATGGCGCCGGGCGCCCGGAGCGCGATGGCGAGGCGTTCGCGGGCGCGCTGGATCCGCTTGCGGGTGGTTGCGGCGGTCGCCCCGACCACGGCGGCGACCTGGTCGCTGGTCAGCCCCTCCCAGTAGGTGAGGAGCAGCACCTCGCGGTCGGCCTCGCCCAGTCCGGCGAGTCCCGACCGCACGTCGTCGACGCGGTCGTCAGCCTCGCGGTCGTCCCCGCCGACCCCCTCCGACGGCGGGGACGCCGCGAGCTCGTCGCGCAGCCGCTCGGTGGCCGCGAGGCGGCGTCCGGCCGAGCGCCGGTGGTTGGCCAGGGTCCGCCGGGCGATGGCGAGCATCCACGGCAAGGCCTCCTGCTCGGCCTCGGGCGCTTGATGGACCTTGCGCCAGGCCGTGGTGAGGACCTCCTGATAGACGTCGGCGGCGTCGGTGGCCGGCGTGGTGCGTCGGGCGAGGTAGGCCAGCACCCGCGGTCCGCAGGCCGAGGCGAGTGCCTCGAACCTCTGCTCGGCCGGCGTCTGGCGGGCACGATGCGCGCGGCCGTTCATCGCGGGCACCCGACCCACTCGGGCAGCTTGCTGTTGGCCAGGAAGGTGTCCGGCGGGTAGCCGGCGCCACTGTCAGGCGCCAGTCGCACCGCCTCGGTGTTCAACGCCTCCATGGTCGCCCGGGCCTTCGCCTTGTCGGCGTTCCTGCCGTCCTCGTCCGCCCACAGCAGCTCGCAGCCCCAGTCCGACGTCGCCCGGGTGACCAGGTCCAGTCGGAGGCCGTCCTCCTGGACGAGTCCCTGGCTCGTGCCGGCGCACTGGCCGTCCTTCGCATAGCCATGGGCCACACCCGCGGCGTAGCCCGCCCACGAATGTCCAGGAGGTGCGTGGAGATCGGTGGGGGCCAGGGTAGCAACGTAGTTCGCGAAGTCCTTGGCGCAGAGGTTGATGATCTCCGAGTCGTCCTCCAGGGGACCGTGCTGAGCGGGGTTGCCGAACGTCCCGGTCTGGGCGAGGAAGTGCTGGGCGGCGAAGGCGCCGGTCGGCACGAGGACCATTGCTGCAGCCGTGACAGCGGTGGCGACCTTGTGACGCCGACGGAGCCCCCGGATCCGACCCTGCACCCCGCGGTCGGCCTGCACGACCTCGCGGGCGAGTGCGGCCGACAAGGCGGTCAGGTCGCTGATGGCAGCGGTGGGCGGTGCGCTCGCGGTGAGCAGCGCCCCCAGCTCGTCGTGGTCGTTCATCGGTCCGTCCCCCTCGCCCGGCGCCAGAGTGGCGCCGTCATGAGGGAGATGTCCGCGCACCGCCGGAGTGTGACATCCGGACACTGATTGCACCCGACATAAGCATCTGTTGGAATATCCATAACGCCTTCCTCGCTGACAACAGGGACTGCCCCACGACCGCGCGCCACGTGCGCCCGCGGCATACCGAAAGAAGAGGCGCATGCCGATCCACGACGACGTGACCCAGCTCGTCGGCAACACTCCGCTGGTCCGTATCAACCGGATCATCCAGAGCGATGCCACGGTGGCCGCCAAGCTCGAGTTCTACAACCCGGCGTCCTCGGTCAAGGACCGCATCGGCGTTGCCATCATCGACGCCGCCGAGGCGTCCGGAGAGCTCGAGCCCGGCGGCACGATCATCGAGGCGACCTCGGGCAACACCGGTATCGCGCTCGCCATGGTCGGCGCTGCCCGCGGCTACAAGGTCGTGCTGACCATGCCCGAGACGATGTCGAAGGAGCGCCGCGCGCTGCTTCGTGCATATGGCGCCGAGCTGGTGCTCACCGAGGGAGCCCTGGGCATGAAGGGCGCGATCAGCAGGTCCGAGGAGATCGCCACCGAGCGCGGCGGGGTGCTCGCGCGTCAGTTCGCCAACGAGGCCAACCCCGAGATCCACCGCAGGACCACCGCGGAGGAGATCTGGAAGGACACCGACGGCGAGGTGGACATCGTCATCGCCGGCATCGGCACCGGCGGCACCATCACCGGAGTCGGCCAGGTGCTCAAGTCCCGCAAGCCCAGCGTGCAGATGATCGCGGTGGAGCCCGCGGAGTCGCCCATCCTCAACGGTGGCCAGCCCGGTCCGCACAAGATCCAGGGCCTCGGCGCCAACTTCGTGCCCGAGATCCTGGACCGCGAGATCTACGACGAGGTCATCGACATCGACGCCGAGACCTCCGTCGAGTGGGCCCGTCGAGCTGCTCGTGAGGAGGGCCTGCTCGTCGGCATCTCCTCCGGCACGGCCCTTGCCGCCGCCGACCAGGTGGCCCGTCGCCCCGAGAACGCCGGCAAGACGATCGTCGTGATCATCCCGTCGTTCGGTGAGCGCTACCTGTCCACCATCCTCTTCTCCGACCTCCTCGACTGAGCGGCGGTGCACCCCCCTGTGACCCTTGCCCTCTACGCGCGTCGCGCGCGAAGCCGCATCGTCGACGACCTCGACGCGGCCATCTCGCGCGACCCCGCAGCGACGTCGCGACTCGACCTGGCGCTCAACTCCCCGGGTCTGCACGCCGTCTGGGCGCACCGCGCAGCGCACCGCCTGTGGCTTCGTGGAGGTGCGACCAAGCCGGTCGCGCGGCTGCTGTCGACGATGGTTCGATCGCTCACCGGCGTCGAGATCCACCCCGGGGCCACCATCGGTCGACGGTTCTTCATCGACCACGGCATGGGTGTCGTCATCGGCCAGACGGCCGAGATCGGCGACGACGTGATGCTCTACCACGGGGTGACCCTCGGCGGCCGTTCGCTGGCGAAGGTCAAGCGCCATCCCACGGTCGGCAACCGGGTGACGATCGGGGCCGGCGCACGCGTCCTCGGGCCGGTCCACATCGGTGACGACGTCCAGATCGGTGCCAACTCGGTCGTGGTCAAGGACGTCCCGGCCGGGACGATCGCCACGGGCATCCCTGCGACGATCCGCTTCCCCGAGGGCCGCGAGGACCCGTACGAGGCGATGTTCAAGGACCCCGCCATCTGGATCTGAGCCGGTCCCCTTCGTCCGGTAGCTCCGACCGGTCACTGTGATCACTGGGCGCGGTGTGGGGTCAGGACCGGCGACGCCGACCAGTCACTGTGATCACGGGGCGCGGTGTGAAGTCAGGACCGGCGACGCCGACCGTTCACTGTGATCACTGGGCGCGGTAGGGCGCCAGCTCAGGCGGGGTATGCGGCGCGGCCCAGTCGGCGCCGTACAGGCAGAAGGCGCGTGCCCCCGGATGCTCGGACACGGTGACCGCAAGAGCCCGGGCCGCCGGGACGCCGCTGCTGAGCTGGCGGTGGTAGTCCATCATGGCGGCCTCGGCCACCTCGTCGGCCACGGGCGCCACCCCGGCCACGACGCTGCGGGCGCCCAGCGAGAGCAGGGCTGCGGTCAGGCCGAACGGCTCGTCGCCGGGGCGCAGGTCGGACTGCCCGACGTCGCAGGCCGACAGCACCACGTGCCGTGACCGCAGGGGGCGCGGCAGCTCGTGGGCGAAGACCGGGCCGTCGGAGAGGTGCAGCGAGGAGAAGAAGGGGTTCTGCCGCTCGTGCGTCCCGTGCGCCGCGACGTGGACGACGGTGTCGCGACCCAGGGCCGCGATGAGCGACCGGCTGTCGCCGGTCCCGGCGGGGGTGGAGGTGCTGCGGTCTCCCCAGGCGGCAGCCACCTCACGAGCCTCGGCCACCGCCCGGCGCAGGCCGGGGCCGGCGAGCGAGGCCACGGTCGTCGGGCCGTCGACCGGGGGATCGGGGGTGGCCCAGCGGGTCAGCGAGGCCGCGACCGTGACGGGACGCCCCGCGACGCTGGGCAGCCCCGTCCACGGAACGCTGGCCAGGCCCCGGCTCGGGGCAACGACCACCCCGAACCCCCTTGGCAGCGTGAGGTCGCCGAACACCACGCGGTCGAGCTCGGCCAGGGAGGCATCGACGGCTCGACCCACAGCAGCGGCGAGGACCGGGTTCACCGAGGCGAACGCGGAGGCCCGCAGGTCGCGCACCAGCCGGTCGGCGAGGCCGGTCACCATGGCGACCGTCCCGAGGTGGCGCAGTCGGCTGTGTCGGTGGGCGCCGACCTCGAGGGCGTACTGCTCGCCTGCGTGCGCGAACAGGGCCAGCGCCACCTCGTCCCGGGCGCCGAGTGCCGCCCGCGTGCCGGAGAAACCCGTGGCCGACCCAGCAGCGATGACGCTCGAGCCCTGCTGCGACGCCGTCGACCAGTCCCTCTCGGCGATGCGTCCTTCGAGCGAGGCCACCAGCGAACGCAGCGTCGCCTCCTCACCGCCCTGGGCAGCACCGCCCAGCTGGAGACGGGCCTGTCGCAGCTGGGCCATCAGCTCTGCGGTGTGCGCGTCCGGTGGCGCGGAGACCGGCGGCAACCGGTGGGAGACCGCTCGCCAGCGTTCGACGCTGTCGAAGACGCGTCGTGCCGAGCCGCTGGCGAGGGCATCGCCGAGGTCGAACTCGCTGAGCCGGCGTCCGTGCAACGCCAGGGCAGCCCGCACCTCGAGGCTCTGGGTGGGAGCCTGGCGTCGACCCAGCTGTCGCGCAGAGGCATGCACCTCACGGCGAGCGCGGCGCGAGTCGCCCTGTGCCGCAGCGACCTTGGCGAGCAACAAGTGGTCGTGCATGGCTCCCGCCAAGCTCTGGTGAGTCGCGCCGCGAAGCCGCCCTGCGGCATCCGCGGCGCCGCCCACGTCCCCGCGCAGCAAAAGGGTCTCGACGTGGACGCGTGCGGCGAGCCGCTCCTCACCCGTGACCGGGCGGCGGGTCGTCAGCCAGGGCGCGAGGAGGCTGTCGACACCGAGCGGCACCCGGCCGGTGCCGAGGTCGACCGCGGCCAGCAGCAGGGACGCGCTGCGCTGGCGGCCCTGAGCACCGCGGGCGCGGTAGACCCGGATCGCCGTGCCGAGCTCGTCACGCGCCGCAGCGGCGTCAGCCTCGACGAGCGCGCAGGCTGCGAGGTCGAGGCGGATGTCGGCTCCCTCGAGGTCGAGCTGCTCACTGTGCGCCTCGCCCAGGGCGCCGAGCAGGGTCTGGCGAGCCTGGGAGAGGAGGCCGGACTCGAGCAGCACCTGAGCCAGGTCCTGCTTGGCCCGGGCTCTGGGGACCGGGGCGTCGACGTCGTCAGCCGCCCGCATGAGGGTGATCGCCTCGGGCAGGTTGCCTGCGTAGAACTCGAGGCAGCCCAGGTTGTGTCGCGCCTTGAACTCCTGCTCCGGGACGCGTTCGGTGACGGCGATCGCCAACGCGTCGTGCAGCTGGGTGCGCGCCTCGTCCAGCTCGAGCAGGGAGAGGTGGGACAGGCCACCGTTGAGCAGGGCAGAGGTGCGTTCGCGAGGGGTGAGCAGCGCGAGCGAGGCCTTGTCGACGTGGGCCAGCGCGTCCAGCGCCTCCCGCCAGTCCCCGAGGGACACGTGGACGACGGCTTCCTGCACCCGACTGAGCGCGTGCAGCCGCGGGGAGTCGGTGAGCTCCCGGACCTGGTCGAGCAGGTCGAGCGCGCGGTCCCGGCCGTGCAGGGCGACGGTCGTCCAGGCCAGCGTGATCAGGATGCGCGACCGCGCCGCCACCGCCTCCTCCGGGGAGACGCTCGAAGCCATGACGAGGTCCATCGCCGACCCCAGCGCCACCTCGGCGTCCCGGAAGCGCCCGATCGAGTTGAGGTGGCGTGCGCGGGTGAGCAGCCCCTCGACCGTGGGGTCGACGAACTCGATGGCGTCCCCTAGATCTCGATGGCTGGAGTGATCACGGGACGGCTCTCGGGCAGGTCGAGTCGACGCAGCAACAGGTGGACCAGGCCGCGTTCGACGCTGGCGAAGGTGAACCGCCCCTCGGCATCGGTCTCGGTCGTCTGCGTCCGCGACCGCTCCCGCAGCTCGACCGACGTGGGGCCGTCGCTCACCCAGCCGCTGAGCCGGGCGTGGGTTCCGTCGCCGGGCTCGATGGTGATCATGGCGCTCAGGGTGTCGGTCGAGAACGTCACCGTGGTCGCGCGGTCGTAGACCTTGGCCCGGACCCCGACGGCTTCGGCGCTGGTCTGCATGATCTCGGCGACCTCGGCCTCGAGCGCGGCCACGGTCATCGCGAACTTGGCGCGCTCGGCCAGGCCGGGTGGCACGGGATCGCTCGCGGCGAAGATGGCGCGCACCGTGGCGAGGGAGCGCAGGTCCTGCGCGTCAAGGGGCTCGGCCGCCAGGCGGTCGAGGTCGTGGTCGGCGGATCCGGTCATGACGCCACCACCCAAGCGGGGTCGCTGCTCAGTCCTGCACGCAGCTTGGCCAGGCAGCGGCCTCGGGTGGGGCCGATGCTGCCGACGGGCATCCCGAGCGCCTCGGCCACGTGCTGGTAGTCCGGACGCTCGGCAAGGGCGACGACGCGCAACAGCTGTTGGCAGCGCTCGGACAGGGTGGCGAAGTGGCGCCAGAGGACGACCTGCTCCTGCCCACGGACGACCATCTGCTCCGGCCCGTCGTCCCGGGCGGGGGCGGCGTCGAGCAGGTCGCCGATCTCCTCGCGAGCGTCTTCGCGTCGTGCGCGGCGCGAGACGTTCCAGGCTTCGCGCCGGGCGGTCGTGGTGAGCCACTTGAGGACGGCGAGCGGGTCCTGGATCGCGCCCTGGTGCTTGACCAGTGCCAGCCACGTGGTCTGCACGACATCCTCGGCCGCGGCGCTGCTGAGGCCCTGGGCGCGGGCCGTGTGCCACAGCAGAGCGGTGGTCGCGTCCACGAGGTCGGACATCGCCTCGGGGTCACCGTTGCGGTATGCCGTGAACGCCAGTGCTGCTCGCTCGACCAGGCTGCCGGTGGTGCCGTCGGTGTGCATCACGACCCGCTCCCTTTCACGCTCGAAGCCACTGCTGCTGAGGCAAGGCTGACTCGGCTGCTGGTGTCGCCGCTCCGCTGCCCGCTGCCCACGAGCTGGGCGGCGACATCGCCGGCCAGCGCAGGGGCGGCGAACGACGTGCCGCTCCACTGTCCGAACCCGCCCGAGTAGTCGTCGAGGTCGATCGAGCCACGGGCCGGGTTGGTCGAGCCGGGGAGGTTGAGGACACTGCGGATGCTGCCGTCGAAGGTCGTCGGCATCGTGCTGACGACCGCGGTGCCGCACCGGTAGGTGGTGACCCAGGACCCGGTGTTGGAGTAGACGGAGACGGTCAGGCCGGTCCGGCTCGTCGGGTTGAGGCCGCCGGGGTTGCGCGCCCCGACGCTGACCAGCGGGACGTCGAACCCTGTGGCCGCCGCGAACGCCGCCGGGAAGAACTCGACATCGCTCGACCCGTTGCCGGCGGCCGCGACGACGGCGACGCCGGTGGAGCTCAGCCCCCGCAGAGCCGACACGAGCGCGCCTTCGTCCTCGAAGGTGCCCGGCGTCTCGTGGTAGTAGCCGAGCGACATCGACAGGACGTCGATCGTCGGGACCTTGCTGTCGGGGTCACGCAGGGCCAACAGCTGACGGGCGTAGAGGAGCTGGAGGGCGTCGACGAGGTCGGCCTCGTCCGCGACGCCGTCGCCGTACATCACCGGGATCGCCATGATCGTGGCCTCGGGGCAGTGCTGGCGGACGACGCCCGCCACGAACGTCCCGTGCCCGGCCAGCCGGTCGAGCACCCCGTTGACGAGGTCGATGGTGACGCCGGTGTCCTCCGGGTCGTCGGCCGCGGTGAAGACGAGCCCGACAGGCACTCCACCGACCTCGACGTCCTTGATGACGCCGCGGTCGAACCACGGGTGCGCACCGATCCCGGTGTCGAGCAGCGCGACGACCGGTCCGTCGGGCAGCTCCTTCGGGCACGGGTCCGGTGCCGCCCACGTGACCGGGGATCGCCCGGACGGACCACCACCGGGCAAGCCCGCCAGACCCACGCCGTCGCCGTACCCGACCCCGTCGCCGTACCCCACCCCGTCGCCGTACCCGACACCGTCTCCGTAACCCACACCGTCGCCATACCCGCTGCCCACCATGACGTGGCTGAGCTCGACGGCGGAGGCGAGGTCCGGGTGGGCGCTGCGGAAGTCCTGGAGGATCTGCCACGCGTCAGGGGGCTCGACCGACTCACCTCGTCGCGGCGTGATGAGGACGCTGGTCGTCCCGACTCGGTCGAGCTCGTCAGTGAGCTCGAGGCGCTGGAACAGCTCGCCCAGCCCGGTCTCACGCCGCTCCTGGACCGTGTAGCGGCCCTCGAGCTGTTCGCGCAGGGCGCTGATCGGGCCCTCGGCGCGGCCCTGGAGCAGGCCGCGGACCAGGAGGGTGTCGCCGACGTAGACCGTGGGGTCCGGTGCCGGCTGGTCGCCGAGCCGCTGGCACGTGGCCGGGTCGAGCGTGCGCGCACCGAGGCGGCGTACCGCACTGCCGGGGACTGCGAGGCGCGGGATGCGGTGGCCGGGCCTCCTGCTGGGGGTGGGGGTCACTTTTGCCATGAGCTCTCCTGAGGGCGGGGCCGACCCTGGGGGCCGCGTGGGGCGTCCATGGGTCAGCGTAGTGAGGCGGGTCCGTCACAGATAGGAGTTCGCACCGGGGTTCCTGATACGTCGGCGGGGCTGGCAGCTCTGCGGCAAGGAAGCGGCGAGAAAGTTTCACCACCCGTGTATCAGGGCAACGGCGGGGCACTCTTCTTCGGTGTCGGACCCGATTCGGGGGAACGGGTCAGGCGCAAGGAAAGGAGACCTCATGTCATGCCGGAAGGACGCGCGCCGACGGCGCCGTTCTGGTGTGGCTGGGGCGTTGGCGCGGGGGTGCCAGCGTGGAGGCCGGCGGTGCGGGGGGTTGCGCTGCAGGTTTGCCCCCAGGGGCACGTCACCGGGTCGGTCCGGTCAGAGCAGGTGCTGGTCAGGGGTTTCCGGCACACGTTCGACCAGGACCCCCCGGTGGCGTCCCTGAAGGGCAGCGGCTCGCCGCACGGGGTGCGTGCGAAAGCCCGCGGCGCCGCACACCGATCCGGTATGCCGCGCCGCGGGCTTCTCGTACTGGCTACTCGTACTGGCTACTCGTAAGGGCTTCTCGTGCCGGCTCGTCCTGTGGGCTCTTGGACTCGCCGCTGGGAGCGGCCGGCTGGCTCAGGCACTGAGTCGTTCAGCGACTCAGGGGAGCTTGTCGGCGCCGGGGCCGAAGCCGGAGGTGTCGGCGTGCAGCCTGCCGTCGGTGCCGCGGTGCAAGGTCTCCGGAAGGTCCTCGCCGGAGAGGCGCTCCTTGGCGTTGGCGCCGGCGGTCTTGGCGACGTCGCCGAGCTTGGCGCCCAGCACAGGGGCCTGCTCCTTGACGGCTTCCTTGACGGTGTCGACACGCGTCTGGACCGGCTCGCTCGACCAGACCTGGCTGGCGCGTCCGCGGATCTGCTCGTAGCGCTTCTGGCCCGCCTTCGCACCGAGGACGTAGCCGGCGGCGACGCCAGCGATGAAGGACAGCTTGCCCATGGTGAAATCCTTTGTTCGGGGTCGCCCAACCCTAACAAAAGGCCTGCTCAGGGGCCTTTCGAGCGGCTGAGGTGACGACGCAGCCCGAGCGGCAGGACCACCCACGCCGCGACGAACAGCAGGGCACCGATGGTCGCCGCTGCGATCCCTGCGCCCTCGCCGAGGACCAGCGAGAAGGTGAACGCCATCACGCTGACCACGGCGGCGGCCATGGTCGCCAGGCCGATGACGGAGACGTGGTGCGCGACGCTGACCAGCGTCTCCTTGCGTCGCTGGCGGAACAGCCCACGGTGCATGGCCACTGGGGTGATGAGCAGGCAGGTGGCCAGGATGCTGGCGCTGATCGCCACGACGTACGCGTTCCGCTCGAAGCCGCTGAGGTCCCGGAACGCGGGCTGGATCGGCAGGGTGAGCAGGAAGCCGGTGAGGATCTGGATACCGGTCTGGGTCACGCGCAGCTCCTGGAGGAGCTCGTTCCAGTTGCGGTCGAGGCGTTCGGCCTTGGTTTCGCCGTCTCGTTGGTAGCCGTCCACGCCGTGACGATACCGTTGGCCCCGGTCCCGTGACGGTGTGTCGCCAGGCCAGGAGGGCTCGCATAGTGGCCTAGTGCGGCGGTCTTGAAAACCGCTATGGGGTTACACCCATCGTGGGTTCGAATCCCACGCCCTCCGCCACGAAGGACCGGTCACGGTGATCACCTGGCGGTCTCTGACGACCTGGCCCACCGCGCCCATTGGTCACGGTGATCACTGGGCGCGGTGTCGCGCAGGGGTGGTCCGAGCACGCCGGCGGGAGAGGGACAGGCGCAGCAGTACGTGTATTGCATGATTCCGTCCCTGACGACCCACCCCTAGCGTGGGGGCAGCACCTGACGCGGGGGGATTGGACGTCCGCCTTCGGGCGGCGGGCCGGAGGCCGGGCAACCCTGCAGCCCGGCCTTCGTGCCGTCCCGATCCAGGCATGCGCTTGAGCAGCCCCCTGAGCAGCCCCCTGAACCGTGCCCTGAACCGTGCCCTGAACGGCTGCGTAGAGAAGCGCGTCGAGAAGCGCCCCCTCAGGACGCCCGTATGCCGCGGGGTCAGCGAGCGCGGCCGTTCCAGCCGCTGGTTCGGGCGGCGTCCGCGAGCGAGTCCGCCAACGAGTCGAGGGCGCCCGGCTCGTTGCTGGCCAGCCCGACCGTCACGCGGATGTGCCCGCCCTCGCCACCGGCCCCGATCCGGAACGGGGTGCCGGGCGCGACGCCGATCCCCTGGCTTGCCAGACGCACCACCGCCGCGGTCTCGTCCTGCACCGGCACCCAGATGTTGATCCCCTCGGTGCCGCCGACCTCGACCCCGCGCTCGCGGAGGCGACCGACGACGTGGGCCCGCCGCGCGGCATACGTGCGGGCAGCGGCCCCCACCTGCGCGGTGGCGACGTCGTCGGTGAGCAGGCCGAGCAGCACCTGTTGGAGCAGCCGACTGGACCAGCCCTGTCCGAGCTGTCGACGACCGTTGATGGCATTGAAGATCGGCGCCGGTGCGCTCAGCGCAGCAAGGCGCAGGTCGGGGCCGTGCGACTTGGAGAACGAGCGGACGTGCATGGTCTGCTCGGGTCGCCACTGGCCGAGGCTGACCAGCGGGGAGGGTGACAGGTGCGCCGCCGAGTCGTCCTCGACGACCAGGGTCGACCGCCCCGACAGCAGGCCGGCGATCTGCGCCCCGCGACGCGCGCTCATGGTCACGCCCGTGGGGTTCTGGGCCCGGGGCTGCAGGAAGATCGCGGCGACGGGGTCGCTCAGGGCTGCCTCGAGGGCGTCGGGGTCCAGTCCCTCCCCGTCGACCGCGACACCCACGAGCTGCACGCCCACGGACTCGAGCAGGTCGACCAGTGGCGGGAACCCCGGGTCCTCGACGACCACCCGGTCGCCGAAGCGCAGCTGGGTCCGCACGAACAGGTCCATCGCGTCCATCGCCCCGTCGACGACCGCAACCTCGTCCACCGCGAACGGCCAGTCCGCGAGCAGCACCGAGGCGAGGTCGGGCAGCACGGGGTCGTCGAGGTAGCTCCCGGTGGTCGGCGCCGTCCTCAGCCCGGCCAGCGCGCGGCCGAGGTCGGGGAGCAGGTCAGGGTCAGGGACGCCGGTCGACAGCTCGTGGTCGAACGTCGAGGGGCGGTCGAGTGCCGCGTGGTAGCGCACCGTGCCACCCGCCCGCTGGTCCAGCACCGTGGTGCCGCGTCGCCCGTCGGTGGTCACCGTGCCCGAGCGCGCGAGCAGGCCCCAGGCCGCGCTGACCGTGGTGGGCGACAGGGCGAGCTCGGCGGCGACGGTGCGGATCGGGGGCAGCCGGTCGCCTGCGATGAGCAGCCCGTCGCGGATGGTCGCGGAGACGGCGTGGGCCAGACCCCTGGCCGAGGGGGAGTCGAGGCGCTCCTCGAGGGCAGTGAGCGTCGCGTGGGTCATGTTTGCACCATAGCAATACTTCTATTGTGTTACTAGCGAGTGGAACGTATGGTGTGAGGTATGACGACGCGCATCTCCCACTGGATCGACGGCCGGCCCACCGAGGGCACCTCTGGACGCACCTCACCGGTGTACAACCCGGCGACGGGCGCGGTGACCGGTGAGGTCGACCTCGCCTCCGTCGAGGAGCTCGACGCGGCCGTGGTCAGCGCCGCGGCCGCGGCCAAGGAGTGGCGGCACGCCTCGCTCTCGCGTCGCAGCGCCGTCCTGTTCGCGTTCCGCGAGCTGCTGCACCAGCGCACGCCCGACCTCGCGGCGATCGTCACTTCCGAGCACGGCAAGGTGCTGTCCGACGCCGCTGGTGAGATCGCCCGCGGCCTGGAGAACGTCGAGTTCGCGACCGGGGTCCCCAACCTGCTCAAGGGCGGCTTCAGCGAGCAGGCCTCCACCGGAGTGGACGTCTACAACATCCGCCAGCCGCTCGGGGTCGTCGCCGGCGTCACGCCGTTCAACTTCCCCGCGATGGTGCCGCTGTGGATGTGTGCCAACGCGATCGCCTGCGGCAACGCCTTCATCCTCAAGCCCTCGGAGAAGGACCCCTCCACGGCCCTCTTCCTGGCCGAGCTGTGGAAGGAGGCCGGGCTGCCTGACGGCGTCTTCACGGTCGTGCAGGGTGACAAGGTCGCCGTCGACGCGATCCTCGACCACCCCGACATCGCGGCGGTGAGCTTCGTCGGGTCGACCCCGATCGCCAGGTACATCTACGAGCGCGGCACGGCCAACGGCAAGCGCATCCAGGCCCTCGGCGGCGCCAAGAACCACGCCCTGGTCCTGCCCGACGCCGATGTCGACATGGCTGCCGACTCCGTGGTCTCGGCCGCCTACGGATCGGCCGGTGAGCGCTGTATGGCGTTGTCCGTCGCCGTCGCCGTGGGCGATGTGGCCCAGCCGCTCGTGGACGCCATCGCAGCCCGCCTGCCCAAGCTCACCGTGGGCAACGGCGTCGACCCCGACACCGACATGGGGCCGCTCATCACCGCCGAGCACCGCGACAAGGTCGCGGGCTACGTGGGTGCCGGTCAGGAGGCCGGGGCCACCGTCGTCGTCGACGGCCGCGAGGGCGACCTGCCGACCGAAGGCTTCTTCCTCGGCACCACGCTGCTCGACCACGTCACCCCGGAGATGACCGTCTACACCGACGAGATCTTCGGCCCGGTGCTGTCGGTCGTCCGCGTGGACACCTACGAGGAGGGCCTGGAGCTCATCAACTCCAACCAGTACGCCAACGGGACGGCCATCTTCACCCGCGACGGTGGCGCAGCCCGCCGGTTCCAGTTCGACGTCGAGGTCGGCATGGTGGGCATCAACGTCCCGATCCCGGTCCCGGTCGCCTACTACTCCTTCGGCGGCTGGAAGGACTCCTTGTTCGGTGACACCCACATGTACGGTCCCGAAGGCATCAACTTCTACACCCGCGGCAAGGTCGTCACGCAGCGCTGGCCGGACCCGGCCACCTCGAGCATCGACCTCGGTTTCCCGCGCACCCGCTGAGAGGCACCCATGACCGACACCACCGTCCGGCCCGACGTGCTCAACGCCGTCACCGGCGCCACCGAGGAGCAGGTCCGACGCGACGACCGCAGCCACGTGTTCCACTCGTGGTCGGCGCAGGGGCTCATTGACCCGCTCCCGATCGCGTCGGCGCAGGGCTCGTACTTCACCGACTACTCGGGCCAGCGCTACCTCGACTTCTCCAGCCAGCTGGTCAACGTCAACCTCGGCTACCAGCACCCCAAGCTGGTCGCCGCGATCCAGGAGCAGGCCGGTCGCCTCACGACGATCAGCCCGGCCTTCGCCAACGACGCCCGCTCCGAGGCCGCGCGCCTGATCACCGAGCTGGCGCCGGGCGACCTCGACCGCGTGTTCTTCACCAATGGTGGGGCCGAGGCCAACGAGAACGCCCTGCGGATGGCGCGACTGCACACTGGCCGCCACAAGGTGCTCGCGGCCTACCGCAGCTACCATGGCGCCACCGCGGGATCCATTGCGATGACCGGCGACCCGCGTCGCTGGGCGTCCGAGCCGGGTATGCCGGGGGTGGTCCGCTACTGGGGCCCCTACCCCTACCGCTCGGCCTTCCACTCGACCACCGAGCAGGAGGAGGGGGCGCGCGCGCTGCAGCACCTGCGCGACATCCTCATGGTCGAGGGCGCGCACACCGTCGCCGCGATCATCCTCGAACCGGTCGTCGGGACGAACGGCATCCTCGTGCCGCCGCCGGGCTACCTCCAGGGCGTGCGCGACCTGTGCGACGAGTTCGGCATCGTCATGATCGCCGACGAGGTGATGTCCGGGTTCGCCCGCTGCGGCGAGTGGTTCGCCGTGGACCACTGGGATGTCGCGCCCGACCTCATCACCTTCGCGAAGGGCGTCAACAGTGGTTACGTCCCGCTCGGCGGCGTCATCATCTCCGAGCGGATCGCGCAGTCGTTCGACACGTTGCCGTTCCCGGGGGGCCTCACCTACTCGGGCCACCCGCTGGCCTGCGCCTCGGCGGTCGCCTCCATCAACATCTTCAAGGAGGAGGGCATCGTCGAGCACGCCCGGGCCCTCGGTGCCGACGTGATCGGTCCCGGCCTGCGCGAGCTCGCCGAGCGCCACCCGAGCATCGGAGAGGTTCGTGGACTGGGTGCCTTCTGGGCGCTCGAGCTGGTCCGCGACCGCGAGACCCGCGAGCCGCTGGTGCCGTTCAACGCCGCCGGTGCCGACGCCAAGGTGATGACCGACTTCGCCGGCGCCTGCAAGGAGCGTGGCCTCTGGCCGTTCACGCACTTCAACCGGACCCACGTCGTGCCGCCGTGCACGACCACCCCCGACGAGGTGCGCGACGGCCTGGCCATCCTCGACGAGGCGCTCGAGGTCGCCGACCGCCACTACACCGGCAGCTGAGCCCGTGTCGCCCGTGGCGCCCGGGTCCCCGCGGACGGGAGCGTCGGCGGGGACGCTCGGCGGTCCTGCCGCGCACGCCCTCGACGACGCCGCCCCGTCGGTGTTCTGGCTAGACCGACCCGATCGTCCGGCTCCGCGGCCGCGGCTCGACGCCGGTGCCAGCGCCGACCTGGTGGTGGTCGGTGGTGGCTACACCGGGCTGTGGACGGCCTTGCTCGCCAAGGAGGCGAACCCCCAGCGGGACGTGCTGCTGGTCGAGGCCGGAACGATCGGGTGGGCGGCCTCGGGCCGCAACGGCGGCTTCTGCTCGGCCAGCCTGACCCACGGTGAGGCCAACGGCCGCGAACGGTGGCCCGCAGAGTACGACCAGCTGCACCGCCTCGGCCTCGCGAACCTCGACGCGATCCAGGACACCGTCCTGCGCTACGACATCGGCTGCGACTTCCGACGCACCGGCGAGCTGACCGTCGCGACCGCTGCGCACCAGGTCGACTGGCTGCGCGCGGACCTTGGCGCGGGCACGTTCCTCGACCGCGACGCCATGCGCGCCGAGCTCGACTCCCCGACCTACCTCGCCGGCGTGCACACGCCCGACGAGACCGCGATGGTCGATCCGGCCCGTCTCGCGTGGGGCCTCGCGTCGGCAGCAGAGTCCCTGGGAGTGCGGATCGTGGAGCGCACCAAAGTGACCGGTCTGGAGCGTGACGGAGCCGGCATGCGTCTTCGAACCGACCGTGGTCACGACCTGCGTGCGGCTCGGGTTGCGTTGGGCACCAACGCCTTTCCATCGCTACTTCGGCGTACCCGGCTGCACACGGTGCCGGTCTACGACTACGTCCTCATGACGGAGCCGCTCACGGACGCCCAGCTCGCCTCGATCGGCTGGGAGAGCCGCGCGGGGGTCGGCGACATGGCGAACCAGTTCCACTACTACCGGCTGACCGACGACCAGCGCATCCTCTGGGGCGGCTACGACGCGATCTACCACCTCGGTCGCCAGGTCCGTCCGACCAAGGACCAGCGCCCCCAGACGTTCGAGCGCCTGGCCACGCACTTCTTCGAGACCTTCCCCCAGCTCGAGGGGCTACGGTTCAGCCACCGCTGGGGTGGCGCCATCGACACCTGCACCCGGTTCTGCGCGTTCTACGGCTCGGCCCACGACGGTCGGGTCGCCTACGCGGTGGGCTACACGGGGCTCGGCGTGGGGGCGTCCCGGTTCGGCGCCGCGGTCACCCTCGACCTGATCGACGGCGCCGACACCGAACGCACCCGCCTGCAGATGGTGAGGGAGAAGCCGCTGCCGTTCCCACCGGAGCCGTTCGCGTACGCCGGGATCCAGCTCACCCGCTGGGCGCTGGCCCGCGCCGACGAGAACGACGGGCGGCGCAACGCCTGGCTGCGCACCCTCGACCGCCTCGGCCTCGGCTTCGACTCCTAGCGCTCAGACGTCTTCGGCTAGAGCCGGGACAGGGCTCGGTCGACGAGCAGCGGCACCGAAGCGCCGACCCTGTCGTACCCCTCACCCATCGACCTCCCCGCGAGGTAGCGCGCGTGCACGCCCTCGAGGATCACCGCGAGGCGGAAGTCGGTGAAGGCGCGGTAGTAGTCCAGACGTGACACGTCGCGTCCGGTCAGAGCGGCATACCGGTGGGCGACCTCGTCCGTCGTCGGGAAGCCCTCGTGTGCGGTGAGACCGGCCGCGACGGGCACAGCGCTGCCGTCCTCACCCGGGCCCGCGTAGTAGGTGAGCCAGGTCGCGAGGTCGGCGAGCGGGTCGCCTAGGGTGCTGAGCTCCCAGTCCACGACGGCAGCAACGGTGGGTCGACCGTCCTCGTGGGCGACCAGGGTGTTGTCGAGCCGGTAGTCGCCGTGCACCAACGTCACCTCGCCACCCGTCGGGCGCTGGGCATCGAGGCCGCGGATCAGGTCGTCCATCGCGGGCAGGTCGCGGGTGCGGCTGGCCTCCCACTGGCCGCTCCAGCGGCGCACCTGGCGTTCGAGGTACCCGTTGGGCTTGCCGAAGTCGCGCAGCCCCGTGGTGTCGAGGTCGACCTCATGGATCGCAGCGAGGACCTCGACGAGGGAGTCGGAGAGCTGGTCACGGTGTGCCACAGCGAGCTCAGTGGTCTGGGACGGTTCGCGGTAGACGGTGCCCTCGACGAGTGCCATGACGTAGAAGGGCGCCCCGACGACGTCGGGATCCGAGGTGGCAGCCAGCACCTTGGGCACCGGGACGTCGGTCGACCACAGTGCCGACAGCACACGGGCCTCACGCCCCATGTCGTGAGCGCTCGGCAGCAGCTTGCCCATGGGGGGACGACGCACGATGACGTCCGTCGTCCGGCTGCTCACGCGGTAGGTGATGTTCGACAGCCCGCCGGAGATGACCTGCGCGGTCCAGTCCGGACCCAGCTCGGGCACGGCCTGGGCCGCCCAGGCAGTGAAGGACGTCCGCGGAAGCCCGGGGACCTCCTCACGCACCGGTGCGCCGGGTGACGCGGAGGCAGGTATGTCGCCCACCCGGCTCACGAGTGCGCCTCACGGCTTGCGGTGCGCTCGGCGGCCCTGCGGGCCACCCGCTTGGCGATCGACATCTTGTGGACCTCGGTGGCCCCGTCGTAGATGCGAAAGGACCTGATGTCGCGGTAGATCCGGCCGAGGACCAGCTCCTCCGAGGTGCCCATGCCGCCGGCCAGCTGGACCGAGCGGTCGACGACGCGGCAGGCCGCCTCACTGGCGAACACCTTGGTGCGCGAGGACTGCTCACTGCTGCGCTGGCCCTCGGCGATCGCCCACGAGGCGTGCCAGATCATCGAACGCGCGGCGTCCAGGTCGATCTCGTTCTCCGCGATGAGGGCCTGGGCCATGCCGAGGTCGGAGAGCGTGGTGCCGAACAGCTCGCGACCGACAGCACGCTCGACGGCGATGTCGTGGGCCCGACGGGCGGCGCCGAGCCAGCGCATGCAGTGCGTCAGTCGTGCCGGGGCCAGCCGCACCTGGGCGCTCTGGAACCCCTTGCCGACCTCACCGAGCACGTGGTCGTCGGGGACGAAGCAGTCACGCAGCGACACCCGGCAGTGCCCACCCACGCCGGTGGCGTCGATGGTGTTGAGGTGCTCGCCCACCACGAGTCCAGGGTTGTCGGCGTCGACGAGGAACATCGTCGCGCCCTCGGGGGCGTCGTCACCCTCGTCGAGGGCCATGACGATCGAGAACGCGGCACCGTCGGCACCGGTGATGAGCCATTTGTCGCCGTCGACCAGCCAGCCGCCGTCTGTTCGACGGGCCCGCGTCCTGAGGGCGGACGGGTCCGACCCCGCACCGGGCGGCGGCTCGGTCATCGAGAAGCAGGACCGGATCTCGCCGGCGACCAGCGGCTCGAGGTACTTCTCCTTCTGCATCGCCGACCCGGTCTGGTGGAGCAGGTGGATGTTGCCCTCGTCCGGTGCCGCACAGTTGAGTGCGAGTGGCCCGAGCAGCGAGTACCCGGCCTCCTCGAGCAGCACGGCCGACTCATCGAACCGGAAGCCACCGCCCCCGAACGCCTTCGGCGCCTGCGGGGCGAACACCCCGGCTGCCTTGGCCTTTGCCTGGAGCTCGACCCGCAGGACATCGGTCATGCCCTGGGCGAACACCTTCTGCTCGAGCGGGATCACCTCGGTCGCGACGAACTCCTCGATCCGCTGGCGTTGCTGCTCGACGGCTGGGGTCAGGCTGAAGTCAAAGGCCATCCCCTGACACTACCCAGCCACT
>JBDSKZ010000123.1:0-2576 GCA_039916625.1 Pedococcus sp.
TCGAACTTGAACCGGTTGGGGTCCATCATCGTCGAGCCGGACTGCACGCAGAGCAGGGCCGAGTGGGCCTTGGCGTCCTCCGGGCTGGAGTAGTGCAGGTCGTTGGTGGCCACGAGCGGCAGCTCGAGCTCGCGGGCCAGCTTGAGCAGGTCCTTCTGGACACGGCGCTCGATGTCGAGGCCGTGGTCCATCAGCTCGCAGAAGTAGTTCTCGGCGCCGAAGATGTCGCGGAAGTCGCTCGCCGCCTGTAGGGCTTCCTGGTACTGCCCGAGTCGCAGGCGGGTCTGGATCTCGCCCGAGGGGCAACCGGTCGTCGCGATGAGCCCCTGCCCGTGGGCGCTGAGCAGCTCGCGGTCCAGCCGTGGCCACTTGGCGTAGACCTGGTCCAGGCTCGCGAGGGAGTCGAGCCGGAACAGGTTGTGCAGACCGGTGTTGTCCTTGGCCAGCAGGGTCATGTGCGTGTAGGCGCCCGACCCCGACACGTCGTCACGTCCCTGCGACTCCTCGCCCCACTTCACGCGGGTCTTGTCGGTGCGGTGCGTCCCCGGCGTGACGTAGGCCTCCACCCCGATGATCGGCTTCACGCCCGTGCCCTGGGCCTTCTTCCAGAACTCATAGGCTCCGAAGACATAGCCGTGGTCGGTGGTGGCCAGGGCCGGCATCCCCATCTCGGCGGCCCGGGTGAACAGGTCCCCGATGCGCGCGGCACCGTCGAGCATGGAGTACTCGGTGTGCACGTGCAGGTGGACGAAGGAGTCGGATCTCGATCCACGACGAGCGGTGGGGGCGGCAGGCTGGGAGGACATCGGGACGAGTCTAGGCCGCCCCACCGACTGCCCTCCGGCGTGTCGGCCCGCCGTGTCGCGGCGGGTTCCCGCCGTCGTCCCCGGACGACCGGTGGGGTATGGCGCGCGGGTCCCACGCCCCGCGTGGGCGCCGGCCCAGCGCCATACCCGAACGGGGTCCGTGGCGACTCAGAGTCGGTCGAGGGCGCTCTGGAGGTCCTTCGGGTAGGCGCTCTCGAAGGTGACCTGCCGGCCTGTGCCGGGGTGCTCGAAACCGAGGCCGACGGCGTGCAGCCACTGGCGCTCCAGACCGAGCCGCACCGCCAAGGTCGGGTCGGCGCCATAGGTCAGGTCACCCACGCAGGGGTGCCGCAGTGCGGAGAAGTGCACACGGATCTGGTGCGTGCGCCCGGTCTCGAGGTGGACGTCGAGCAGCGACGCGGCCCGGAACGCCTCGATGACCTCGTAGTGGGTGACGCTCGGCTTGCCCTTGTCCATCACCGCGAACTTGTAGTCGTGGCCCGGGTGGCGCCCGATGGGGGCGTCGATCGTACCCACGACGGGATCGGGAAGGCCCTGGACGAGCGCGTGGTACTTCTTGTCGACGGTGCGGCTGCGGAAGGCCTGCTTCAGGACGCTGTAGGCGTACTCCGACTTGGCCACGACCATGAGGCCACTGGTGCCCACGTCGAGGCGGGACACGATGCCCTGCCGTTCGCTCGCGCCGCTCGTGGCGATGCGGTAGCCGGCGGCGGCAAGCCCACCGACCACCGTCGGACCGGTCCAGCCGACGCTCGGGTGGGCCGCCACCCCCACCGGCTTGTCGACGACGATGATGTCGTCGTCGTCGTGGATGATGCCCATGCCCGGCACGGGTTCGGCGATCACCTTGAGGGTGGGGCTGTCCTCGGCGGTGGGCAGGAGCACTTCGAGCAGGTCTCCGGCGGTGACCCGGTCGGACTTGCCGGCGGGAGCGTGGTTGAGCTGGACGTCACCGGCCTGGGCAAGGTCCGCGGCCTTGGTGCGCGAGACCCCGAACAAGCGCGCCAGGGCAGCATCGACCCGCTCGCCCTCGAGGCCGTCGGGAACATGGAGGGTGCGGGCGTCAGGCATGGGAGTCGTCCTGACCAGCGGCGGAACCGCTCTGGTGGTGGGCCGCGTGTCCGGCCTCGTGTCCGGCCGCGTGTCCGGCCTCGTGCCGGCCGGCGCGCACGCCGTCCACGCCGATGCCGCGCAGGGCGAGGACACCGATGAGCACTGCCGCGCTCACGATGGCGATGTCCGCGACATTGCCGATGAACAGACCGAAGTAGTCGATGAAGTCGACGACGTGCCCGCGTCCCGGACCGGGCTCGCGGGTCATCCGGTCGGTGAGGTTGCCCACCGAGCCGCCGAGGAGCAGGCCGAGGGCCCAGGCCCAACCGCGGCTACCGATGCGGCGCGCCGTGCGGATGATGAAGACGAGCACCCCGAACGCGATGAGGGTGAGCACCCAGGTCGCGCTGTTGGCGATGGAGAACGCGGCTCCGGCGTTGCGGATCAGGTTGAGCCGGATGAGCTCGCCGAAGACGTCCACCGGCTCACCGGGCTTCAGGGACCGCAGCGCCAGGAC
This sequence comes from Pedococcus sp., assembly GCA_039916625.1. Taxonomy (GTDB): domain Bacteria; phylum Actinomycetota; class Actinomycetes; order Actinomycetales; family Dermatophilaceae; genus Pedococcus. The sequence goes on from JBDSKZ010000123.1 coordinate 2,398, forward strand.
CTTGGTCAGCTGGTCGGCGACGTAGACCACCACGGCGGTCAGCACCAGGAGACGGAACAGTCCGCTGCGGTCTCGGCGGGGGTCGGGGGTGGAGGTGGACTCGTCGGCCGCGGTCAGCGGCGCTCCTGCTTCGTCTTGCATGTCACGCATAGGGTCGCACGAGGAGCGGCCTGAAGGCG
>JBDSKZ010000124.1:0-10824 GCA_039916625.1 Pedococcus sp.
TCGGTCATCCCGCGGGACATGAGGTAGAACATCTGGTCCTCGGACACCTTGGAGACGGTGGCCTCGTGGCCCATCGTCACGTCGTCCTCGCGGATGTCGACGTAGGGGTAGGTGTCGGAGCGGCTGATCGTGTCGACCAGCAGGGCGTCGCAGACCACGCTCGACCGGGAGCCGTGGGCTCCCTCGAGGATCTGCACGAGTCCGCGGTAGGACGTGCGCCCGCCGCCACGTGCCACCGACTTGGAGACGATGGTCGAGGAGGTGTTGGGCGCGGCGTGCACCATCTTGGCGCCGGCGTCCTGGTGCTGGCCCTCGCCGGCGAAGGCGATGGACAGCGTCTCGCCCTTGGCGTGCTCGCCGAGGAGGAAGACGGCCGGGTACTTCATGGTGACCTTGGAGCCGATGTTCCCGTCGATCCACTCCATCGTCGCGCCCTCGGCAGCGGTTGCCCGCTTGGTGACGAGGTTGTAGACGTTGTTGGACCAGTTCTGGATGGTCGTGTAGCGAACGCGGGCGTTCTTCTTCACGATGATCTCGACGACCGCGGAGTGCAGCGAGTCCGACTTGTAGATCGGCGCGGTGCAGCCCTCGACGTAGTGCACCGACGAGCCTTCGTCGGCGATGATCAGGGTCCGCTCGAACTGGCCCATGTTCTCGGTGTTGATCCGGAAGTAGGCCTGCAGCGGGATGTCGACGTGGACACCCGGCGGTACGTAGATGAACGAGCCACCCGACCACACGGCGGTGTTCAGCGCGGCGAACTTGTTGTCGCCGGCCGGGATGACCGAGGTGAAGTACTCGCGGAACAGGTCCTCGTGCTCGCGCAGGCCCGTGTCGGTGTCGACGAAGATGACACCCTTCTCCTCCAGGTCCTCACGGATCTGGTGGTAGACGACCTCGGACTCGTACTGCGCGGCGACGCCACCGACGAGGCGCTGCTTCTCTGCCTCCGGGATGCCGAGGCGGTCATAGGTGTTCTTGATGTCCTCGGGAAGCTCGTCCCACGTGGTGGCCTGCTTCTCGGTGGACTTCACGAAGTACTTGATGTTCTGGAAGTCGATGCCGGTCAGGTCCGAACCCCAGTTGGGCATGGGCTTCTTGCCGAACAGGCGCAGCGACTTCTCGCGCAGGTCGAGCATCCACTGGGGTTCGTTCTTGCGGCCCGAGATGTCGCGGACGACGTCCTCGTTGAGGCCTCGCTTCGCGGTGGCGCCAGCGCTGTCGCTGTCGGCCCAGCCGTACTCGTAGCGGCCAAGGTCCTTCAGACCCGGGTTCAGCTCCTCGATGGTGCTCATCGATTCGACCCTTCTGTTGTATTGCCAGAGGTGGTGGTAGCAGTGGTGGTGCGGACCGGCGTGGTGGAAGTGGTGGGGGCGTCGCTCGCCTGAGGTGCGTGGCTCGCGTGGCCCGGGGTATGGAGCGTGCTCGTGGGGATGAACGTGGTGCAGACGTGGTCGCCGTGCGCCAGCGTCGCCAGCCGCTGCACGTGGACCCCGAGCAGACGCGAGAACGCATCTGTCTCAGCGTCACAGAACTGGGGAAATTCCCGGGCGGCGTCCTGGACGGGGCAGTGCCCCTGGCAGAGCTGGATCCCGGTGAACGGGCTGGCACTGCCGGGCTCCCCCACCGGGCGGGCGGAGGCGGCGTAGCCGTCGCGGGTCAGGGCGCCCACCAGGGCGTCCACCTGCGCGGCCCGGGAGGTGCCCGCGGCAGCGAGCTCGACGGCATACCGCTGCTCGAGCTCGTGCACGCGCTGCTCGGCGAACCGGCGCACGGCATCGTCACCGGCCTCGTCGGCCAGGAAACGCAGCGCCTCCATGGCGAGGTCGTCGTAGTCCGACTCGAGAGCCTGGTGCCCGGTGCGGCTGATGACGTAGGCACGGGCCGGGCGGCCGCGGCCGCGGTGGCCGGCGGACGGGCCCTGCTCGCGCTCGACGATGAGGCCGGCGTCGACGAGGTTCTCGAGGTGGCGACGAACGGCAGGAGCACTCAGGCCGAAGTCCTCGGCCAGGGTCGCTGTGGTCACGGGTCCGTGCTCACTGATCGCCTGGAGCACCCGGTCGCGCGTGCGCGACTCGAGCACCTGGGGCGCCACAGCGATATTCACAACGCCAATGTTACGTAATTGCGGGCCCATAGGGAAAGCAAGGTCAACCTAACCTCGCCAGAGCGACCAACCCGTCACTACCGCCCCCGCCTGGCCCGGCCCTTCCCTTCCCGCAAAGCGGGGGTTGCTCGGCTATGCGGGACATATATGTACCGGTATCGCCGAACAACCCCCGCTTTGCGGCGTCGCCGGGGCACAAAGCGGGTTCGGGCAAGGTCGTATGGCGGGTGGCTCAGTCGAGCAGCTCGCGCTCGCGGGCGACCGCGACGGCCTCCCCACGACCTGCGACGCCGAGCTTGGCGAGGATGTTGGAGACATGCACGCTGGCGGTCTTGGCGCTGATGAACAGCTGGGTGCCGATCTGCTTGTTGCTCCGGCCCAGCGCCACGAGGGTGAGGATCTCCTGCTCGCGGACGGTCAGCGCTCCACCCTGCCTGGAGGCGGGACGGCTCGTCGGGCGCCTGCCGCCGTTTGCGCGGATCTCCGCACGCAGGGGCTCAGCCCCCAGTCGCACTGCGACCTCGAGTGCCGCAGCGAGCTCGGCAGACGCGTCCGCGCGACCGGTGGACCGCAGTGCCACCCCGAGACGGGCCCGCGACCGCGCGGTCTCGTACGGGTGCCCGTAGTGCTCGAACGCCGCCACGGACCTGCGCCAGGACTCGATGAGCTCCGACGCGTCGATGTCCTCGCCACCGAGCCACCGCAGCCGCAGTGCCTCTGCGCGGGACCTGGCCAGCCAGGCCGTGGACTCCGGGCCGTCGTTGCCGGGTCTGGTGACGGCCTGCTGCCAGACCTGCTGGTTGGTCTCCGCGAGCGCAGCGCCGCGGGACAGCAGCGCCGCGCGGTCGGCCGTCGGGATGCGCTGGACGTGGTTGGCGAGCTGTCCGAGCAGCAACGTGCCCAGACGGAGCTGGCCCTGGAAGAGGGGGTACCAGACCCGGGACAGCATCTCGACGACCTCGTCGTGGACGGCGATCGCACGGTCGAGGTCGCCCCCATGGCCGTAGAGGTCGACTGCGGCGGTGCCGGCGATGAGTGCCACCAACCCCTCCAGCTCCCACCACGGCCTGGTCAGCTCCAGCTCCTCCTTCACGCCCCCCTCTCCGCGCCCGGCGGCGACGTACATCCGCGCCGCACGCAGCGATGAGGCAGCCGGCTCGGGAGACGTCTCCCCCTCGACCGCCAGGATGGCCATCGACTCCTCCCACCGTCCCCTCTCATAAGCCGCGATCCCGGCGAGGAGTCGTCCGTCGAACGCGTAGGGAGCCCACGGGCGACCTGCGGACCGGGCTCGATCGACGCCGCGGCGGTAGACGTCGACGGCCTCGTCCAGCCGTCCGGCCCGGTGGTGCAACCAGCCCAGGTGGTGGAAGGCGCGCGCCTCTGCGGTGTATCCCGGCAGACGGGAGGACTCGATGAGCGACTCCAGGGCGTGGCGCGACCCTTCGGGGTCCCCCGCGCGCTCGGTGATGCGCGCCGCGACGACCTGCACCTCGTCCGCGACCTGGTCCAACCCGGCCAGGCGGGCTGCGACGACGGCATCCTCGACCCCCGCCAAGGCCTCGTCGTCACGACGCCGGTCGGCGAGCGCCTGGACCTTGGCGGCGAGCAGGAGGGCGCGCACGCGGGGGTGCTCCCCCTCGGCCGAGCCCAGCAGGAGCAGGCCCTCCTTCGTCACCGCCAGGGTGTCCAAAGTGCTCTCGGTGATGCGAGCCGCTGTCGCGAGGGCGGCGAGCAGCTCGCCCCGCCCGGCCGGTTCTGCCGTCGCCGGGCGGCGGTCGAGCCGTTCCTGCAGCAGCTCGAGCGCCTTGTGCACCCTTCCCACTGCGGTGGCCGCAGTGGCGGCACGCAGGGTCACGCTGTCGACCTCGGCGTCCGGGGCGCTCTCGGGCATCAGCGACAGGGCGTGGCTGAAGTGCCGCCACGCCTCCTGCGGACCGGCCATCCGCAGCGCCGAGTCCCCGGCCCGGACACTGGCCTCGCGGGCGGCATCCCTCTGCCCCGCGGCCGATGCGTGGCGCGCGAGCTCCGCCCACGAACCCAGCGTGCGGTCGGCGGTGAGGGCTGCGGCATACCGCTCATGGGCGCGCACCCGCTCCCCCGGCAGCAGGTCGTCATAGACGGTCTCGCCGAGCAGCGCGTGGCGGAAGGCGTAACCACCGCTGTCGAGCGGGACGAGGACGTGGTGCTCGACGGCGTCACGCAGGCCGCCGTCGAGCTCGGCCTCGGGCAGGGCGGCGACGGTTTCGAGGAGATGGTGGGAGACCTGACGCCCGGACGCCGAGGCCATCCGCACCACGTGCTGACCGGCCGGGCCGAGCTGGTCGAAGCGCACCAGCAGGAGCCGTGACAGGTCCTCGGCCAGCCCGGGGCGACCGATCGCGGAGGCAGCCACGAGCTCCTCGGCAAAGAAGGCGTTGCCCTCGGCCCGCTCGACCACGGCGCGCACGTCGCTGTCGGCCAAGGGGCGCGTCTGCACACCGCGGACCAGCTCGCGCACAGCAGCGTCGGCCAGCGGTGGCAGGTCCAGGCGTTCGACCTGCGCGAGGCGCGACCAGTGCGCCAGCGTCGCGCGGAGGGGATGGCGGCGGTGCAGGTCGTCGCTGCGATAGGACGCGACGACGCTCACCGCGCTGCTGAAACCACGGGTGAACAGCAGGCTCAACAGATCGCGGGAGGACTGGTCGGCCCAGTGCACGTCCTCGACCACGACGAGCAGCGGGACCAGGGCCCCGACCTGCTCCAGGGCCGCGTGGACCGAGGCGACGAGGTCCCCGCGGTCAGCGGAACCCGGTCCGTCGTCCGACCGCGCCGCGGCAGACATCTCGGGACGGTGCCCCGGCAAGAGTCGAGCCAGACCGGGGTGGGCGCGCATCGCGACCTCGACCGCTTCGGGCGCCTGTGCCCGGAGGCGTCCGAACACCTCGAGCATGGGCAGGTAGGGAAGGGACTGGCCAGTCTCGCTCACGCAATGTCCGACGAGCACCGTCCAGCCGTGCTCGCGGGCGGTGCGGGCCACGTCGGCGAGCAACCGGGTCTTCCCGATGCCGGCATCGCCCGACAGGACCACGCTGCCGTGCGCCAGCACGGCACGCCGGCCAGGGCCCGGGGACAGGTCCACCGTGGTGCCGACACCAGTGAGGGCGACAAGGCGACCTACCTCGTCGCCCCGCCCCACGAGCAAGCTGCTTCCTGCGTCTTCCAGACCCACGCCGTCGATTATGTCGGAGGGAACGAACCCCCGCGGTGATGGCCCTGAGGGCCACTGCAGCGGCCAGGTCAGGCGTGGCGCGCGGTGCTGAGTCGGTCGTGCAGGCGCGGCGCATGCCGCAGGACGTTCGCCGCGAACCCGTGGGGACTGCGGGCCCGGCCCACGGTGGGCAGGCCGACGGCCAGCGTCTCGCGGCGGTAGGCGACCTCGGCGGCGACGGACAGCGGGTCTGACGTGATGCTCATGGTGTGCTCCTCGGTGGGTGCTGCGCTGGGGTTGGTGCTTCGACGACCCCTACGCTGCGCGGCTGAGGTGCCCACCCACATGGGGCAGATGCCCTAGTGGTCACGACGACACCTGGCAGGGCCCTCAGGCAGGCGCGCAGGCAGGCGTCCAGCAGGCAGCCCCGTTCCGGGTCAGGAGGGTGCTCGCCCCGAGGCAGCCGGGCCGCCTCGTGCGACCTACACTCGGGCCGTGCAACCCGCAGTCGCCGTGACCGGCCTAGCCAAGCGCTATCGCGACGCCGTCGCGCTCGATGGGGCGACCTGGTCCGCGATGTCGGGGCAGGTCACTGCCGTCCTCGGCCCCAACGGCGCAGGCAAGACCACCATGGTCGAGTGCTGCGAGGGCCTGCGACGTGGTGATGCCGGCGAGGTGAGGGTGCTCGGCGCCGATCCGTGGCACGCGAGCGCCGACCACCGGGCCCGCGTCGGTGTCATGCTCCAGGACGGGGGGCTCCCCAACGCCGCCCGCCCCCTCCAGCTGTTGCGGCACCTGGGCTCGCTGTATGCCGCCCCAGCGTCCCTGGACGACCTGGTCACCCGGCTAGGGATCGGCGACTTCGCGACGACCTCGGTGCGCCGGTTGTCCGGTGGCCAGAAGCAGCGTGTCGCGCTCGCTGCCGCGCTCATCGGTCGTCCCGAGGTCGCCTTCCTCGACGAGCCCAGCGCCGGACTCGACCCGCATGCCCGGCTCGACGTCTGGGACCTCGTGCGCGAGGTCGCCGACGCGGGCGCTGCCGTGGTCCTGACGACCCATTCGTTCGAGGAGGCCGAGCGCCTCGCTGACCACATCGTCGTCATGGCTGCCGGTCGGGTCGTCGCCCAGGGGTCGCTCGCCGAGGTCACCGACGGCCAGCGCCTCGAGGACCGCTACTTCGCCCTCACCCGCCGGTCCGCCGCATGAGCGCTGCAGCACCGGCCCGCGCCCGGGTCCTCGCCCAGGCCCGCTTCGAGGCCACCACCCTGCTGCGCAACGGCGAGCAGCTGCTCGTTGCCCTCGTCCTGCCCGTCGCCGTCCTGGTCGGACTGGTGTCCACCACCGGCATTCCCGTCGGTGACGGCCGCCGGGTGGACCTCGTCGTGCCCGGTGTCCTGGCGCTGTGCGTCATCTCCTCGGCCTTCACCGGTCAGGCGATCTCGGTCGGCTTCGACCGCCGCTACGGAGTGCTCCGCCTGCTCGGGGTCTCTCCCCTCGGCCGCACTGGCCTGCTCGTCGCCAAGGCGACAGCGGTCCTGACCGTGATCGTCCTTCAGTTCCTCGTCATCGCCGGGGTCGGACTGGCGCTCGGCTGGGAGCCGCGCTGGGGCGGCATACCGGCGGCGGTGGTCTCGACGCTGCTGGGCACGTGGGCCTTCGTGGCCCTCGCGCTCCTGCTCGGGGGCACGCTGCGCGCCGAGGGAGTGCTCGCCCTCGCCAACCTGGTGTGGCTGGTCCTGCTCGCACTCGGTGGTGTCGTCGTCGCGGGGAGCGAGCTGCCCGACCGGTTCGCGCCCGTGGTCGAGCTGCTGCCCTCGGCAGCCCTTGGCGACAGCCTGCGCGCCGCGCTGGTGGACGAGGCTGCCAGTCCGGCCCACTGGGCGGTCCTCGTGGTCTGGGGCGCGGTCGCGACACTGCTCGCCCGCCGGTTGTTCCGCTGGAGTGACTGAGCCCTCAGCTCGCGACGGAAGGCCACCACGGTGCCCGCCAGCGCCAGCCCTCCCACCAGCCAGAACGGCTCGTACACGAGCAGGTAGCGCCACCGCGTGTCACTGACACCGTTGCCGGCGGCGACTCCTGGCAGGGCGAACGCGACGTTCGACGCGACGTGGCCGAGCATCACCGCGGCGCCGACCTGCGCCGGCCACAGCAGCCACGCCCGGTGCCGCAGCCTGGCGTGGCGCTGCCGGGGTCGCAGCAACCACGCGGTGACCGCACCCGCCAGGCACAGCGGGATCGCCACCAGGTCGATGACCAGCAGGGCGGGGTCGTCGCGCACCGAGATCCCGGGCGGCAACACGGCGGTGCCACCGAGTCCCCAGTAGGTGTGGATCCCGGCAAAGAGCAACATCCACGTCGCGCTCACCCTCCAGGCGTTTCTCGTCATGGCTCCAGTCAGCCAGCCCGTGGCGGCCTCGACCATCGGGTGACTCCCCCAGCGTCATCAGGGTTCCCCCTGAGACGTACCCTCGTTGCGTGAACGCAGCACCCGTCTCGACGCCTCCCCTGACCGCTCACGCGGCCTCGACCGGCTCGACCTGGCTGTCCCGGATCCTGGGGTTCAACCTCGTCGTCGAGGTGCTGATCGTCGTCACGGGTGGCCTGGTCCGCCTCACCGGCAGCGGACTGGGCTGCCCCACCTGGCCCCAGTGCGTCCCGGGGTCCTACACCCCCGTGCCGCACCAGGAGGAGGGGTTCCACCGTTACATCGAGTTCGGCAACCGCATGCTCACCAGCCTGGTGAGCATCGCGGCCCTCCTGGCCGTCGTCGCGGTCTGGCGTTGGGCCGACCGTCGCCGCGACCTGCTCGTCCCGGCCTTCGTCGTCCTCGGTGGCGTCGCCGTCCAGGCCGTACTCGGGGGCGTCACCGTCCTCACCGGCCTGAGCCCGATCACCGTCGCCGCACACTTCCTCGTCTCGATGGGGCTCGTCACCGCAGCAGCCTTGCTCTACTTCAGGGCGCAGGAACCTGCCGGCCCCGGCGCCCTGACCGTGCACCCCCTGGTCGAGCGCCTCAGCTGGGTCACCTGTGGCGTCGCCGCGGTGGTGCTGGCCCTGGGCACCGTGGTCACCGGGTCCGGACCGCACTCCGGTGATGCCGACGAGCCGGCCCGCCTGGGTCTGGACCCGCGCACCGTCTCGTGGATGCATGCCGACGCCGTCATGCTCTTCGTCGGCCTAGTCGTGGCCACCTGGATCGCTGCCCGCCTCACCGGCGGCACCGCCGCGCCCGGACGCGCCTGGGCCGTGGTCCTCGCGGTCACCCTGCTCCAGGGCGTGGTCGGCTACACGCAGTACTTCACTGGCTTGCCGTGGGCCGTTGTCGTCGTGCACATGCTCGTGGCCACGCTGCTCGTCGTGGCCCTCACCCGAGCGGTCGTGCGCCAACGAACCACGGCGCACCCCTCTGCCGCCTGACCTCTGGTTCTGCGGTTCGGCTGCGCCGTACTCGGCGGATGGAGACGGTCCGGGAGCTCGTCGGTCTCCGTGTCGTGCTGCGCCTCGCGATGGTGCTGGTGGTCGTCTGGGCGTTCTGGTAGACGGGCCAGCCGACGCCGAAGTGCGCGCAGTGGGGCGTCAGCAGCACCGTCGAGCGCGCCTTGCCGGCAACGGGACTGGTCCAGGTCCCCATCGGCTGTCAGCGCTGACCTCACCGCTGCACGTCAAGTGACCTTGTTGTCGGTACCGCGCTCGGCTGCGCCCCACCGACACCCGCCGTCAGGGCAACGGTGCATGGGCTGGCCTGCCTGTCGATGTTCTGAAGCCCACTGCGCGGAATGCGACCTGCCCGCGCTGAACTCACGGGGCAGCCACCTCGTCTCCCGATGAGGAGGTCCACCGGGGACCTCCCCACCCGACAAAGAGGTCAGTCATGAAGTCACCCACGCGTCTCGCCGCTGCCACAGGGGCTGTCGTTGCTGCTGTCGCCTTCGGCTCCACCGCCGCCCTGGCGAGCGGCAGCTCGTCCGGCCACGAGAAGAACGACGAGTCGATCTTGCGCGCCTCCATCGCCGGCAGCCTGGTCACCGACCCGATGCTGTTCGGCGTCAAGGCTGGCGGCGCCCCCTGGGTCATCGACGAGGGCGAGGCCCGGCTGTCCCGCGACGGCTCGGTGCGAGTCGAGGTCGAGGGACTGGTGATCCCGGGCCGGGGCAACCCGGTGCCCCAGCTCAGTGCCAGCGTCGCCTGCGGTGGAGCGGTCGTCGCCACCACGGCCCCCGTGGCCTTCGACGCCATGGGCGACGCCAAGATCCGGGCCAGGGTCATGCTGCCCGACCGGTGCCTGGCACCTGCCATCCTGCTGAACCCCAACGGCAACGCGGCCGTCTACATCGGCGTGAGCGGCGGCTAGGAACCCGCCACCAGCCGCTGAAGTCCCTCGGTCGAGTCGACAACCGGCTCGACCGAGGTCGCGGTTCACCTGCCGTGGTGACTCACTGGGGTTGCCCTGTCGGCGGTTGGCGGGTGGCCCTGTCATGTTCCGGATCTGCCGAATGGAGGACGTTAGGTTTGGTGCTCGGGCAGGGCCTATAACAGTTGCTATCGTAGAGTCATGACGGCGCAGGATTTGGTCGAGGTCGCTCGTCGCACAGACGAGGCGTCGGGCCGCGCGCGCGCAGAGCTGGTGAGTGCAGTACGCCGGGCTGCCGCAGCGGGGATGACCCAGCGGCAGATCGGCCAGCAGATCGGCCGTAGTCAACCTGAGGTGTCCCGACTGTTGCGGTTCCACGGGACGTCTCCGCTTGCGCGGCGCCTGCGCGGCAACGCCGGCCGCGTACGACAGATCGTCGCCGAAGCCGGCGGCGGCCGCGTCCGGGTCTTTGGCTCGGTCGCCACGGGTCAGGACGGACCCGACTCCGACGTGGACCTGTTGTTCACCATGGGCGACCCATTGAGTCTGATGGAACTGGGACGGCTCGAGCAACGCCTCGCCGCAGCCATTGGCATCCCGGTCGACCTCGTCCCGGACAGCGCGATCAGACCTGACCTGAGGGAACGAATCCTGGCAGAAGCGGTGCTGTTATGAGCCGGTCAGATCAGGAAGTCCTTCTAGAGGCTCTGACCCACTTCGCACTGATGCTGAACCATGCTCAAGGCGACCTCACCGATCAGCTGGTCATCGACGCCGTCTGCATGCGGCTCTCAGCAGGTGTGGAGGTCTTGAACCGGCTCGATCCCGACGTGCGCCACGGACTGTTCGACAACAACTGGCCCCTGATGTGGGGCATGCGCAACCGCATCGCTCACGGCTACCTACTCGTGGAACCCTCGATCATCAGCCGGACCCTGGACACCGACATCCCAGCGATCCTGAAACAGATTCGCGGAGCCCTCGCTGAGGGCTGACGACATCCGGTTCTGCCGCGCGTGGTGTGATTCCTTGACCGTTGGGGGCGATGAGCGGACGCTGCGGAATGGCTACTTCACAGATTCTGATTCCTGTTGTGTTGCCTCCGGTCTCGGAGCGTCTTCGCCGCGCTGTCGCGGCCTACCTGGCGCGGTTCAAGGGTCAGTCTCGGGTGCACAC
>JBDSKZ010000125.1:0-7747 GCA_039916625.1 Pedococcus sp.
GCCGGCGAGCATCGGCGTCTCGAAGGTGCCGGGGGCGACGGTGACGACGCGGATCGCCTTGTCGGCGAGGTCGCGTGCGGCACTGAGGGTGAGTCCCACGACGCCACCCTTGCTGGCGGCATACGCGACCTGTCCGATCTGGCCGTCGTAGGCGGCGATCGACGCGGTCATGACGACCACGCCGCGGTCACCGTCCACCAGCTCGTTGTCGAGCATTGCGGCGGCCGAGAGTCGCAGCACGTTGAAGGTGCCGATCAGGTTGATGTTGACGACGTTGGCGAAGTCCTCGAGGCCCAGCGGGCCGCGCTTGCCGACGACGCGGCCGGGGGTGGCGACACCGGCGCAGTTGACGACGATCCGCAACGTGCCCAGCTCGGCCGCGGCGTCGATCGCGGCCTGTACCTGCGCCTCGTCCCGGACGTCGGCCGGCACGAACTGCGCCATGTCCCCGAGCTCGTCGGCGAGGGCCTGGCCCGGGGAGGACGGGAGGTCGACGATGACCACGGCAGCGCCCTCCGCATGCAGGCGGCGGACGGTGGCGCCACCGAGGCCTGAGGCTCCTCCCGTGACGAGGGCGACGGTGGAGTCGTTGATCTGCAAGGGTTTTCGGCCTTTCGATGGGGGAGGTGTCGGGGCGGGCGAGGTCAGCCTCGGAGCAGCTGGCGGCTGATCACGAGGCGCTGGATCTGGTTGGTGCCCTCGAAGATCTGGGTCACCTTGGCCTCGCGCATGTAGCGCTCGAGGGGAAAGTCCTGGGTGTAGCCGGCGCCGCCCAGCACCTGCACCGCGTCGATGGTGACGCGCATGGCGTTGTCGGTGCAGATGAGCTTGGCGACTGCCGCCTCCTTGCTGAACGCACGTCCGGCGTCACGCAGCCGAGCCGCGTGGATGTACGCCGCGCGGGACGAGGTCACGGCTGCCTCCATGTCGGCGAGCAGGAAGGCGAGTCCCTGGTTGTCACCGATGGGGCGGCCGAACTGCTGGCGGTCCTTGGCGTAGTCGACGGCGCGGTCGAGGGCAGCCTGGGCGAGACCCGTTGCAGCAGCGGCGATTCCGAGGCGTCCGGAGTCAAGGGCGGAGAGGGCGATGGCCATGCCCTGACCACGCTCGCCGACGAGGCGGTCGGCCGGGACGTCCACGCCCTCGAAGTGCACCTCGCTGACGGTGTCGCAGTGCAGGCCCATCTTCTTCTCGGGGGTGCCGAACGCGAGACCGTCGGAGTCGCCGGGGACGACGAAGCAGGAGAGTCCGCGGCCACCGTCGTCAGAGGTCCGGACGAATGACGTGTAGAAGTCTGCGTGGCCGGCGTGCGAGATCCAGGCCTTGGTGCCCTTGAGCCGGTAGGACGTCGGGTCGGTCTCGTCGTCAGCGACGGCGCGGGTGGTCATCGCGGCGACGTCGGAGCCGGCGCTGCGCTCGGAGAGGCAGTAGGCGCCGAGCTGGTCGCCGGAGAGCATGTCGGGCAGCAGTCGCGCCTTCTGCTCGTCGGTGCCGAACGCCGCCACCGGGTAGCAGGTGAGTCCGTGCACGGAGACGCCCACGGCGACGCTCATCCAGACCGAGGCGATCTCCTCGACGACCTGGAGGTAGACCTCATACGGCTGGTCGGCGCCGCCGAACTCCTCGGGGTAGGGCAGCGAGAGCAGTCCGGCCCGGCCGAGCACCCGGAACGCCTCGAGCGGCAGCCGGGGCGTCGTCGCCGCGTCGCGCTCGGCCCCGTCCACGACGGGTGCGAGCTCCTTGGCGCAGATCTCGCGGGTCAGGTCGATGAGGTCCTGACCCTCCTCGGAGGGCATCAGACGGGTGGCAGGCATGCGGCAAGGGTAGTTGTAGGACGTCCTACTACTTGCATCGCCGATTCTCGACGAGTGGGCTCGGGCCGCTCAGGTATGGCGTTCGGTCTGCTCGACGGGGGTGAGCTCGGGGCGCTTGGCGGTGACCGCGTCGCCGGAGGACTCGCCGCGCAGGCGACGCTGCACCCACGGGGCGAGGTGCGTCCTGGCCCAGGCGGCGTTGGCAGCGGTGGCCTCCCGTCGACCGAGCGCCGGCAGCGGCGGAAGTGGCGTGCTCCAGTCGGCGCGGTCGGTGTCGTGACCCAGCGCGGACAAGGCGTTGAGCGCGACGCGCCGGTGCCCCTCGCCGGTCATGTGGATGCGGTCGTCCGCCCACAGCCGGAAGTCCTTGAGGGCGTCCATGCCCCACTGGTTGATCACGTAGCAACCGTGCTGCTGGGCGATGCTGAAGATGTTGGCCGAGTGGATCGCGTGCCGGCCGCGCAGGTGGCGCAGCAGGGGAGCGCCCTGCGGGTCGGTGGGCGTCGCGAGCAGGACGTCGCTGCCGGCCTCGCGCAGGCGCACGACTGCGGCCTCGAGCTGGTCGGCGATGGCATCGAGGTCGGCCTTCGGGCGCAGGATGTCGTTGCCACCACCGACCACCGAGACCAGGTCTGGCCGCAGTTCCAGGGCCGCGTCGAGCTGGGGTCCGATGACGTCGGCGAGCAGCCGGCCGCGCACCGCGAGGTTGGCGTAGGCGAAGTCGGCGCCAGCATCGTGGGCGACCTCGGCGAGGCGGCCGGCGAGCCGGTCGGCCCAGCCGACGTAGGCGTTGTCGTGCTCGGGATCGGCGTCGGACATCCCCTCCGTGAAGGAGTCGCCGAGGGCCACGTAACGCTGCCAGACCTTGCCGCCACTCTCGGGCAGGTGGGTCTGGTTGTCCGGCAGGTCGGTGGCGTGGTCGGTCACAGGCTCGGTCACAGGCTCGGTCACGGGGTCGGTCACAGGAGGCTCCAGTCGATCGGGTCGGCGCCCTGCTGGGTGAGGAGGTCGTTGGCGCGGCTGAACGGCCGCGAACCGAAGAACCCCGAATGGGCCGACAGGGGTGAAGGGTGCGCGCTCTCGACCGACGGGACGTCGCCGAGCCGGGGCGCGAGGTTGCGGGCGTCGCGTCCCCACAGGATCGCCACGAGCGGGCCCCCTCGGGCCACGAGGGCTGCGATTGCCTGTGCCGTGATGGGCTCCCAGCCCTTGGCTCGGTGGCTGGCGGACCTGCCGGGCTCGACGGTGAGGACGCGGTTGAGCAGCAGCACCCCGCGGTCGGCCCACGGCGAGAGGTCGCCGGTGCTCGGCCGTGGCAGCCCGAGGTCGGTCCCCAGCTCCTGGTAGATGTTCGCCAGGCTTCGCGGAACCGGCTGCACGTCCGGCGCGACGGAGAACGACAGGCCGACGGCGTGACCGGGCGTGGGGTAGGGGTCCTGGCCGACGATGAGCACGCGGACCGCGTCGAGGGGCTGCTCGAACGCCCGCAGCACGCGGTTCCCGGACGGCAGGTACCCGCGACCCGCCGCCACCTCCGCACGCAGGAACTCGCCCATCGCGGTGACGGCGCCCGCGACCGGCTCGAGCGCCTGCGCCCACGAGGGGTGGACGAGCTCGGGAAGGGCAGCAGGCGGCATACGCAGAAACGTAGCCCTGCCGTCGCGGTCCTGCCCGTCGTGCGGACGGCGTGCGCAGCCTGCCTACGCTGGGCCGGTGAACTCCCTGCGCTGGCCGGTGGTGCTCTTCGACTTCGACGGCACCCTGGCCGACACCATCCCGCTCATCGTCGCGTCCTACCGCCACGCCCTCACCTGCGTGCTCGGGGAGCCGGCCCACGACGACGAGGTGCGCTCGTGGATCGGCCGCCCGCTGCAGCCGGTGCTGGAGGAGCGGTACCCCGGTCACGGCGAGGAGCTCACCGACGCCTACCGCACCTGGAACCTCGCCAACCACGACGCGCTGATCCGCCCCGTCGACGGCATCCCCGAGCTGCTCGACGACCTGCACGCGGCCGGCGCGCGGACCGGGGTGGTGTCCTCCAAGAAGGCCGAGACCGTGGAGCTGGGGCTGCGCGCGGTGGGCCTGGCCGAGCGGATCGACGTGCTCGCCGGCCAAGAGGCCACCCCGTTGCACAAGCCCGACCCCGCGCCATTGCTGTATGCCGCGCGGCGGCTCGGTGCCGCACCCGCCGACTGCGTGTACATCGGTGACGCGACCGTCGACGTGCAGGCGGCTCGGGCCGCGGGGATGGGGGCCCTGGCGGTCACCTGGGGTGCCGGGCTGCGGCCTGCCCTCGAGGCCGCTGGTCCGCTCACGGTCGTCGACGACGTGGTCGGGCTGAGGGCTGAGCTTTTCGCGGCGCCCCGCCCCTAGACTCACCGCGTGCACGGCTACAGCGACCAGCAGCTCGAAATCCTCGGCGACGCGATCTTCGCCTACTCCGCCGACCGGTTGAAGCTCGACCCGGTCCCGCTCGACGGGCCACGGACGCTGGCCGAGCTCGACGTCGCGGCGGGGATGACCATCACGGCCGACGGCATCGGCGGGCTCGCCGCGCTCAAGCTCTTCGAGGAGGACCTGGCCCCGGCATGCATCTCCACCGACCACCCGCGCTACCTGTCCTTCATCCCGTGCGCGCCCACCGAGTCCGCAGCGATGTTCGACCTGGTGGTCGGTGCCTCCTCGATCTACGGCGGTTCGTGGCTCGAGGGAGCGGGTGCGGTCTACGCCGAGAACCAGGCACTGCGCTGGATCGCCGACCTCGTCGGGCTCCCGCCCGAGGCAGGCGGGGTCTTCGCGCCCGGCGGCACCATCGGCAACCTGTCGGCCCTGGTCGCGGCGCGCCATACGGCTCGCATGGAGGCGACGCACCGTAGCCGGCAGGGCCGGGGGGCCCGCCCGTGGCGCGTCGCCGCGACGCACGGAGCGCACTCCTCGATCCAGTCAGCGTGCGACGTGATGGATGCCGAGTTCGTCGGTGTCGACGTCGACGAGATGGGTCGCCTCACCGGTCCACTGCTGCGCGAGGTGCTGCTCGAGAACGGTCCTGACACCTTCTTCGCCGTGGTGGCCACGTCGGGGACGACCAACTTCGGCATCGTCGACGACCTCGAGTCCGTCTCGGCCGTGTGCCGGGAGTTCGGGATCTGGTTCCACGTCGACGGCGCCTATGGCGGCGCCGGCCTTGCCGCCCCCTCCGTCCGCCATCTCTATGCCGGGATCGAGCACGCCGACTCCTTCATCGTCGACCCGCACAAGTGGCTCTTCGCACCGTTCGACTGCTGCGCCCTGCTCTACCGTGAGCCTGCGCTGGCGCGAGCTGCGCACACCCAGCGCGCGTCCTACCTCGACGTCCTCACCGGGACGCCCGACTGGAACCCCACCGACTACTCCGTCGGCCTCACCCGTCGCGCGCGCGGCCTGCCGTTCTGGTTCAGCCTTGCCACGCACGGGACGAAGGCCTACACCGAGGCCGTCGAGCGGACGCTGACGGTGACCCGGTTCGCCGCCGAGGAGATCGGGCGCCGCGACTACGTCGAGGTGGTCCGCGAGCCCGACCTGTCCGTCGTGGTCTTCCGACGAATCGGCTGGACGCCCGCGGACTACCAGCAGTGGTCCGACCGGTTGCTGGCCGACCAGTTCGCGTTCGTCGTGCCCACGTCGCACGCCGGCGAGACGCTGACGCGGTTCGCGATCGTCAACCCCAGGACCTCCGAGGACGACATCACCGCCATCCTCGACACGATGGCCTGAGGCCCGAACAGAATGACAACCATGTGATTCCCTCCGTATAGTTGCCCCAGCAAGGCACCGGGACGAAGGGTCGAGAGTGAACGCCGCACACCAGCAGGATCACGTCAGCGCCGCTGCAGGTCTGAGCGAGCGCGATCGCGAGATCATCGCCTTCGAGCGGCAGTGGTGGAAGTACGCCGGCGCCAAGGAGCAGGCCATCAAGGAGCTCTTCGACATGAGCGCCACCCGCTACTACCAGGTGCTCAACGCCCTCATCGACTCCCCGGCCGCGCTCGAGGCCGATCCGATGCTCATCAAGCGACTGCGCCGGCTGCGCGCCTCGCGCCAGCGCGCCCGCAGCGCCCGGCGCCTCGGCGTCCAGCTGTAGCCACCCGGCCAAGGCACAGCCGCAAAGCGGGAGATGCTCGGCGACACGGGACTTGTAGACACCGGTTTCCCGGAACAACCCCCGCTTTGCGGGCGTGCCGGGCGGGGGTTGGGCAGGCGTCGAGGCCGGGCCACCCCGGTATGACGCTCGCGTGCTCTGCGAGCGCCATACCCCCCGCGCGTGCTTGACTGCGGCCGTGACCGACGTGCACACGCGCCCCGCCGGACCCGACGATGCCCTGGTCGTCGCCGGGTTGACGCTGCAGTGCGCGCTGCACCGCGGTGGCCGGCCCGAACCAGGCTTCCTCGACCGGTTCGCGCGGGCGTGGTCGGCCCAGCAGCGCACCCGCCCGGCGTGGATCGCCGAGGTCGACGACCAGCACGCGGGATACCTGCAGGCCTCGGTCGTTCCCGCCCTGCCGTGGCCCGGCCGAGGCGCTGACGGCGGGTTCCTGCTCGTCGAGACCTTCTTCGTCCGCCCCACCCACCGCGGTCTGGCCGTCGGTGAGCACCTGCTCCACGCTGCCATCGACTGGTCGCGGGCCGAAGGTCTCGCCGAGGTGCGGATGACGGCGGGGAGGTTCACCCGCCCGATGGTCGAGCGGGTCGGGTTCGTCCCGCACGACGCGGCCCACCACCTGGAGCTCTCGTGAGCGCGGGACTGCGGACCGGCCCCATCGTGCTTGGTCCCCGCCTGTCGCTCAACCTCGGCGAGCGCCGGCCGGACCCGTTCCCGCACGTCCACCCCGACCTCTACGCCGCCGACCAGGGAGCCGAGGTCGAGCGACTCCTGGGCCTCGGTGGCCGCCGCGTCGAGGACTGGCCCTACCCCGACGAGCCCTGCGACTTCGTCGTCCTCGAGGACCCGGACGGCAACCGGTTCTGCGTCATCGACGCATCCGGGGACTGAGCCTCGTGCGCATCGGCCGGACCAACTCCCTGACCGACGTGCCGGGCCTGCGGGTCGGTCACGCCACCCGCGCCGAGCCCGGCTGGCTCACCGGCACCACCGTGGTCCTGGTGCCCGAGGGTGGTGCGGTCGGCGGGGTCGACGTCCGCGGCGGCGCCCCTGGCACCCGCGAGACCGACCTGCTCGACCCGCGCAACCTCGTCGACCGGGTGAACGCCGTGGTCCTCACCGGTGGGAGTGCCTTCGGCCTCGCCGCCGCCGACGGGGTGGTGCAGCGCCTGTATGCCGCTGGGATCGGCTGGCCGATGGGCGAACCCGGTCAGGTGGTGCC
This sequence comes from Pedococcus sp., assembly GCA_039916625.1. GTDB lineage: Bacteria > Actinomycetota > Actinomycetes > Actinomycetales > Dermatophilaceae > Pedococcus. The sequence continues at coordinate 7,175 of JBDSKZ010000125.1, forward strand.
GATCGTGCCCGCCGCGGTGTTGTTCGACCTCGGGCGTGGTGGCGAGTTCGGCCACGCGCCGGGCGCCGCCGACGGAGCCGCGGCCCACGACGCCGCGACGGGTGACGCCGTCGAGCAGGGCTGTGTGGGCGCGGGCACCGGCGCCAAGGTCGGTGGGCTCAAGGGCGCAGTGGGTTCGGCCAGCGCGGTGCTCGACGACGGCACCACGGTGGCCGCGCTGGTCGCGGTCAACGCGATGGGCACGGCCGTGGACGGGCGGACCGGAGAGCTCTTCGCGGTCCGCTTCGGCCTCGACGGCGAGTTCGACCACGTCGGGGTGCCGGTCGCCGGCGAGCTGGAGGCTGCGCGCTCACGCGCCGCGGCGGCATACGAGGGGCAGCCGGTCCGGCCAGGCACGGCGACGACGATCGGCGTGGTCGCCACCGATGCCACGCTCACCAAGGCCCAGTGCCAGAAGGTGAGCGGGCTCGGCCACGACGGTCTCGCGAGGGCCGTCCACCCCGTGCACACCCTGCTGGACGGGGACACCCTGTTCACCCTCGCGACGGGGGAGCGGGCGGCGCCCGACCTGCC
>JBDSKZ010000126.1:0-56120 GCA_039916625.1 Pedococcus sp.
CGGGCATCCGGACGCGGCGGACCAGCTTCTTCTGGCCGTTCTTGATCTCGGTGACCTCTTCCATGGGCACTTCGGCCTCAAAGATGAAGTCCTCCATGTTGAGGGAGGTCGTGCGGTTCTCGAGGTTCGCCTTCACGCGGTTCTCGTAGCCCGCGTAGGAGTGGACGACGAACCAGTCACCGAACTTGCTGGCCAGGGCGTCCTTGAACTCCTTGACCGGGTCGGCCGCTGGGGCGTCGATGTCGACCTCGTCACCAGCCTCGGCGTCGCCTGTCACGGCGGCGTCGTCGCTGTCGCTGAACGAGACCTCGGAGGCCTCGGCCTCGTCGTCACCCTCGGTGTCACCGCTGTCGGCCTCGGCGTCGTCACCCTCGGTGTCGCCACTGTCGGCCTCGGCGTCGTCACCCTCGGTGTCGCCACTGTCCGCCTCGACTTCGTCACCTTCGGTGGCGTCGGCCTCGGCGGTGGCGTCGGTGTCCACGGAGTCGTCGACAGGGTCCGTCCCGGGCTCCTCGAGCTCGGTGGCATCGGTGCTCGCAGTGACCTCGTCGGCCTGCGGCTCCGCGTTGTCGGTGGTCCTCTGGTCGGACACGCTGATGACCTACTTTCCTTCTGGTGTTCACCGGGTGAAACCCCGGGTCAGTGCGGCGCGGCGGCGACTAGCCGCCGAAAACCCACAGGACGAGCCTGGTGAAGCCGAAGTCCACGGAGGCGACGATGGCCATCACGAACACGACGAACACGATCACGACGATCGTGTAGTTGATCAGCTCGGTGCGCGTCGGCCGGACGACCTTGCGCAGCTCGTCGAGGATCTGGCTGACGAACAGCGAGATCGAGCGGAAGAGCCGGGAGATCGGGTTGCCGCCCTTGCCGCCCTTGCGGCTGGTGCGACCCGAGCCGCGGGTCTGCGCGCTCACGTCCGTCACGATGCCTCTTCTCACTGATGTCTGCCGTGCTGCCGGGTCGGCCGCAGGTCCTGCTAAGCAGGGCAGGAGGGACTCGAACCCCCAACCGCCGGTTTTGGAGACCGGAGCTCTACCAATTGAGCCACTGCCCTACGGAACGCCTTGCGGGGAGCGAGGAGTTCCGGTGGCTGCCTCCCCCACGCGCACGACCTGCCCGAGGGCACGCCGGAAGCATGGTCGAAGTCAACCGGGAAGCAAGCATACGTGAGCCGGTGCCCCGAATGCGAACTCGCTCCCGGCGGCGGGCCCTGGCTGTCCGCGCCGGGCCCCGCTGGCCGGTGAGGGGCTGCCCCCGGTGCTGGCTGCGCACCATACGGACGCCCGCTGCGTGGCCCCCCGCGGCTCTGGGAGCATGGCCAGGTGACCGAGCAGACCGACACCAGCCGCCCCTCCCCCCTCGCCGAGCGCTCCGCCGACGACCTCGCGTCGTTCGCCCGGGAGCAGCAGGTGGCGTATGCCGCCCTCAAGGAGCGCGGGCTGAAGCTCGACCTGACGCGCGGCAAGCCGGCCAGTGAACAGCTCGACCTGTCCAACGAGCTGCTCACCCTCCCCCACGGCTTCGCCGACGCCAGCGGCACCGACACCCGCAACTACGGCGGGCTCGAGGGCAGCCGGGAGCTGAGGGAGATGTTCGCGGACCTGCTGTCGGTCGACCCCGGCCAGATCGTGGCCGGCGGCAACTCGAGCCTGTCGATGATGCGCGACACGCTCGTCGACCTGTTGCTGCACGGCGGTGTCGACTCCCCCCGCCCGTGGTGCCAGGAGAAGAAGGTCACCTTCATCTGCCCCGTCCCGGGCTACGACCGGCACTTCACGCTGCTGCAGTCCTTCGGCATCGAGATGGTGACCGTGCCGATGCACGACGACGGCCCGGACGCCGAGGCGGTCGCAGCACTCGTGGTGAACGACCCCAGCATCAAGGGCATGTGGGTCGTGCCGACCTACGCGAACCCCTCCGGCTCGGTGGTCTCCCAGGAGGTCGCGGCCCGGCTCGCGTCGATGCAGACCGCGGCGCCCGACTTCAAGATCTTCTGGGACAACGCCTACGCGCTGCACCACCTCACCGAGGACGAGGCGAAGAGCGCCGACATCCTGAGCCTGGCGGCCGCGGCCGGCCACCCCCACCGCCCGGTGATGTTCGCCTCCACGTCCAAGATCACCTGGGCCGGGTCGGGGGTGGCGTTCCTCGCGGCGTCGGTCGAGAACGTGAAGTGGTACCTCGGGCACCTCGGCAAGGGCTCGATCGGTCCCGACAAGGTCAACCAGCTCCGGCACGTCCAGCTCTTCGGCTCACCCCAGGGCGTGCGCGACCACATGGTCAAGCACCGGCAGGTCATCGCCCCGAAGTTCGCCGAGGTGGAGCGCGTCCTCACCGAGCGCCTCGACGGTCTGGGGGTGGCCACGTGGACCCGGCCGACCGGCGGCTACTTCGTCAGCCTTGACGTCCTGGACGGCACCGCCTCCCGGGTGGTCCAGCTCGCCAAGGACGCTGGGATCGCCCTGACGCCGGCAGGTTCGTCCTTCCCCCTCGGCAACGACCCGCGCGACCGCAACATCCGCCTCGCCCCGACCTTCCCCCCGCTGGACCAGGTCACGCAGGCCATGGAGGCGGTCGCGACCTGCGTCCTGCTCGCAGCCGCCGAGCGCCACGCCTGAGCGAACCCGACACCGTCCCCGACGACAACCCCGACGACAGCCCGGACGACAGCCCCGACGCCGTCCCCGACGACAGGGACCCTTGGCCTTGCGGCGCCACCGCCGCTGCCGCAGGGTGGGGGCATGAGCGATCAGCCCGGCACCGAAAGCATCGAGGACGACCTCGGCAGCTACAGCGTGGACGACTCCGTCGACGCCGGCAGCGGACAGGAGGGACTCCTGGACGCCAGCGAGGGCGACAACGAGCCCTGGTCCCCACCTGACCAGCAACCACGCAACACCGAGTGGGGGACGACGGCCACCGAGCAGGCCCTCGACGAGAGCATCGACCAACGGATCATGCAGGAGGTCCCTGACCCCGACTCCGCGTACGGCGCCCCGGACCACGAGAGCGGGCTGGACGAGAAACCGCGGATCGGCGGTGACGACCCGGACAGCATCGATCCCGACCAGGACTTCCTCGGTGACGCCGAGGTGGGCGACGCCGAGGCGGGGACCCTGACCGACCCCGACGAGGGCGCTCGCACGGACGTCGACTCCGAGCTGCTCGGCGACGAGAGCGGCAGCGCATCGGGCGACCTCAGCCCCGAGGAGCAGGCCATGCACATCGTCGACGGCAGCTGACCCCACCCACCTGACCAGGGGCGCCGGCCCCCTGAGGGTCGGCGCCTCTCCTGTTCCTTCCCGGTGCCAGACTGCACGCCATGCCCCGCCCGGTCGAGTCCCTCCCGAAGGCACACCTGCACCTGCACTTCACCGGGTCGATGCGCGTCGAGACCCTCCGCGAGCTCGCGGACAAGCACCGCCTGCGCCTTCCCGAGGCGCTCACCAGCGGGTGGCCTCCGCAGCTGAGCGCCCGCGACGAGCGCGGGTGGTTCCGCTTCCAGCGGCTGTATGACGCGGCCCGCGCCTGCGTGCGCGACGAGGCCGACCTGCGGCGCATCGTCCGCGAGGCCGCCCAGGACGACGCAGCCGAGGGCTCGCGCTGGCTGGAGATCCAGGTCGACCCCACGTCGTACGCGCCGTACGTCGGCGGGATCACCCCGGCCCTGGAGATCATCCTCGACGAGGCGGCCGCGGCGTCCCGCGAGGAGGCCACCGGTGTCGCCGTCATCGTCGCGGCCAGCCGCATCCGGCACCCCCTAGACGCCCGCACCCTGGCCCGGTTGGCGACGCAGTACGCCGGCGAAGGTCCCGGCACGGTGGTGGGGTTCGGGCTGAGCAACGACGAACGACGCGGTGTGACGGCCGAGTTCGCGGCGGCCTTCGCCCTGGCGCGACGGGCCGGCCTGGCCCTGGTGCCCCATGCCGGCGAGCTGCTCGGGCCGACTGCGGTCGAGGCCACCCTCGACGCCGTCGCACCTGACCGGATCGGCCACGGTGTGCGCTGCGTCGAGGAACCAAGGGTCCTCCAGCGGGTCGCCGAGTCCGGCATCGCCCTCGAGGTGTGCCCACGCAGCAACGTCGCCCTCGGCGTCTACGCCTCCCCGGAGGAGGTGCCGCTGCGCACCATCGTGGAGCACGGCATACCTGTCGCCCTCGGGGCCGACGACCCCCTGCTGTTCGGGTCGCGGCTGGCCGCCCAGTACGACACGGCCCGCGAGGTGCTCGGCTTCTCCGACGAGGAGCTCGCGGAGCTGGCCCGAGGATCGCTGCGGGCCAGCCGCGCGCCGGCCACGGTGCGGGACGCCGCGTTGGCGGACGTCGACGCCTGGCTGGCTGCGCCGAGCTGAGTCCTACAGGCCGTGGCCGACCAGGACGGGCTCGTTGACCAGGACCACCCCGAACACCTCGTGGACCCCGTCCCGAACCGCCCGGGCCAGGCCGGCGACCTCGGCTGCGGTGGCTCCGCCACGGTTGGTCAGCGCCAGGGTGTGCTTGTCCGAGATGGCGGCCGAGCTGCCCGGCAGGCTGAACCCCTTGCCGAAGCCCGCCTGCTCGATGAGCCAACCCGCGCTCGTCTTGATGTTGCCGTCGGGGTCGGCGAAGCGCGGCGGGGTCGGGCCCTCGACCCCGAGACGGGCGCTGGCGCGCGCCGAGAGGTCGGCGAAGTGCGGCACCGAGATGATCGGGTTGGTGAAGAACGAGCCACACGACCAGGTGTCGTGGTCGTGGGGGTCGAGCACCATGCCCCGGCGACGGCGCTGGTCCAGGACCGCCTCGCGCGCAGCGGCCAGCGGGACCCGGTCGCCCACGGCGACGTCGAGCTGGCGGGCGAGGTCGGCATACCCCACTGGCTGGCTGAGCTTGCCGGGGATGAGCTGGAACAGCACGTCGAGGACGACGAACCGGCTCGTGGCCTTGAAGATCGAGTGACGGTAGGTGAAGGCGCAGTCGAGCGAGGCGAACGTGCGGACGCGCTGCTCGCTGCGGTCCCAGGTGCGCACCGACGCGATCGTCTGGGCGACCTCCTGGCCGTAGGCGCCGACATTCTGCACCGGCGTGGCACCGGTGCCCCCCGGAATGCCGGACAGGGCCTCGATGCCGGACCAGCCCTCGACGACGGCTCGCGCCACGAGGTCGTCCCAGGGGACTCCCGCCGCGACGCGCACCATCACCCCGCCACACAGGTCTGCCGACTCGACCTCGATGCCGTCGGAGGCGACGCGCACCACCGTGCCCGGAAATCCTGCGTCGGTGACCACGAGGTTGCTGCCGCCGGAGATGACGAGCAGCGGCTCGTCGGCGTCGTCCACCTCACGGACCGCGTCGACGACCTCGTCGGTCGTCGTCGCCGTGACCAGGCGAGCCGCAGGACCCCCGACGCGCATCGTGGTCAGGTCTGCCAGGGGGACGTCGTGCTCTTCGCGCATGGGTGGTCAGTCGAGCTGGACGACGGCCAGGCAGCGCCCGAGGACCTTGTCGTCACCGCTGGTGACGGTCAGCTCGAGGGTGGCGCGTCGGGTCTGCTCGTCGACGGACTTCACGACGCCACGGACCTCGATCGCTCCCCCGGCTTCGGGGACGACGACAGGCTTGGTGAAGCGGGAGCCGAACTCGACGACCCTGCCGCCATCGCCGGCCCACTCCTCGACGACCGCGCCCGTGGCACCCATCGTCCACATGCCGTGCGCGATGACGTCCGGCAGGCCGACCGACGTCGCGAAGGCCTCATCCTGGTGGATGCGGTTCTGGTCGCCGGAGGCGCTGGCGTAGGCCACGAGGCTCTCACGGCCCACCGCGATGGTGCGGGCCTCGATGGTGTCGCCGACAGAGGTGTCGGCCAGGGTGCGCGCGGTCATGCTCACTGCCCTCCCCGGATGACGATGGTGGACGTCGAGGTGCACAGGGCCTCGCCGGCGGTGGTGCTGAGCTCGGTGCGGGTGGTGACCATCGAGTGGCCTCCGGCCGCGCGCACGGAGTCGACGGTGAGGGTGCCGAGCACCTCGTCGCCGGCAGTGATGGGGCGGTGGTGGACGAACCGCTGCTCGCCGTGCACGACCCTGCTGTAGTCGATCCCGGCCTCCGGGTCCTGGACGAACACCGCGTCGCACTGCTGGGCGATGGTGACCGCGAAGGTCGGCGGGGCGATCACGTCGGCGTAGCCGGCGGCCCGCGCCGCCTCGCTCGAGGTGTGCACCGGGTCGGTCGAACCCACAGCGGAGGCGAAGGCGGCGAGGCCTTCCGCGCTCACGGCATACGGGCCACTGGGCGGGTAGGTGCGCCCCACGAAGTCTGCGTTCACGGCCATGGTCACCACCTTAGGGTGCGCGGTGGCGCAGACGACGAAGCCGCCCGAGGACTGTCGTCCGGGGGCGGCTGTCGAAGCGCTGGGGTCAGCGGGTCTCGCGGTGGACCGTGTGCTTCTTGTCGCGGGGGCAGAACTTCTTCATCTCGAGCCGGTCGGGGTTGTTCCGCCGGTTCTTCTTGGTGATGTAGTTGCGCTCCTTGCAATCCACGCACGCCAAGGTGATCTTGGGGCGGACGTCTGCGCTCTTGCTAGCCACGGGGCAACCTGCTCTCGGAACTGACGGTGGTGAAGTCTGTGGGCGCGCCTTGACATCGGAGGACATCAAGCGGCGACACCACAGAATACGCGGGTCCAGGCTGATTCCTGAAATCGCGGTTGTAGCGGGAGCGGGGCTCGATCCCGCGACCTCACGATTATGAGTCGTGCGCTCTAACCAGCTGAGCTACCCCGCCATGGGGTGCAGCACCTTGCGGCGCCTCTCCCAGAGCCCCCTGTCGGAATCGAACCGACGACCTTTTCCTTACCATGGAAACGCTCTACCGACTGAGCTAAGGGGGCCTGCACGCCAGGGCTCGCCGAGCCGCGCGGAAGTGCGACGGTGAGACTACACGCTTCGGTGCCCCGACCGAAAATCGAGGGTCCAGCACGGGTATGGCGCGTGATCCGGGGCCGTTCGGCCGCCCGATCCGTGGGTGGTTCGCACCCGCCCGGTCGCGGGCGTGGGTCCCTTCAGGTGCCCTCTCAGGAACGCTGGCGCACCACCTCCGCGACGTGCGCGACCGCGTACGCATACCCGCTGGGGCCGCAGCCCACGATGACCGCGGTCGCGATGTCCGAGAGGTAGGAGTGGTGCCTGAACTCCTCCCGGGCGTGCACGTTCGACAGGTGCACCTCGATGATCGGCGCGGTGACCGTCGCCAGCGCGTCGCGCAGGGCGATCGAGGTGTGCGTCAGGGCGCCGGCGTTGACGACGAACCCGACTGCGGACGTGCGCGTCTCGTGGACCGCGTCGATGAGCACGCCCTCGTGGTTGCTCTGACGGAAGTCCACGTCCAGGCCGGACCGGCCGGCGGCCGTGCGGCACAGCGCCTCCACGTCGGCGAGGGTGTCGCGGCCGTAGATCTCGGGCTCCCGCTCACCGAGCAGGTTCAGGTTGGGGCCGTTGAGGACGACGACGGTGGGCTCGCTCATGGGCCCAGCGTAGGTGAGCGGACGAGCGGAGGGGCCCCACCTCTCGGTGCGGCCCCTCCAGTCGGACGTGGTCTGCGCTCAGCCCTTGCGGCGCCTGCGCAGGACCAGCGCGACCGCCGCGAGCAGGGCCACGAGCCCGGCGGCGATCTGCTTGGCGTAGGACCTCAGCACGACGGGAAGGACGGCGGTGCCCAGGTCGAGCGCCTCCGGCTCCCGGCTCGGGGTGGGCGTCCGGGCCGCAGCCGGGGCTGCCGGCACGGGAGCAGGACTGCCCGACCCGGGTGCCACGGTGGCCGCCGACCCCGGCGCGCCCGCCGGTGCGGTCTCGGGCTCGGGCACGGCGGGAGCGCCGACCTTGTCCTCGATGCACGCGACGAACTGGCCGAGCAGCTTGTCCGACACGTCCTGCATGACGCCTCGACCGAACTGCGCCGGCTTGCCCGTGACGTTGAGGTCGGTCTGGACCTCGGCCATGGTCTTCCCGTCACCGGCGTCGGACAGCTGGATCGCCACGGTCGCCCCGGCGGTGCCGTTGCCCCGCTTGTCCTTGCCCTTCGCCTCGATGACCGCGCGATGAGCCGTGTCGTCCCGCTCGATGAACGAACCCGTGCCGGAGTAGACCAGCGCGATGGGTCCGAGCTTGACCTTGACCGTGCCGGAGAACCCGGTGTCGGTCACCTCGGTGACCGTGGCACCCGGGAAGCAGCTGCCGACCTCCTGCAGGTCCATGAAGGTGGCCCAGGTCTGGTCGAGCGACGCGGGCACCGTGAACGTGTGGCTCAGCTCCACGGGCTCACCCGCCTGCCGCAGCGAGGACCGCGCGCCGGGTGAGGACGGTGGCGAGGTGCTTGCGGTAGTCGGAGTCGCCGTTGAGGTCCGAGGGCGGGTTGGTGCCGTCGGCTGCTGCCGCGCAGGCCTCGCGCACCGCGTCGTCCGTGGCGGCCTTGCCGACCAGGGCCCGCTCCACCGCGGTGGCCCGCAGCGGGGTGGAACCCATGTTGGTCAGCCCGATCTTCGCCTCGGCGATGGTGCCCCCCTCGACGCGGACCGTCGCCGCGACCGCGACGATGGACCACTGGTGGGCGACCCGCACGAACTTCTCGTAGCGGCTCCCCCACCCTGTGTGCTTCGGGATGCGGATGGCGGTGAGCAGCTCCCCCTCCCCGACAGCAGTCTCGAACAGGTCGAGGAAGAAGTCACCTGCCGCGACGGTGCGCTCCCCACCGGGCCCGGTGATGACGTACTCGGTGTCCAGGGCGAGCGCCGGGGCGCCCACGTCACCAGCCGGGTCGGCGTGGACCAGGGCCCCACCGACCGTGCCGCGGTGCCGGATCTGGGGGTCGGCCACCTCGGCGATGGCGTCCGTGAGCACCCCCGCGTGCTGGCGGACGAGGTCGCTCGCCAGGACGTCGGCATACGTGGTCATCGCACCGATGACGACGTGGTCGCCCTCCTCGCGGACGCCACGCAGCTCCTCGATCCGGCCGAGGTCGATGACCTTCTCCGGGGCGTTGAGCCGCATCCGCAGGATGGGGAGCAGGCTCTGCCCACCACCCATCACCTTGGCGTCGTCGCCGGCCTCGGCCAGCGCGCTGAGCGCCTCGGCCACCGAGGTGGGGGCGAGGTAGTCGAACTGTGCCGGGATCACTGGCCTGCTCCGTTCGTCGCGGACCCGGTATCGGCGCCACCGGCCGGGTCCTGGTTGGGGGCGTCGGCGTCGAAGTGCGGTTGTGCGGACCCCGTCGTCGGCGCGTCGACGCGGGCACCGGCGGACTGGATGGCGGTCCAGACCCGCTCGGGAGTGCACGGCATCGCGATGTCGTTGATGCCCAGGTGTCGGACGGCGTCGACGACGGAGTTGACCACGGCCGGGGTGGAGGCGATGCAGCCTGCCTCGCCGACGCCCTTGGTGCCGAGGTCGTTGGTCGTGGCCGGGGACACGGTGTTCTCGGTGACCAGGGAGATCGTGTCGGCTGCCGTGGGCAGCGTGTAGTCGACGAACGAACCGGAGACCAGGGTGCCCTGGTCGTCGTAGACCGCCTCCTCCCAGAGCGCCTGGGCCATGCCCTGGATGATCCCGCCATGGATCTGGCCCTCGACGATGAGGGGGTTGACGATGGTGCCGATGTCGTCGACCGAGACGTACTTGCGCACCGTCACCTTTCCGGTCTCGGTGTCGACCTCGGCCGCGCAGAGGTGGGTGCCGTGCGGGAACGAGAAGCTCACCGGGTCGAAGGTGGCGTCGGCGTCCAGCGTCGGCTCCACCCCGTCGGGGAGGTTGTGGGCCGCGAACGTGGCGAGCGCGACCTCGGCCATGCTGATGCCCTTGTCGGTGCCCTTGACACTGAACCGGCCGCCGGTGAACTCCAGGTCGTCGGCCGAGGCCTCGAGCAGGTGGGCCGCGATGACCTTGGCCTTCTCGACGACCTTCTTCGCGGCCAGGACCACGGCCTGCCCACCGACCACGAGGGAGCGCGAACCGTAGGTGTCCATGCCCTTGGGCGAGATCTGGGTGTCGCCGTGCAGCACCTCGATGTCGTCGAAGGGGATGCCGAGCTGGTCTGCGGCGATCTGGCTCCACGCCGTCTCGTGGCCCTGTCCGTGCGCGCTGGAGCCGGTGACGACCTCGACCTTGCCGGTCGCGAGCATCCGGATCGATGCGGACTCCCAGCCACCCGCGCCGTAGTTGAGCGAGCCCAGCACCCGGGACGGTGCCAGGCCGCACATCTCGGTGAAGGTCGAGATACCGATGCCCAGCTGTACCGGGTCACCGCTGTCACGGCGGCGTTTCTGCTCGGCCCTCAGCCCGTCGTAGTCGAACAGCTCCATGGCCCGGTCTGTCGCGGCCTCGTAGTTGCCCGAGTCGTACTCCAGCCCGCACACGGAGGTGAACGGGAACTCCTCGTGGGTGATCCAGTTGCGCTGACGGATCTCCATGGGGTCCACGCCCACCTCCGCCGCCAGCTCGTCCATGAGCCGCTCGATGGCGAAGGTCGCCTCGGGCCGGCCTGCGCCGCGGTAGGCGTCGACCCAGGTCTTGTTGGTGTAGACCGGGGTGCAGTTGAACTGGTAGGCGGGGAACTTGTAGATGCCGTTGAACATGAAGGCGCCCAGCACGGGCACACCGGTGCCGACCGTGCCGGCATAGGCACCCATGTCGGCGAGCAGGTCCACCTTGAGACCGGTGACCTTGCCCTCCTTGGTCGCCGCGAGGGTCAGCGTCTGCCACTGGTCCCGGCCGTGGTGACCGGAGACCAGGGACTCGGAGCGGGTCTCGGTCCACTTGCAGGGCTTGCCGAGGCGCCTGGCCGCGAGGACGGTGATGATCTCCTCGGGCGTGAACTGCAGCTTGCCGCCGAACCCGCCTCCCACGTCGGGGGCGATGACGCGCACCTTCTGCTCCGGGATGCCGAGGATGGCCGCGATGAAGAACCTCGTGACGTGCGGGATCTGGCTCGAGGTCCAGACGGTGAGCTGCTCACCGGTCGGGTCGACCATGACCGAGCGAGGCTCCATGAACGCCGGGATGAGCCGCTGCTGGCGGTACTCCCGCTCGATGAGGATGCCGTCGGCCCGCGCCGCGTCGATCGCCGAGTCGACGGCGCTGCCGGTGCCCGCGTTGGCGGAGTCGAACTGCCAGAAGGCGGCCTTGTTGGTGCCGAGGTCCGGGTGGGTCAGCACCTCGTCCTTGGCGGCCTCGCGGAGGTCGAGGACCGGAGGCAGGAGGTCGTAGTCGACGTCGACGAGCTCGGCGGCGTCACGGGCAGCGGCGGCCGAGCGGGCGACGACGACCGCGACGACCTCGCCGGCGAAGGCCACGTGGTCGACTGCGATCGACGGGTGGTCGGGCGTCTTCTGATCCGTGGTGATGGCCCAGGCCGTGGGCACGCTGCCCTGCTCGTCCTTGATGTCTGCGCCGGTGAGGACTGCTGAAACCCCGGAGGCGGCCTTGGCCGCCTCGACGTCGATCGCCGTGATCCGTGCGTGGGCGTGGGGGCTTCGGACCATGGCCAGGTGGAGCATGCCGGTGGCCTGGAGGTTGTCGGTCCACTTCGTGCGTCCCGTGATGAGCCGCTGGTCCTCCTTGCGCTTGCGGGCGGAACCGACCTCGGTCGTGGGGCGGTCGTCGACGGCGGTCATGACTGGGCACCTTCCTTGGCGCCGGAGCCGGCGGCTTCCTGCACGGCCTTGACGATGTTGTGGTAGCCGGTGCACCGGCACAGGTTGCCCTCGAGCCCGACGCGGATCTGCTCCTCGGAGGGGTCGGGGTTCTCGTTGAGGACGTCGATCGCCTGCATGATCATGCCGGGGGTGCAGTAGCCGCACTGGAGGGCGTGACAGTTGTGGAACGCCTGCTGCATCGGGTGCAGCTCACCGTCCTGGGCCAGGCCCTCGATGGTGGTCACCTCGTGGCCGTCGGCCTGCACCGCCAGCACGTTGCAGGACTTGACGCTGCGTCCGTCGAGGTGCACGGTGCACGCCCCACAGTTGCTCGTGTCGCAGCCGATGACGGTGCCGGTCTTGCCCAGGCTCTCCCTCAGGTAGTGGACCAACAACGTACGTGGCTCCACCTCGTCCTCGTAGCCGACTCCGTCGACCGTGACGTTGATACGGGTCATCCAACACTCCTTTGTGTTCGAGCTGCACCTGCCGGTGCTTCCTCGGATCCTCTTGCTGCATTGCCCTGCTGCGACCAGCACTCAGTCCGGCGACGTCCCAGCCCCACCCCCTGCGTGGGTCGAGGCGGCGGCCGAGGCCTCCCGGGGCTGGTGCGCCCCCGGTCCGTGGTGGTGGATGGGACCGTCGCGGTCGGCCAGCCGGTCGCCACGGCCACCCCACTGGAGGGCGACGATCTCGGCGGCGATGCTCACCGCCGTCTCCTCCGGGGTGCGAGCGCCGAGGTCCAGCCCGATGGGGCTGGACAAGCGGTCCAGCTCGGCCTCGCTCAGTCCGGCCTCGCGCAACCGCGCCATCCGGTCCTCGTGCGTGCGGCGCGAGCCCATCGCACCGATGAACGCCGCCCCGGGCAGGCGCAGCGCGATCTCCAGGACCGGGACGTCGAACTTCGGGTCGTGGGTGAGCACGCAGATCACCGTGCGCTCGTCAAGGCGACCGGCGTCGCGCTCGGCCTCGAGGTAGCGATGCGGCCACTGGACGACGACCTCGTCGGCCGACGGGAAGCGGCTGGAGGTGGCGAACACCGGCCGGGCATCGACGACGGTCACCTCGTAGCCCAGGAAGTGGCCCACGTGCGCGACGGCTGCGGCGAAGTCGATGGCCCCGAAGACGAGCATGCGCGGACGCGGCGCGAACGACGAGACGAAGACCCGCAGCCCCTCACCGCGGCGCTCGCCGTCGGGGCCGTAGGTCAGGGTCTCGGTGCGCCCTGAGGCGAGCAGCCCGCGGACATCGTCGGTGATGGCGTCGTCGGCACGGGCAGAGCCCAGCGACCCGCAGTCCCCCGCCTCGGAACCCTCCGGCCGCACGACGAGGCGGCGTCCCAGCCACGCCGTGTCGGGGTGCTCGATCACGGTCGCGACCGCGACGGGCCGCCCGGCCTCGACGTCGTCGGCGACCTCACCCAGCTCGGGAAAGGACTCCTGGCTCACCGACTCGACGAACACGTCGAGGATCCCGCCGCAGGTCAGGCCGACGGAGTAGGCGTCGTCGTCGCTCACGCCGTAGCGCTGCAGGACGGGCACGCCCTCGGCGACCACGGTCGAGGCGAGCTCGTAGACGGCTCCCTCGACGCAGCCACCGGACACCGACCCGACCGCCTCGCCGCCGGGGCCGACAAGCATCGACGCGCCGGCAGGGCGCGGGGCCGAGCGCCACGTCGCGACGACGGTCGAGACGCCGGTGGTCGCTCCGGCGCGCCACCACTGGACCAGCTCGGGCATCACCTCACGCACGGGCCACCACCTCCACCAGCTCCTCGAAGGCCGCCATGGAGTGCCCGGCCACGAAGTCGTCGATGTGCGGCAGGGCCGCCACGATCCCCTGCTGCACCGGCTCGTACCCCGCCTTGCCGCGGTGCGGGTTCACCCACACGACGCGATGGGCCAAGGACCTCAGCCGACGCATCTGCTCGCCGAGGGCCTCCGGCGACTCGCGCTCCCAGCCGTCGCTGAAGACCACGACGACAGCGCCGCGGGCCATGCCGCGCCGACCCCAGCGGTCGAGGAACACCTTGACCCCCTGGGCCAGGCGCGTGCCACCGGACCAGTCGGGGACGGCGTTGCCGCAGGCCACGAGGGCCCGCTCGGGGTCGCGCTGGCGCAGCGGTCGCGTGACGTGGGTGAGCCGGGTGCCGAGGGTGAACACCTCGACAGGCAGACCGGCGGCAGCGTAGGTGTGCGAGAGCCGCAGGAGGGCGTCTGCGTAGGGACTCATCGACCCAGAGACGTCGACCAGCAGCACGATCCGACGGGAGCGGGTGCCACGCCGACGCCAGGCGATGGGCCCGGGCTCGCCCATCCGGCGCAGCTGGTCGCGCAGGGTGCGCCGGGCGTCGACCTGCCCGCGGGCGGCGGGGGTGGCGCGGTGCGCGCGGCGACGCGGAGCCCGGGGGTGGAGCTGGGCGAACAGGGCAGCGAGCCTGGCCCGTTCGGCGCTGCCGAGCGTGGCGATGTCGCGGTGCCGCAGCACCTCGGCCGCACTGGCCTGCGCCTGGATGGCGTCCTGCTCCTGGTCCTGCGTCTGCCCTGCCCCGCTGTCGCCCTCGAGGGGCGCCATCGTCAGCATCGAGGAGGCCTCGGGGCGAGGCCGGGTGCCGGCGCGCTCCAGACCGAACCACGCGGCATACACCTGGTCGTAGCGCTCCAGGTCGGCCGGAGACGAGCAGAGCGTCCCCCGGCCGGCCCAGTAGACCGCTGCCGGGTCCATCAGACCGACTGCGACGACCGCCTCGAGGTAGGTGCGCTCACGATCGGCGGTCACGGCCACTCCCGAAGCACGCAGGGCCCGCGCGAAGCCCAGCAGCACGGCGTCGGGTGCCTGCCTCGCTGCAGTCGGTGCCTCGGGGTGGCTCACGAGGTGAGGATCCGGTCAAGGGCAGCGCGGACCCGCTCGGAGTCCTCGCGATACTTCACGGCGACGCCGAGGGTGGCCGAGGCGGTCTCGAGGTCGAGGCTGGTGCTGCCGAGCTCGTGCAGGGCGCGGGCCCAGTCGAGGGTCTCGGCCACACCCGGAGGTTTGATGAGGTCATGGTCCTGGCGCAGCACCTGGACCGTCGAGACCACCTGTGCCGCAAGGGCTGCGGAAACCTCGGGTGCGCGGCTGCGGACGATCTCGAGCTCGCGCTGCAGGCCGGGGTGGTCGATCCAGTGGTAGAGGCAGCGGCGCTTGAGGGCGTCGTGCAGCTCGCGGGTGCGGTTGGACGTGAGGACCACGACCGGAGGCGTCGCGGCGGACACCGTGCCGAGCTCGGGGATGGTCACCTGCCACGTCGAGAGCACCTCGAGCAGGAACGCCTCGAACTCGTCGTCGGCCCGGTCGATCTCGTCGACGAGCAGCACCGCGGGCGACTCGCGCAGGGCGCGCAGCACCGGGCGGGCCAGCAGGAACCGCTGGTCGAACAGCTGGTTCTCGACCTCGGCGACGTCGCGGGCCTGGTCAGCGGCGACCGCCTCGATCGCGCGCAGGTGGAGGATCTGGCGAGGGAAGTCCCAGTCGTAGAGGGCCTGGGTCGCGTCGATCCCCTCGTAGCACTGGAGCCTGATCAGGGGCAGGTCCAGGGTCTCGGCGATCGCCTCCGCGAGGGCCGTCTTGCCGGTGCCGGGCTCCCCCTCGAGGAGCAGCGGACGCTGCAGGCGCAGCGCGAGCCACGCGACCGTGGCGAGGGAGGCGTCGGCGAGGTACCCGGTGTCACCGAGGCCACGCGCCAGCTCCCCGGCCGACGCAAAGGCCTCCCGTGGCTCCATGTCCCGATCATCACCCACGCGGGCCGGAACCGAAAGGGGCAGGTAGATCTGTGAACGACGAGAGGGGCCTGCGCTGCGGTCAGCGGGGTGCGCCGGATCGTGCGGCGTCCGTGGGCCGGACCGGCGCGGACGGACCTCGTCCGGTGGGCTGGCGTCCTGGGTCCGGCGCTCAGGCGAGGTCGGCGGGGGTGTCCGCGTCGCGACCGGTGGCGAGGTCGCCGCACTCGACCACCACGTGCGGGTGGCTTGCGAGGTGGTCGCGTGCGCCACGGTCGCCGGTGACCTCGTGCAGGATCGCCGCCCAGTGCTCACGCCCGAGCAGGACCGGGTGGCCGGGAACCCCCTCGTATGCCGCCCGCGCCAGGACCGCGGGCCCCTGACCTGCCGTGGCGGCCAGCACCCGGGTCAGCACCGCGGGCCCGACGTCCGGCAGGTCGACGAGCAGGACGAGCACGGCCTCGGCGTCGGTGACGGCAACGCTGAGCAGCCCGGCACGCAGCGAGGCGCTCTGTCCCGCCGCCCAGCCAGTGGCCTCGACGACGAAATCTGCGGCGTACCGTGGGCCGACCCCCGCCCCGGTCGCGAGGGGGCGAGCCTCGTCGGCCCCGGCCCCGAGGACGACCACGACCGGCGAGCACCCGCCCTCGCGCAGGACGCGCAGCCCGCGCTCGAGGAAGGTTCCGCCACCCGGGTCCGGCACCAGGGCCTTGGGCCGGCCCATCCGCCGGCCTCCCCCGGCAGCCAGGAGCAACCCCGCCACGCCGTGGTGGGGCTGCTCCTGCGACGGGTTCACCGTCACCCGGTCGACCCGCTCAGCCCTCGAGCCCGGCCTCGATCGCGGCGATGATCCGCGGTCGCAGCTCGTTCGCCGAGATGACGGCGTCGACCGAACCCACGGTGACGGCGCGGTGGATGCTGTGCACCCTGTCGAACTCCGAGGCGACCTCACCCAGCTTCTCCGAGCGGACCGCGCTGCGCACCTCGGCGAGCTCGGTCGCGAGCTCGGCCCGGCGGGCCCGGTCGACCTCGCCCATGGC
This sequence comes from Pedococcus sp., assembly GCA_039916625.1. Lineage (GTDB taxonomy): Bacteria > Actinomycetota > Actinomycetes > Actinomycetales > Dermatophilaceae > Pedococcus. Next base: position 16,466 of record JBDSKZ010000126.1, read on the forward strand.
GGTCTCGAGCTCGCGCACCCGCGCGTCCGACGCCGTACGGGCATCGACGTCACGGGAGAAGACGACTGCGGCCGCCGGCGCGCCACCCAGGACCGAGGCGAACGAGCCCTCGACGGCCAGCACGGTCATCCGCGGGTTGAGCACCTTGGAGAACACCACGAACGCGCCACCGTGGTAGCGGGACACCACGGTGAAGACGATCGGCCCGTCGAAGTTGACGATGGCGCGGCCGATCTCGGCGCCGTACTCGAGCTGCAGGCTGCGCATCGACTCGGGTGAGCCGTCGAAGCCGGACAGGTTGGCCAGGACGACCAGCGGGCGGTTGCCGCTGGCGGCGTTGATCGCCCGGGCGGCCTTCTTGGACGACCTCGGGAAGAGCGTCCCCGCGGTGTAGGTGTCCGGGCCGTCCGTGGGCGGGAAGCCTCGGCGCGCCACCGTCTTGGACTCGATTCCCAACAGGCACACCGGGATCCCTCCGAGGTGCGCGTCCTGGACCACGGCCGTCTCGGCGTCGGCCATACCGGCCCAGCGCTCCAGCGTCTCGTGGTCCTGATCGGCCACCGCGGCCATCACGGTGCGGATGTCGAACGGCTTCTTGCGGTCCGGGTTGGTCGCCGGCGAGAAGATGTCACCCACCGTGGCGAAGCCCGAGTCGGCGAGCGTGTGCGGGAACGTGGTCACGTCACGGTCGACGGGGTCGGTGGTCCTCGCCCGTCGGGGACCAGCCTCGCCCGGGTGGACGTAGGTGTGGTCGTAGTGCGCCATGAGGACGTCGCGCGCGCCGACGAGGTCGGACGCCCAGTACTGCGCCTGACCGTTGGGGCCCATGACGCGGTCGTAGCCGCCGATACCGAAGTTGTCCTCGGCGGAGACGCCGCCGGAGAAGTCGAGCGACTGCTTGCCGGTCAGGACCATCGCGCTGTCCGGGGTCATCACGAGGATGCCCTTGGTGTGCATGAGCATCGTCGCCTCGGCGTTCCAGTAGGGCTGGGCGCCGACGTTGATCCCTGCGACGACGATGTTGATCTCGCCGCCGTCCTGGGTGAACTCGATGATCCGCTTGAGGGCTCGGGCGACCCAGTCCATGTTCTCGGTGCCGGAGTCCATGGAGATGCGGGCGCCCGCCGACAGCGCGAACCACTCGACGGGGACGTCCATCCTCTGGGCGAGGTCCAGGGCAGCGATGACGCGCGCGCACTCGGCCTCGGACACCGCGCCGAGGGCCTTGAGCGGGTCGCCGCAGAGCAGCACGCGGGTCATGCCCTCGGGATAGCGCTCGGTCGGCGTCGTGATGACCCCGGCGATGATGCCGGCCTTGTTGAGGCCGTAGGGGCGGTCGACGGGCACGAGGCTGCCGAGGTCGTCGAGGTCGTACTCCTTGGCGGTGCCGCCGCGGCCGGCGATCATCGCCTGCAGCTCGTAGGGGTAGACGACACCCCGGCGACGAGCACGGACGACCTTCTGGGCGTAGTCGTCCAGCGGTTTGAGCCGCTCGGTCGGCGGCTCCTCGACGGAGGTCACGACCCCCGAGCCGGGCTGGTAGTGGAAGCGGGCGGCGAGCGGTGCGCCGGCGCCGTCCGCAGTGGCGATCCGGCCCTGCACCAGGACCTCCTCGATCCCGGCCCCGGCGGTGAGCGGCGAGATCTTCGCCTGGAGCGCGGTGAGCTGGTCGAGGTCGGCCTCGATGGGCGGCCAGATGTGCACCCACACGTGGTTCATGTCGAGGCCGGCCGCGCCGCCGGCGGCGCGGGCCCGCCGGATCGCCTCGAGGCAGTTGGCGATGGCGCGCTCCGCGTGCGGCAGGGCGGTGACCCGACCACCCTCGTCACGCACGACCGCGAGCTGGCGCACCTGGGCGAGTGCGACGAGGCGCTGGTCGGCTTCGTTGTCCGGCGCGACGCAGCGGTAGAGCAGCACGTCCTCGGGGGCGTCGAGCCGGGTGATGTCGAAGTCGCGCAGTCGCCACAGGTTGAGGCGTCGACCCACCATGGGGTGCACGCCGCGGACGAGGCGGTCCTCCACCATCGAGCCGTCCTCCGGACGGAACGTGAAGTAGCTGACCGGCCGGCCCGCGCCCGGGCAGACTGCGACGGCGATGCGGCGCACCTGCTGGGCGAACGGCACTGCGGCGAGGACCGCGGCGAGGTGAGCGGAGGCGTCCTGCGCGGACTCTGGCTCCTCGGGCCACGACAGGTAGAGGTCGACCACGGCCTGGTCGCCCTCGCCGCGCTGGGTGAGCTGCTGACCGACGCCGGAGACGAGGCCGGAGTCCGGCGTCAGCTCGTCGACCCGGCCCACCGAGGTGACCAGGTGGGTCGGGCGCCCGTCGAGGGTGTAGTCGGCGACGGCGAACGGCCGCGACGCGACCTGCAGCTCGCGCAGACCGGTGAGGTCGTGCTCGCGGTAGTGGCGCTTGATGAGGACCGCGAGCATGGGCTCGCGGGTGGGGACCCCGGACTCGAGCCGCTCGGCGAGGAACTGCACGATCTGCTCGGGGATGGCGGCCAGGGCATCGATCCGCTGGGCCCGCTCGTCCCCGCCGGGCACACCCTCGAGGGCAGCCAGCTCGTCGTGGACGCCACCGAGGACGGTCGCACGGTCGGCGTCGACGAGGGGCTGGTCGAACCAGCGGAACCGCACGCTCCGCGCGAGGTCGCCGACGACGGGGTAGCGCAGCTGGGTGGCGACGACGAGCCGGTCGAGGACGTCGCTGGCCGTGGCGTCCAGCGGCGGCTCGGGTCGCGGCTCGACGATCCAGCGCTGGAGCAGGGCTGTGGCGAGGACCACCTCGGGAGCAGATCGCTGCTGGGCCAGGAAGACGCGGAACACCGCCTCCTCGAGCTGTTGGCCACGGTCGAGGCTGTCGAGGCCGTAGTGGCGCAGCACCTGCGACAGCTTGCTGCGGAACTGCTCGGGCAGCGCACCACGCTCGACGTCCAGGCTCTGGAGGTAGGTGTGGAAGTGCTCGCGCGGACTGTGCACGCGGTTCTCGACGTGGTCCTCCGCGCCGGCCGGCCGGTTGCGGCTCAGCTCGGCGAAGTCGGCGAACACCTCGAGCACGGAGACCTCGTCACCGATCTGGGGATGGCCCAAGTCCACGAGCTCGTCCCGCGCGGCGAGGTAGGAGCGCAGGGTGCCGCCGCCGTCGCGGGGGTCGACGTCATAGCCGAGCAGCATGGCGCGCAGCATCTCCCGCGAGCGCGCAGCGACCTCCTGCGGTCCGGCAGCACCGGGGTCGAGAACAGGCAGGTCGAGGTCGACGGCGTTGTCGGGAGCCTCGTCGGCCACCTCGTCCCCGTTGCCGAGCGGCTCGAGGCGCAGCATCGGCGCGCCGGTCTCCACCTGGCTGCCGGTGGAGACGAGGAGCTCCTTGACGCGCGCCGCGAACGGGGCGGACACGACGGTCTCCATCTTCATCGACTCGAGCACGAGGACCGGTGCCCCCGCAGCGACCTCGCTGCCGACGGGCGCCGGTGTGGCCACGACCAGCGCCGGGGCCGGCGAGCGCAGCACGCCGCCCTCGTCCCGGCTCACCCGGTGGGTCACCCCGTCGACCTCGACGAGCTGGACCGGCCCGTGGGCGGCGGTGATGAGGCGGTGGGTGCGGCCACCGGTGGTCAGGCGGCTGGTGTACTCGTCGAGGCGGTCGAGCTCGGCGTCGACGGTCTGCTCGGTGGCGCCGGTGGCGACGGTCGCGCGGAACAGGTGCGGCCCGATGCGCCACACGGTGACCTTGTAGGCCGTGCCGCGCAGCTTGAGGTCGATGGCCCGGCCGGTGCGGTGCTGGACCTGGGGGCGCCCGCCGCGCGAGGTCTCCAGCAGGCGGGTGCGCTCGACGCCCTCCTCGTCCTCGTAGGCCTCGATGCCCGCCGCGACGAGGGCCACGCCGGAGTGCCGGTGGGAGATGAGCCGGCCCTCGCCGCGCACCCGGTCGATCCAGCCGGTGTCGGCGCTGCCGTCGATGATCTCGGGCTGGTCGAGCAGGTCGAGGATGAAGCTCTTGTTGGTGGAGCCGCCCTCGATGACCACCGTGGTCTCGGACATGGCCCGTCGCAGGCGCGCCAGCGCCTCGTCGCGGTCGCTGCCGACGGCGATGATCTTGGCGATCATGGAGTCGAAGTCGGCAGGGATCGAGTCACCCTCGCCCACCCCGGTGTCGACCCTGATGCCGGGGCCGGACGGCAGGTTGAGCAGGGCGATCCGGCCGGGCGACGGCGCGAAGTCGCGGTCGGGGTCCTCGGCGTTGAGGCGCGCCTCGACGGCGTGGCCCACCTCGACCGGGCGCTCGCCCTCGAGCCGGCCGCCACCGGCGACGTGGATCTGGAGCTTGACGAGGTCGGTGTCGGTCGTCGCCTCGGTGATCGGGTGCTCGACCTGGAGGCGGGTGTTCACCTCGAGGAACGCGAAGAACCGGTCGCCCGGGTGGTAGAGGAACTCCACGGTGCCGGCGCCGGCATACCCCACCGCGATGGCGAGGCGCTCGGCGCTGGCCTTGACCTCGGCGATCTGCTCCGGACCGAGGACGGGCGAGGCAGACTCCTCGATGACCTTCTGGTTGCGTCGCTGGACCGAGCAGTCGCGGACGCCGATGGCCCACGCGGTGCCCTGCCCGTCGGCGATGACCTGCACCTCGATGTGGCGCGCGCCGGTCACCAGGCGCTCGAGGAAGACGACCCCGGAGCCGAAGGCGCGCTGCGCCTCGTCGCGAGTGCGCTCGTAGGCATCGGTCAGGTCGGCGTCGGAGGTGACCATGCGGATGCCCCGCCCACCACCACCGGCGGTTGCCTTGAGCATGAGGGGGTAGCCGATGCGCGCCGCCGCGGCCTTGGCGTCCTCGAGGGTGTCGACCCCCCCACCGCTCCAGGGAGCGACCGGGACCCCGACCTCCTCGGCGATGAGCTTGGAGCCGATCTTGTCGCCGAGCTTGCGCATCGCGTCGGGGCTCGGCCCGATGAAGGTCACACCGATCCGCGCGCACAGCTCGGCGAAGTTCGGGTCCTCGGCGACGAAGCCCCAGCCCACCCAGGCGGCGTCGGCACCGGTCTCGCGCAGCGCCTTCTCGAGGACGGCGTAGTCGAGGTAGGGACGGTTGGCCGCCGGGCCGAGGTTGTGGGCGAGGTCGGACTCGCGCACGAACATGGCGCGCTTCTCCCCCTCGGTGTGCAGGGCGACCGTCTCGAAGCGGTGCCCGTCAGCCCCCGCCTGCGCGTTGAGGTCGCGCACGGCGTGGATGAGCCGCATGGCGGCCTCACCCCGGTTGACGATGGCGATGCGCGAGAACATCGAGTGGGCCTCCCAGCACGGACGGACGTCGGCGGGCGACGCAGACCACACGCCACCAGCCCCGAGCCTGCCACCGATCGTCGTTGACTCGCGAGTAATGGTCACGACGGGTTGTCCGCGTCGGGCGCGGGGCGTCGACCGGGAAGGACCGCCATCAGTACAGGAGTGCTCCTTCCTGCCCGTGGACGCCAGGCGATGGCTGCTCGCCGCGGCATGCCCGCGCGGCCCCACCTAGGGTTGACCACATGTCCCGCGCCGCCTCGATCCTCTGGCTCCGCCGTGACCTGCGCAGGGGCGACCTGCCGGCCCTCGGGACCGCGGCCTCGGCCGCCGACGGTGGCGCGGTGCTCGTCCTGTTCGTGCTCGATCCGGCCCTGTGGGGCGGCGCCGGGCCCGTGCGCCGGGCCTGGCTCGCCGCGACCCTGGAGGCGGCTCGCGAGGCCTACGACGGCCGGCTCTGCCTGCGTGTCGGCGACCCCTCGACAGTCGTTCCGGCGGTGGCCGCGCAGGTCGGAGCAACGTCCGTGCACGTGTCCCGGGAGACCACGCCGGCCGGCGTGCGTCGCGACCGGGCGGTCGCATCCACGCTGTCCGAGGCCGGTGTGGACTGGGTCGAGACCGGCACCCCGTATGCCGTCGGGCCGGGTTCGGTCCGCAACGGCACCGGCGACCCCTACAAGGTCTTCACCCCCTTCAGCCGCGCCTGGCGCGAGCACGGCTGGCCAGATCCTGCGACCGAGCCTGCCGATCTCACCCTCGCCCGCGTCGCCTCCGACGACGACGGCTGGAAGACCCTGCGCTCCGCCCTGACCGTGGACGGGCTCCCCGAGCTGCCCGAGGCTGGTGAGGCCGCGGCACTGGCGCGGTGGCGCGAGTTCCGCGATGACGCGCTGCCGGCATACAAGGACGACCGGGACCGGGCCGACCGGCCAGGGACCTCACGCCTGTCCCCCTACCTCAAGATCGGCGCGGTCCACCCGCGCACCCTGCTGGCCGAGCTCGGGGGCCGCACCGGGCAGGGAGCGCGCACCTTCGAGACCGAGCTGTGCTGGCGCGAGTTCTACGCCGACGTCCTTTGGCACCACCCCCGCTCGTCGTGGCACGACCTGCGGCCGGCCCTGTCGGGCATCACCTACGAGGACAACCCCGTCCTCGTCGAGGCGTGGAAGGAAGGGCGCACCGGCTACCCCGTCGTCGACGCGGCGATGCGCCAGCTGCTGACCGAGGGCTGGATGCACAACCGGATGCGCATGGTCACGGCGAGCTTCCTCACCAAGGACCTGCACGTGTGGTGGCCGGTCGGCGCCCGGCACTTCCTGGACCGTCTCCTCGACGGTGACATCGCGTCCAACAACCATGGCTGGCAGTGGGTGGCGGGCACGGGCACCGACGCGTCGCCGTACTTCCGCGTCTTCAACCCCGTGACGCAGGGACAGCGCTTCGACCCCCGGGGCGACTACGTCCGTCGCTACGTACCTGAGCTCGCGCACATCCCGGGCAAGGCCGTGCACGAGCCGTGGAAGCACGACGAGGGATACACCCACGGCTATCCCCAGCCCATCGTCGACCATGCCGAGGAGCGACGCGAGGCGCTACGGCGGTACGAGGCAGCGCGAGGGGCGCAGGCCTCGTCGGCGGGCTCCGACGACGTCTCAGTGAAGGGGGTGTCGTGATCAACCCGGTGGGCGAGGTGAGCTCGTTCGTCCGCGCCGCACTGGTCATGCCGGTCGCCCGCGACCACCACGAGTCCGACGCCGCGTTCCGCCGCCGTCGGGTCGTCGCTGTCATCACCCTGGTCGTCGGCACCGTGGTCCTCACCCTCGCCCTGCGCATCCCGCCGGGGGACTCCGCCTTCTACCTCGCCACAGCGGGGCTCGCGCTGGTGTGGACGATCGGGGCGTTCGCCTCGGGACCCCTGCACCTCGGCCGGGCCCGGACCCGGTCCGGCGGTGACGCCCGGCCGATCGTGCAGTCGCTGGCCCTCGGCGCGCTCCTGTTGGCGGTCTTCCTGCTGGGCGGGGCCGTCATCGCCCACATCCCGTTCCTGCGCGACCCGGTGAGCACCCTGCTCGACCACGCCCGCCTCGGCTCGTTGCCTGTCGTCGCCGTCCTGACCGCGGTCAACGGCATCTCCGAGGAGCTCTACTTCCGCGGCGCCCTCTACTCCGCGGTCGGGCGCCGCAACGCCGTGCTCGTGACGACCCTCGTCTACGCCCTCACCACGGTGGGGTCCGGCATCCCCCTGCTCGTCCTTGCCGCCGGCCTGCTCGGTCTGCTGACCGGCCTGCAGCGCCGGGTCACCGGCGGCATCCTCGGCCCGGTGATCACACATCTCACGTGGTCGCTCGGGATGCTCTTCCTCCTGCCCACCGTCCTCTCCTCAGGAAGCTGAAACCATGTCTTCGCAGTCCACCGACGCACCTCGCAGGGTCCTGGTCACCGGCGCGACCGGCTACGTGGGCGGGGCGCTCGTCCCGGTCCTGCTCGACCGCGGCTGGAAGGTCCGGGTGCTGACCCGCAGCCGCCGCGGCCTGGAGGGTCGCGACTGGGCCGACCGGGTCGAGGTCGTCGAGGGCAACGCCACGTCGGCAGAGGACTGCCGTCGCGCGATGGACGACGTCGACGTCGCCTACTACCTGCTGCACTCCATGGACGGCAAGGGCGACTTCATGCAGCGCGACCGGGAGATGGCGCACACCTTCTCCAGCGCTGCGAAGGACTGCGGGGTGGCGCGGATCGTCTACCTCAGCGGGCTGCACCCCGACGGCCGGCTGTCCGACCACCTCGCCTCGCGCGTCGAGGTCGGCGACATCTTCCTCGAGGGGCCCGTGCCGTCGACCGTGCTCCAGGCCGGGATCGTCCTCGGCGACGGCTCCGCGTCGTTCGACATGCTGCGTCACCTCACCGAGCGGCTGCCGGCCGTGGTCGCACCGCGCTGGCTGCGCAACCGGATCCAGCCGGTCGCGGTCGACGACGTCATGCACTACCTCGCCGGCTCCGCCCTGATGGGCCCCGAGATCAACCGCAGCTTCGACATCGGTGGCCCTGAGGTCCTGACCTACGCCGACATGATGCAGCGCTATGCCGAGATCGTCGGTCTGGGACGTCGGTTCATCACCACCGTCCCGGTCCTGACGCCCAAGCTCGCCGGTCTCTGGATCGACATCGTCACCCCCATCTCCCGTGGCATCGGGCGGCCGCTCATCGGCAGCCTGGTCCACGAGGCGGTCTGCGACGAGCAGGACATCCTCGACGTCACCGGCCCGCCGCCGGGTGGGCGCACCGGGTTCGAGGACGCGATCCGCGCCGCCAACCGCGGCATCGACCCCTTCCGCTGGCGCCGCACGCTGGCCCGCACCAGTGCGATGGTCGGCGCCGCCGCGGTCACGGGTTCGCTGCTCACCGACCCCACGTCCCGCTGGTACCGCAAGCTCGACAAGCCCTCGTGGGAGCCGCCGCCTGCAGTCTTCCCCGTGGTCTGGACCGGCCTCTACGCCGACGTCGCCCTCGTCAGCGCCGTCTCCTCGTCCTACCTCGCCGAGGCGGGTCGGGCGGAGGAGGCTCGCGAGCTCGAGCAGGCCCTCGCCCTCAACATGGCGCTCAACACCGCCTGGACCGGTCTGTTCTTCCGGGCCCGCCGCCCGTGGCTGGCCACCGCCGAGTGCGCCGTGCTCACGCTGAGCTCGGCCGACCTGGCCCGCCGGGCGGGCGCCGCCGGCCGTGGCAAGGCCGTGGCGATCGGTGCGTATGCCGCATGGTGCGGCTTCGCCACGGTGCTGTCCGGCACGATCGCGCACCGCAACCGCAGCCGCCGCTGACAGCAGGGCGCGGGTTCGGCGCTCGGAGGTGGCTGCGCTGGGACGCGGCTGCGCGTCGGCATACGGTGGTTGCCACCCGGGCGGCCACCTGCGAAACTATTACAGACCGTTCGGTCAGTAATTGACCGGGGGTGCCCGCACCGCCCCTGACCGCACCGTTTCGCCGACCGTGGAGGACGCATGACCGACACCGCCACCGACCAGCTGCAGGCCGGCTTCGACACGACCATCGGCCACGGTGACCGGATCGAGCCGCGTGACTGGATGCCCGACGCCTACCGCAGGACCCTGATCCGTCAGATCGCCCAGCACGCGCACTCCGAGATCATCGGCATGCAGCCCGAGGGCAGCTGGATCGGGCGCGCTCCGTCGTTGCGTCGCAAGGCGATCCTGCTGGCCAAGGTGCAGGACGAGGCCGGCCACGGGCTCTACCTCTACTCCGCGTGCGAGACCCTCGGGGTCAGCCGGGGAGAGCTCACCGACAAGCTCATCTCAGGCGCCCAGAAGTACTCCTCGATCTTCAACTACCCGACCCTGACCTACGCCGACGTGGGCACCATCGGCTGGCTGGTCGACGGCGCCGCGATCTGCAACCAGGTGCCGCTGTGCCGCACCTCGTTCGGGCCGTACGGCCGCGCGATGATCCGCGTCTGCAAGGAGGAGTCCTTCCACCAGCGCCAGGGGTATGAGCTGCTCATGACGATGATGAGGGGCACCGACGAGCAGCGCGCCATGGTGCAGGAGTCGGTCAACCGCTTCTGGTGGCCCGCGCTGATGATGTTCGGGCCCCCCGACGACGAGTCGCCCAACTCGGCGCAGTCGATGGCGTGGGGCATCAAGCGCAACACCAACGACGACCTGCGCCAGCGGTTCGTCGACATGTCGATGCCCCAGGCCGAGGCGCTCGGCGTCACCTTCCCCGACCCGCAGCTGCGCTGGAACGCCGAGCGCGGCCACCACGACTTCGGCCAGCCCGACTGGGACGAGTTCATGCAGGTGGTCAAGGGCAACGGCCCGTGCAACACCCAGCGGATCGCCCACCGTCGCCAGGCGCACGAGGACGGCGCGTGGGTGCGCGAGGCCGCGACCGCGTATGCAGCGAAGCAGGCGGCGCTCGAGCAGGGCGCGGCATGACCATGCCGGACCCCCGGGGTCGGGAGGGCGCGCCGTCGGTCCCAGGCGGCGTGAAGGCCGAGTGGCCGTTGTACGAGGTGTTCGTCCGAGGCAAGCGAGGGCTGAACCACGTGCACGTCGGGTCGCTGCACGCGGCGGACGACGACATGGCGCTGCGGCATGCGCGCGACGTCTACACGCGGCGCAACGAGGGCGTGAGCATCTGGGTGGTCCAGTCCAGGGAGATCGCCGCGTCGAGCCCGGACGAGAAGGACCCGATGTTCGCGCCGAGCAACGACAAGGTCTACCGGCACCCGACCTTCTACGACATCCCCGACGACGTCCCCCACATGTGAGGCCTGCGATGACCGACCCCGTCGAGCCCGCCTCGCACCCCGCCCCCGACCCCTCCGACGCCCATGGGTCCGTCTACGACGGCCTGCTCGGTGGCGACCCGTCGCACTGGGCCTTCGGCACCGACTTCGAGGACCCGCTTGCCGGGGTCGACACGACCGTCCCGGACGGCGTCGACGCCCACGACCTCGGCACCTACTGCCTCATGCTCGCGGACGACGCGCTCGTCGCCTCGCAGCGGTTGGCGCAGTGGTGCAGCCGCGCACCCGACCTCGAGGAGGACATCGCCCTGGCCAACATCGCGCTCGACCTCCTCGGCCAGGCCCGGCTGCTGCTGGCCCGCGCGGCGGCGGCCGACCCCTGCCTCGTGCCGGTCCTGCCCTCCGGATCCCCCGTGCCGCCGGAGGACGCGTTGGCGTTCTTCCGTGAGGCCGGCGACTTCCGCAACGTGCGGCTCGTCGAGATCGACAACGGCGACTTCGCCGTGACCATCGTCAAGCTGCTCGTCTTCGCGACGGCCCGGCTCGCCCTGCTGGAGCGACTTGCAGCCAGCAGCGACCACGTGCTGGCAGCCGTGGCAGTCAAGGGCGTCAAGGAGCTCACCTACCACCGCGACTACGCGGGTCGATGGTTCCTCACCCTCGCCCAGGGGACGGAGGAGTCGCGCCACCGCCTCGACGCAGCGCTCGCCACCGTGTGGCCGCTGCAGGCAGAGCTCTTCGCGACCCACGACGTCGAGCGACGAGTAGCCGCTTCCGGAGTGGGGGTCGACCCTGCCACCACCGCCGACGACGTGGCCGTGGTGCTGGCTCAGGTGTTCGCGGTGAGCGGTGTCGAGCAGCCGACCCAGGGACCCCTGGCCACCATCCAGGGACGGCAGGGCCGCGACGGCCTGCACACCGAGGCGCTCAGCCTGCTGCTCGCCGAGATGCAGGTGGTCGCCCGCGCCCATCCGAGCGGCCGGTGGTGACCATGTCGAGCCCGCAGCACTCCACCGCCTCGCGGGTCGAGAAGAGCTCGCCGGGGATCCCCGGCGAGCTCTTCTCGACCCGCGAGGCGGTGGAGTGCTGCGGGCTCGACATGGTCACCACCGGCCGCTCGGATGGGCGCGGGCGACCACCTGCATCTCGGCGAGCAGCAGGCTGAGCGCCTCGGTGTGCAGGCCGTCGCGGCCCTGCCGTCCCTGGATGGTGGCCAGGGGTCCCTGGGTCGGCTGCTCGACACCGCTCACCGCGAACACCTGAGCCAGCACCACGGCCACGTCGTCGGCGGTGGTGGCAGGGTCGACCCCCACTCCGGAAGCGGCTACTCGTCGCTCGACGTCGTGGGTCGCGAAGAGCTCTGCCTGCAGCGGCCACACGGTGGCGAGCGCTGCGTCGAGGCGGTGGCGCGACTCCTCCGTCCCCTGGGCGAGGGTGAGGAACCATCGACCCGCGTAGTCGCGGTGGTAGGTGAGCTCCTTGACGCCCTTGACTGCCACGGCTGCCAGCACGTGGTCGCTGCTGGCTGCAAGTCGCTCCAGCAGGGCGAGCCGGGCCGTCGCGAAGACGAGCAGCTTGACGATGGTCACGGCGAAGTCGCCGTTGTCGATCTCGACGAGCCGCACGTTGCGGAAGTCGCCGGCCTCACGGAAGAACGCCAACGCGTCCTCCGGCGGCACGGGGGATCCGGAGGGCAGGACCGGCACGAGGCAGGGGTCGGCCGCCGCCGCGCGGGCCAGCAGCAGCCGGGCCTGGCCGAGGAGGTCGAGCGCGATGTTGGCCAGGGCGATGTCCTCCTCGAGGTCGGGTGCGCGGCTGCACCACTGCGCCAACCGCTGCGAGGCGACGAGCGCGTCGTCCGCGAGCATGAGGCAGTAGGTGCCGAGGTCGTGGGCGTCGACGCCGTCCGGGACGGTCGTGTCGACCCCGGCAAGCGGGTCCTCGAAGTCGGTGCCGAAGGCCCAGTGCGACGGGTCGCCACCGAGCAGGCCGTCGTAGACGGACCCATGGGCGTCGGAGGGGTCGGGGGCGGGGTGCGAGGCGGGCTCGACGGGGTCGGTCATCGCAGGCCTCACATGTGGGGGACGTCGTCGGGGATGTCGTAGAAGGTCGGGTGCCGGTAGACCTTGTCGTTGCTCGGCGCGAACATCGGGTCCTTCTCGTCCGGGCTCGACGCGGCGATCTCCCTGGACTGGACCACCCAGATGCTCACGCCCTCGTTGCGCCGCGTGTAGACGTCGCGCGCATGCCGCAGCGCCATGTCGTCGTCCGCCGCGTGCAGCGACCCGACGTGCACGTGGTTCAGCCCTCGCTTGCCTCGGACGAACACCTCGTACAACGGCCACTCGGCCTTCACGCCGCCTGGGACCGACGGCGCGCCCTCCCGACCCCGGGGGTCCGGCATGGTCATGCCGCGCCCTGCTCGAGCGCCGCCTGCTTCGCTGCATACGCGGTCGCGGCCTCGCGCACCCACGCGCCGTCCTCGTGCGCCTGGCGACGGTGGGCGATCCGCTGGGTGTTGCACGGGCCGTTGCCCTTGACCACCTGCATGAACTCGTCCCAGTCGGGCTGGCCGAAGTCGTGGTGGCCGCGCTCGGCGTTCCAGCGCAGCTGCGGGTCGGGGAAGGTGACGCCGAGCGCCTCGGCCTGGGGCATCGACATGTCGACGAACCGCTGGCGCAGGTCGTCGTTGGTGTTGCGCTTGATGCCCCACGCCATCGACTGCGCCGAGTTGGGCGACTCGTCGTCGGGGGGCCCGAACATCATCAGCGCGGGCCACCAGAAGCGGTTGACCGACTCCTGCACCATGGCGCGCTGCTCGTCGGTGCCCCTCATCATCGTCATGAGCAGCTCATACCCCTGGCGCTGGTGGAAGGACTCCTCCTTGCAGACGCGGATCATCGCGCGGCCGTACGGCCCGAACGAGGTGCGGCACAGCGGCACCTGGTTGCAGATCGCGGCGCCGTCGACCAGCCAGCCGATGGTGCCCACGTCGGCGTAGGTCAGGGTCGGGTAGTTGAAGATCGAGGAGTACTTCTGGGCGCCTGAGATGAGCTTGTCGGTGAGCTCTCCCCGGCTGACCCCGAGGGTCTCGCACGCGGAGTAGAGGTAGAGCCCGTGGCCGGCCTCGTCCTGCACCTTGGCCAGCAGGATCGCCTTGCGACGCAACGACGGAGCGCGCCCGATCCAGCTGCCCTCGGGCTGCATGCCGATGATCTCGGAGTGCGCGTGCTGGGCGATCTGACGGATCAGGGTCCTGCGGTAGGCGTCGGGCATCCAGTCACGCGGCTCGATCCGGTCACCGTGGCCGATGGTCGTGTCGAAGCCGGCCTGCAGCTGGTCGGTGGCGGTGTCGGTCATGCGTCCTCCACGGTCGGCGAAACGGTGCGGTCAGGGGCGGTGCGGGCACCCCCGGTCAATTACTGACCGAACGGTCTGTAATAGTTTCGCAGGTGGCCGCCCGGGTGGCAACCACCGTATGCCGACGCGCAGCCGCGTCCCAGCGCAGCCACCTCCGAGCGCCGAACCCGCGCCCTGCTGTCAGCGGCGGCTGCGGTTGCGGTGCGCGATCGTGCCGGACAGCACCGTGGCGAAGCCGCACCATGCGGCATACGCACCGATCGCCACGGCCTTGCCACGGCCGGCGGCGCCCGCCCGGCGGGCCAGGTCGGCCGAGCTCAGCGTGAGCACGGCGCACTCGGCGGTGGCCAGCCACGGGCGGCGGGCCCGGAAGAACAGACCGGTCCAGGCGGTGTTGAGCGCCATGTTGAGGGCGAGGGCCTGCTCGAGCTCGCGAGCCTCCTCCGCCCGACCCGCCTCGGCGAGGTAGGACGAGGAGACGGCGCTGACGAGGGCGACGTCGGCGTAGAGGCCGGTCCAGACCACGGGGAAGACTGCAGGCGGCGGCTCCCACGAGGGCTTGTCGAGCTTGCGGTACCAGCGGGACGTGGGGTCGGTGAGCAGCGAACCCGTGACCGCGGCGGCGCCGACCATCGCACTGGTGCGGGCCAGCGTGCGGCGCCAGCGGAAGGGGTCGATGCCGCGGTTGGCGGCGCGGATCGCGTCCTCGAACCCGGTGCGCCCACCCGGCGGCGGGCCGGTGACGTCGAGGATGTCCTGCTCGTCGCAGACCGCCTCGTGGACCAGGCTGCCGATGAGCGGCCGCCCGATGCCACGGGAGATGGGGGTGACGATGTCGATCCAGAGACCGGCGAGCTTGGGCGTCAGGACCGGGACGGTGGTGATGAACCGACGTCCCAGACCGACGATCTCGGCATAGCGCTGCATCATGTCGGCGTAGGTCAGGACCTCAGGGCCACCGATGTCGAAGCTGCGGTTGATCTCGGGGCCCATCAGGGCGGAGCCGGCGAGGTAGTGCATGACGTCGTCGACCGCGACCGGCTGGATCCGGTTGCGCAGCCAGCGCGGTGCGACCACGGCCGGCAGCCGCTCGGTGAGGTGACGCAGCATGTCGAACGACGCGGAGCCGTCGCCGAGGACGATCCCGGCCTGGAGCACGGTCGACGGCACGGGCCCCTCGAGGAAGATGTCGCCGACCTCGACGCGCGAGGCGAGGTGGTCGGACAGCCGGCCGTCGGGGTGCAGCCCGCTGAGGTAGACGATCCGCGCCACCCCGCAGTCCTTCGCAGCGCTGGAGAAGGTGTGCGCCATCTCCCGGTCGCGCTGCATGAAGTCGCCCTTGCCGTCCATGGAGTGCAGCAGGTAGTAGGCGACGTCGACGTCGTCCATCGCGCGACGGCAGTCCTCTGCCGACGTGGCGTTGCCCTCGACGACCTCGACCCGGTCGGCCCAGTCGCGACCCTCCAGGCCGCGGCGGCTGCGGGTCAGCACCCGGACCTTCCAGCCGCGGTCGAGCAGGACCGGGACGAGCGCCCCGCCCACGTAGCCGGTCGCGCCGGTGACCAGGACCCTGCGAGGTGCGTCGGTGGACTGCGAAGACATGGTTTCAGCTTCCTGAGGAGAGGACGGTGGGCAGGAGGAAGAGCATCCCGAGCGACCACGTGAGATGTGTGATCACCGGGCCGAGGATGCCGCCGGTGACCCGGCGCTGCAGGCCGGTCAGCAGACCGAGCAGGCCGGCGGCAAGGACGAGCAGGGGGATGCCGGACCCCACCGTGGTGAGGGCGTAGACGAGGGTCGTCACGAGCACGGCGTTGCGGCGCCCGACCGCGGAGTAGAGGGCGCCGCGGAAGTAGAGCTCCTCGGAGATGCCGTTGACCGCGGTCAGGACGGCGACGACAGGCAACGAGCCGAGGCGGGCGTGGTCGAGCAGGGTGCTCACCGGGTCGCGCAGGAACGGGATGTGGGCGATGACGGCCCCGCCCAGCAGGAAGACCGCCAACAGGAGCGCGCCGAGGGCCAGCGACTGCACGATCGGCCGGGCGTCACCGCCGGACCGGGTCCGGGCCCGGCCGAGGTGCAGGGGTCCCGAGGCGAACGCCCCGATCGTCCACACCAGCGCGAGCCCCGCTGTGGCGAGGTAGAAGGCGGAGTCCCCCGGCGGGATGCGCAGGGCGAGGGTGAGGACCACGGTGCCGACGACCAGGGTGATGACAGCGACGACCCGACGGCGGCGGAACGCGGCGTCGGACTCGTGGTGGTCGCGGGCGACCGGCATGACCAGTGCGGCGCGGACGAACGAGCTCACCTCGCCCACCGGGTTGATCACGACACCCCCTTCACTGAGACGTCGTCGGAGCCCGCCGACGAGGCCTGCGCCCCTCGCGCTGCCTCGTACCGCCGTAGCGCCTCGCGTCGCTCCTCGGCATGGTCGACGATGGGCTGGGGATAGCCGTGGGTGTATCCCTCGTCGTGCTTCCACGGCTCGTGCACGGCCTTGCCCGGGATGTGCGCGAGCTCAGGTACGTAGCGACGGACGTAGTCGCCCCGGGGGTCGAAGCGCTGTCCCTGCGTCACGGGGTTGAAGACGCGGAAGTACGGCGACGCGTCGGTGCCCGTGCCCGCCACCCACTGCCAGCCATGGTTGTTGGACGCGATGTCACCGTCGAGGAGACGGTCCAGGAAGTGCCGGGCGCCGACCGGCCACCACACGTGCAGGTCCTTGGTGAGGAAGCTCGCCGTGACCATGCGCATCCGGTTGTGCATCCAGCCCTCGGTCAGCAGCTGGCGCATCGCCGCGTCGACGACGGGGTAGCCGGTGCGCCCTTCCTTCCACGCCTCGACGAGGACGGGGTTGTCCTCGTAGGTGATGCCCGACAGGGCCGGCCGCAGGTCGTGCCACGACGAGCGGGGGTGGTGCCAAAGGACGTCGGCGTAGAACTCGCGCCAGCACAGCTCGGTCTCGAAGGTGCGCGCTCCCTGCCCGGTGCGGCCCCCGAGCTCGGCCAGCAGGGTGCGCGGGTGGACCGCGCCGATCTTGAGGTAGGGGGACAGGCGTGAGGTCCCTGGCCGGTCGGCCCGGTCCCGGTCGTCCTTGTATGCCGGCAGCGCGTCATCGCGGAACTCGCGCCACCGCGCCAGTGCCGCGGCCTCACCAGCCTCGGGCAGCTCGGGGAGCCCGTCCACGGTCAGGGCGGAGCGCAGGGTCTTCCAGCCGTCGTCGTCGGAGGCGACGCGGGCGAGGGTGAGATCGGCAGGCTCGGTCGCAGGATCTGGCCAGCCGTGCTCGCGCCAGGCGCGGCTGAAGGGGGTGAAGACCTTGTAGGGGTCGCCGGTGCCGTTGCGGACCGAACCCGGCCCGACGGCATACGGGGTGCCGGTCTCGACCCAGTCCACACCGGCCTCGGACAGCGTGGATGCGACCGCCCGGTCGCGACGCACGCCGGCCGGCGTGGTCTCCCGGGACACGTGCACGGACGTTGCTCCGACCTGCGCGGCCACCGCCGGAACGACTGTCGAGGGGTCGCCGACACGCAGGCAGAGCCGGCCGTCGTAGGCCTCGCGAGCCGCCTCCAGGGTCGCGGCGAGCCAGGCCCGGCGCACGGGCCCGGCGCCGCCCCACAGGGCCGGATCGAGCACGAACAGGACGAGCACCGCGCCACCGTCGGCGGCCGAGGCCGCGGTCCCGAGGGCCGGCAGGTCGCCCCTGCGCAGGTCACGGCGGAGCCAGAGGATCGAGGCGGCGCGGGACATGTGGTCAACCCTAGGTGGGGCCGCGCGGGCATGCCGCGGCGAGCAGCCATCGCCTGGCGTCCACGGGCAGGAAGGAGCACTCCTGTACTGATGGCGGTCCTTCCCGGTCGACGCCCCGCGCCCGACGCGGACAACCCGTCGTGACCATTACTCGCGAGTCAACGACGATCGGTGGCAGGCTCGGGGCTGGTGGCGTGTGGTCTGCGTCGCCCGCCGACGTCCGTCCGTGCTGGGAGGCCCACTCGATGTTCTCGCGCATCGCCATCGTCAACCGGGGTGAGGCCGCCATGCGGCTCATCCACGCCGTGCGCGACCTCAACGCGCAGGCGGGGGCTGACGGGCACCGCTTCGAGACGGTCGCCCTGCACACCGAGGGGGAGAAGCGCGCCATGTTCGTGCGCGAGTCCGACCTCGCCCACAACCTCGGCCCGGCGGCCAACCGTCCCTACCTCGACTACGCCGTCCTCGAGAAGGCGCTGCGCGAGACCGGTGCCGACGCCGCCTGGGTGGGCTGGGGCTTCGTCGCCGAGGACCCGAACTTCGCCGAGCTGTGCGCGCGGATCGGTGTGACCTTCATCGGGCCGAGCCCCGACGCGATGCGCAAGCTCGGCGACAAGATCGGCTCCAAGCTCATCGCCGAGGAGGTCGGGGTCCCGGTCGCTCCCTGGAGCGGTGGGGGGGTCGACACCCTCGAGGACGCCAAGGCCGCGGCGGCGCGCATCGGCTACCCCCTCATGCTCAAGGCAACCGCCGGTGGTGGTGGGCGGGGCATCCGCATGGTCACCTCCGACGCCGACCTGACCGATGCCTACGAGCGCACTCGCGACGAGGCGCAGCGCGCCTTCGGCTCCGGGGTCGTCTTCCTCGAGCGCCTGGTGACCGGCGCGCGCCACATCGAGGTGCAGGTCATCGCCGACGGGCAGGGCACCGCGTGGGCCATCGGCGTCCGCGACTGCTCGGTCCAGCGACGCAACCAGAAGGTCATCGAGGAGTCTGCCTCGCCCGTCCTCGGTCCGGAGCAGATCGCCGAGGTCAAGGCCAGCGCCGAGCGCCTCGCCATCGCGGTGGGGTATGCCGGCGCCGGCACCGTGGAGTTCCTCTACCACCCGGGCGACCGGTTCTTCGCGTTCCTCGAGGTGAACACCCGCCTCCAGGTCGAGCACCCGATCACCGAGGCGACGACCGACACCGACCTCGTCAAGCTCCAGATCCACGTCGCCGGTGGCGGCCGGCTCGAGGGCGAGCGCCCGGTCGAGGTGGGCCACGCCGTCGAGGCGCGCCTCAACGCCGAGGACCCCGACCGCGACTTCGCGCCGTCGCCCGGCCGGATCGCCCTGCTCAACCTGCCGTCCGGCCCCGGCATCAGGGTCGACACCGGGGTGGGCGAGGGTGACTCGATCCCTGCCGACTTCGACTCCATGATCGCCAAGATCATCGCCGTCGGCAGCGACCGCGACGAGGCGCTGGCGCGCCTGCGACGGGCCATGTCCGAGACCACGGTGGTCATCGAGGGCGGCTCCACCAACAAGAGCTTCATCCTCGACCTGCTCGACCAGCCCGAGATCATCGACGGCAGCGCCGACACCGGCTGGATCGACCGGGTGCGCGGCGAGGGCCGGCTCATCTCCCACCGGCACTCCGGCGTGGCCCTCGTCGCGGCGGGCATCGAGGCCTACGAGGACGAGGAGGGCGTCGAGCGCACCCGCCTGCTGGAGACCTCGCGCGGCGGGCGCCCCCAGGTCCAGCACCGCACCGGCCGGGCCATCGACCTCAAGCTGCGCGGCACGGCCTACAAGGTCACCGTGTGGCGCATCGGGCCGCACCTGTTCCGCGCGACCGTCGCCACCGGCGCCACCGAGCAGACCGTCGACGCCGAGCTCGACCGCCTCGACGAGTACACCAGCCGCCTGACCACCGGTGGCCGCACCCACCGCCTCATCACCGCCGCCCACGGGCCGGTCCAGCTCGTCGAGGTCGACGGGGTGACCCACCGGGTGAGCCGGGACGAGGGCGGCGTGCTGCGCTCGCCGGCCCCGGCGCTGGTCGTGGCCACACCGGCGCCCGTCGGCAGCGAGGTCGCTGCGGGGGCACCGGTCCTCGTGCTCGAGTCGATGAAGATGGAGACCGTCGTGTCCGCCCCGTTCGCGGCGCGCGTCAAGGAGCTCCTCGTCTCCACCGGCAGCCAGGTGGAGACCGGCGCGCCGATGCTGCGCCTCGAGCCGCTCGGCAACGGGGACGAGGTGGCCGACGAGGCTCCCGACAACGCCGTCGACCTCGACCTGCCTGTTCTCGACCCCGGTGCTGCCGGACCGCAGGAGGTCGCTGCGCGCTCGCGGGAGATGCTGCGCGCCATGCTGCTCGGCTATGACGTCGACCCCCGCGACGGCGGCGGCACCCTGCGCTCCTACCTCGCCGCGCGGGACGAGCTCGTGGACTTGGGCCATCCCCAGATCGGTGACGAGGTCTCCGTGCTCGAGGTGTTCGCCGACTTCGCCGAGCTGAGCCGCAACCGGCCGGCCGGCGCGGAGGACCACGTCGAGAACCGCGTGCACAGTCCGCGCGAGCACTTCCACACCTACCTCCAGAGCCTGGACGTCGAGCGTGGTGCGCTGCCCGAGCAGTTCCGCAGCAAGCTGTCGCAGGTGCTGCGCCACTACGGCCTCGACAGCCTCGACCGTGGCCAACAGCTCGAGGAGGCGGTGTTCCGCGTCTTCCTGGCCCAGCAGCGATCTGCTCCCGAGGTGGTCCTCGCCACAGCCCTGCTCCAGCGCTGGATCGTCGAGCCGCGACCCGAGCCGCCGCTGGACGCCACGGCCAGCGACGTCCTCGACCGGCTCGTCGTCGCCACCCAGCTGCGCTACCCCGTCGTCGGCGACCTCGCGCGGAGCGTGCGGTTCCGCTGGTTCGACCAGCCCCTCGTCGACGCCGACCGTGCGACCGTCCTCGGTGGCGTCCACGACGAGCTGGCTGCCCTCGAGGGTGTGCCCGGCGGGGACGAGCGGGCCCAGCGGATCGATGCCCTGGCCGCCATCCCCGAGCAGATCGTGCAGTTCCTCGCCGAGCGGCTCGAGTCCGGGGTCCCCACCCGCGAGCCCATGCTCGCGGTCCTCATCAAGCGCCACTACCGCGAGCACGACCTCACCGGTCTGCGCGAGCTGCAGGTCGCGTCGCGGCCGTTCGCCGTCGCCGACTACACCCTCGACGGGCGCCCGACCCACCTGGTCACCTCGGTGGGCCGGGTCGACGAGCTGACGCCGGACTCCGGCCTCGTCTCCGGCGTCGGTCAGCAGCTCACCCAGCGCGGCGAGGGCGACCAGGCCGTGGTCGACCTCTACCTGTCGTGGCCCGAGGAGCCAGAGTCCGCGCAGGACGCCTCCGCTCACCTCGCCGCGGTCCTCGCCGCAGTGCCGTTCGCCCAGCAGGTGCGCCGCATCGCCGTCGCAGTCTGCCCGGGCGCGGGCCGGCCGGTCAGCTACTTCACGTTCCGTCCGGAGGACGGCTCGATGGTGGAGGACCGCCTCGTCCGCGGCGTGCACCCCATGGTGGGTCGACGCCTCAACCTGTGGCGACTGCGCGACTTCGACATCACCCGGCTCGACGCCCCCGAGGACGTGCTGCTCTACCGCTGCGTCGCGCCGGACAACGAAGCCGACCAGCGCCTCGTCGCACTCGCCCAGGTGCGCCAGCTCGCGGTCGTGCGTGACGAGGGTGGTCGGGTCACCGCCCTGCCGCACGCGGAGCGCGCCATCGCCAACTGCCTCGAGGCGATCCGGCGGGCCCGCGCCGCCGGCGGCGCGGCCGGCCTCGACATGAACCACGTGTGGGTGCACATCTGGCCGCCCATCGAGGCCGACCTCGACCAGCTCACCGCGCTCCAGGCGAAGATCTCGCCGCTCACCGCCGGGGCCGGGATCGAGGAGGTCCTGGTGCAGGGCCGGATCGCCACTGCGGACGGCGCCGGCGCACCGCTCGCCGCCCGCTTCCACTACCAGCCCGGCTCGGGGGTCGTGACCTCCGTCGAGGAGCCGCCGACCGAGCGGCTCAAACCGCTGGACGACTACGCCCAGAAGGTCGTCCGTGCTCGTCGCCGGGGTGTCGTCTACCCCTACGAGCTGCAGGCGATGATCGCCGGCCGCGGCGGCACCGCCAAGGAGTACGACCTCGACGACCTCGGCAGCCTCGTGCCCGTCGACCGCCCCTACGGCCTCAACAAGGCCGGCATCATCGCCGGGGTCATCACGACGCCGACCGAGCGCTATCCCGAGGGCATGACCCGCGTGCTGCTCTGCGGCGACCCGCTCAAGGCCCTCGGCGCGGTGTCCGAGGCCGAGTGCGCGCGCGTCATCGCTGCCCTGGACCTCGCCCAGAGGATGGACGTCCCCGTCGAGTGGTTCGCGCTGTCGGCGGGCGCCCGCATCTCCATGGACTCCGGCACCGAGAACATGGACTGGGTCGCCCGAGCCCTCAAGCGGATCATCGAGTTCACCCAGGACGGCGGCGAGATCAACATCGTCGTCGCAGGGATCAACGTCGGCGCCCAGCCCTACTGGAACGCCGAGGCGACGATGCTCATGCACACCAAGGGCATCCTCGTGATGACCCCGGACAGCGCGATGGTCCTGACCGGCAAGCAGTCGCTCGACTTCTCCGGCGGCGTCTCCGCCGAGGACAACTTCGGTATCGGCGGCTACGACCGCGTCATGGGCCCCAACGGTCAGGCGCAGTACTGGGCGTCCGACCTCGTCGGCGCGCGCGACGTCCTCATGGCGCACTACGACCACACCTACGTCCACCCGGGCGAGGCTGGTCCCCGACGGGCGAGGACCACCGACCCCGTCGACCGTGACGTGACCACGTTCCCGCACACGCTCGCCGACTCGGGCTTCGCCACGGTGGGTGACATCTTCTCGCCGGCGACCAACCCGGACCGCAAGAAGCCGTTCGACATCCGCACCGTGATGGCCGCGGTGGCCGATCAGGACCACGAGACGCTGGAGCGCTGGGCCGGTATGGCCGACGCCGAGACGGCCGTGGTCCAGGACGCGCACCTCGGAGGGATCCCGGTGTGCCTGTTGGGAATCGAGTCCAAGACGGTGGCGCGCCGAGGCTTCCCGCCCACGGACGGCCCGGACACCTACACCGCGGGGACGCTCTTCCCGAGGTCGTCCAAGAAGGCCGCCCGGGCGATCAACGCCGCCAGCGGCAACCGCCCGCTGGTCGTCCTGGCCAACCTGTCCGGCTTCGACGGCTCACCCGAGTCGATGCGCAGCCTGCAGCTCGAGTACGGCGCCGAGATCGGCCGCGCCATCGTCAACTTCGACGGGCCGATCGTCTTCACCGTGGTGTCCCGCTACCACGGTGGCGCGTTCGTGGTGTTCTCCAAGGTGCTCAACCCGCGGATGACCGTGCTGGCCGTCGAGGGCTCGTTCGCCTCGGTCCTGGGTGGCGCGCCGGCGGCCGCAGTCGTCTTCTCCCGTGACGTCGATGCCCGTACGGCGTCGGACGCGCGGGTGCGCGAGCTCGAGACCGCCATGGGCGAGGTCGACCGGGCCCGCCGGGCCGAGCTCGCGACCGAGCTCGCCGAGGTGCGCAGCGCGGTCCGCTCGGAGAAGCTGGGTGAGGTCGCCTCGGAGTTCGACAGGGTGCACAGCATCCACCGCGCCGTCACCGTGGGTTCGGTCGACGCCGTCATCTCGGCGAACGAGCTGCGACCGCGGATCATCGCCGCGATCGAGGCCGGGCTCGAGGGCTGAGCGGGTCGACCGGGTGACGGTGAACCCGTCGCAGGAGCAGCCCCACCACGGCGTGGCGGGGTTGCTCCTGGCTGCCGGGGGAGGCCGGCGGATGGGCCGGCCCAAGGCCCTGGTGCCGGACCCGGGTGGCGGAACCTTCCTCGAGCGCGGGCTGCGCGTCCTGCGCGAGGGCGGGTGCTCGCCGGTCGTGGTCGTCCTCGGGGCCGGGGCCGACGAGGCTCGCCCCCTCGCGACCGGGGCGGGGGTCGGCCCACGGTACGCCGCAGATTTCGTCGTCGAGGCCACTGGCTGGGCGGCGGGACAGAGCGCCTCGCTGCGTGCCGGGCTGCTCAGCGTTGCCGTCACCGACGCCGAGGCCGTGCTCGTCCTGCTCGTCGACCTGCCGGACGTCGGGCCCGCGGTGCTGACCCGGGTGCTGGCCGCCACGGCAGGTCAGGGGCCCGCGGTCCTGGCGCGGGCGGCATACGAGGGGGTTCCCGGCCACCCGGTCCTGCTCGGGCGTGAGCACTGGGCGGCGATCCTGCACGAGGTCACCGGCGACCGTGGCGCACGCGACCACCTCGCAAGCCACCCGCACGTGGTGGTCGAGTGCGGCGACCTCGCCACCGGTCGCGACGCGGACACCCCCGCCGACCTCGCCTGAGCGCCGGACCCAGGACGCCAGCCCACCGGACGAGGTCCGTCCGCGCCGGTCCGGCCCACGGACGCCGCACGATCCGGCGCACCCCGCTGACCGCAGCGCAGGCCCCTCTCGTCGTTCACAGATCTACCTGCCCCTTTCGGTTCCGGCCCGCGTGGGTGATGATCGGGACATGGAGCCACGGGAGGCCTTTGCGTCGGCCGGGGAGCTGGCGCGTGGCCTCGGTGACACCGGGTACCTCGCCGACGCCTCCCTCGCCACGGTCGCGTGGCTCGCGCTGCGCCTGCAGCGTCCGCTGCTCCTCGAGGGGGAGCCCGGCACCGGCAAGACGGCCCTCGCGGAGGCGATCGCCGAGACCCTGGACCTGCCCCTGATCAGGCTCCAGTGCTACGAGGGGATCGACGCGACCCAGGCCCTCTACGACTGGGACTTCCCTCGCCAGATCCTCCACCTGCGCGCGATCGAGGCGGTCGCCGCTGACCAGGCCCGCGACGTCGCCGAGGTCGAGAACCAGCTGTTCGACCAGCGGTTCCTGCTGGCCCGCCCGGTGCTGCGCGCCCTGCGCGAGTCGCCCGCGGTGCTGCTCGTCGACGAGATCGACCGGGCCGACGACGAGTTCGAGGCGTTCCTGCTCGAGGTGCTCTCGACGTGGCAGGTGACCATCCCCGAGCTCGGCACGGTGTCCGCCGCGACGCCTCCGGTCGTGGTCCTCACGTCCAACCGCACCCGCGAGCTGCACGACGCCCTCAAGCGCCGCTGCCTCTACCACTGGATCGACCACCCCGGCCTGCAGCGCGAGCTCGAGATCGTCCGCAGCCGCGCACCCGAGGTTTCCGCAGCCCTTGCGGCACAGGTGGTCTCGACGGTCCAGGTGCTGCGCCAGGACCATGACCTCATCAAACCTCCGGGTGTGGCCGAGACCCTCGACTGGGCCCGCGCCCTGCACGAGCTCGGCAGCACCAGCCTCGACCTCGAGACCGCCTCGGCCACCCTCGGCGTCGCCGTGAAGTATCGCGAGGACTCCGAGCGGGTCCGCGCTGCCCTTGACCGGATCCTCACCTCGTGAGCCACCCCGAGGCACCGACTGCAGCGAGGCAGGCACCCGACGCCGTGCTGCTGGGCTTCGCGCGGGCCCTGCGTGCTTCGGGAGTGGCCGTGACCGCCGATCGTGAGCGCACCTACCTCGAGGCGGTCGTCGCAGTCGGTCTGATGGACCCGGCAGCGGTCTACTGGGCCGGCCGGGGGACGCTCTGCTCGTCTCCGGCCGACCTGGAGCGCTACGACCAGGTGTATGCCGCGTGGTTCGGTCTGGAGCGCGCCGGCACCCGGCCTCGCCCCGAGGCCTCCTCGATGCTGACGATGGCGCCCCTCGAGGGCGACAGCGGGGCAGGGCAGACGCAGGACCAGGAGCAGGACGCCATCCAGGCGCAGGCCAGTGCGGCCGAGGTGCTGCGGCACCGCGACATCGCCACGCTCGGCAGCGCCGAACGGGCCAGGCTCGCTGCCCTGTTCGCCCAGCTCCACCCCCGGGCTCCGCGTCGCCGCGCGCACCGCGCCACCCCCGCCGCCCGCGGGCAGGTCGACGCCCGGCGCACCCTGCGCGACCAGCTGCGCCGGATGGGCGAGCCCGGGCCCATCGCCTGGCGTCGGCGTGGCACCCGCTCCCGTCGGATCGTGCTGCTGGTCGACGTCTCTGGGTCGATGAGTCCCTACGCAGACGCCCTCCTGCGGCTCTCGCACACCTACGCTGCCGCCGGTCTGCCTGTCGAGGTGTTCACCCTCGGCACCCGGCTCACCCACGTCACGCGACCGCTGCGCCAGCGCGACCCCGAGCGGGCCCTCGTGGCCTGCGGCAACGCCGTCCCCGACTGGTCCGGTGGCACGCGCCTGGCCCAGGGGGTCAAGGTGTTCCTCGACCGCTGGGGTCGGCGCGGCATGGCCCGCGGCGCTGTCGTCGTGGTCTTCAGCGACGGCTGGGAGCGCGAGTCGCCGGAGGCCCTCGGCGAGCAGATGCGTCGGCTGAGGTCCTTGGCCCATCGCGTCGTGTGGGTGAACCCGCACCGCGGCAAGGCGGGGTACGAGCCGGTGCAGCAGGGGATCGTGGCGGCCCTGCCGCACATCGACGACTTCGTGGCCGGGCACTCCATGGCGGCCTTCGAGGAGCTGGTGGAGGTGGTGGCCCGTGCGTGAGGTGATGCCCGAGCTGGTCCAGTGGTGGCGCGCCGGAGCGACCACCGGCGTCTCGACCGTCGTCGCGACGTGGCGCTCGGCCCCGCGCCCTGCCGGCGCGTCGATGCTTGTCGGCCCCGGCGGCGAGGCGGTCGGGTCGGTGTCCGGTGGCTGCGTCGAGGGAGCCGTCTACGAGCTCGCCTCGACCGTGGTCGCCGAGGGCGTGCCCGTCCTGCAGCGCTACGGCGTGAGCGACGACGACGCCTACTCCGTCGGCCTGACCTGCGGCGGGATCCTCGACGTGTTCGTCGAGTCGGTGAGCCAGGAGTCCTTTCCCGAGCTGGGTGAGGTCGCCGACGACGTCGAGGCCGGGCGGCCCGTCGCGGTCGCGACCGTGATCGAGCACCCCGACACGGCGTGGCTGGGACGCCGCCTCGTCGTGCGGCCGGAGGGTTCCGAGGCGGGGGACTGCGGGTCGCTGGGCTCTGCCCGTGCCGACGACGCCATCACCGACGATGTCCGCGGGCTGCTCGCCTCAGGGCGCACCGAGACCCTGACCTACGGCCCCGACGGCGAGCGCCGCGGTGAGGGGCTGCGGGTCTTCGTCTCGTCGTTCGCGCCGCGTCCGCGCATGCTCGTCTTCGGGGCCATCGACTTCGCCGCAGCCGTCGCGCACGTGGGCCACTTCCTGGGCTACGAGGTGACCGTCGTCGATGCCCGGCCGGTGTTCGCCACCTCCAGCCGCTTCCCGTCGGCCGACGAGGTCGTCGTCCAGTGGCCGCATCGCTACCTCGAGGCCGAGCGCGACGCCGGTCGCCTTGACGAGCGCACGGTGATCTGCGTGCTCACCCACGACCCGAAGTTCGACGTCCCGGTCCTGGAGATCGCGCTGCGCCTGCCCGGGGCGGCGTTCATCGGTGCGATGGGCTCGCGCCGCACGCACGAGGACCGGATGGCGCGGTTGCGCGAGGCCGGACTGAGCGAGGCCGAGCTGGACCGCTTGTCCAGCCCCATCGGGCTGGACCTCGGCGCTCGCACCCCGGAGGAGACGGCGGTGAGCATCGCCGCCGAGATCGTCGCCCTCCAGTGGGGTGGCCGTGGCGACCGGCTGGCCGACCGCGACGGTCCCATCCACCACCACGGACCGGGGGCGCACCAGCCCCGGGAGGCCTCGGCCGCCGCCTCGACCCACGCAGGGGGTGGGGCTGGGACGTCGCCGGACTGAGTGCTGGTCGCAGCAGGGCAATGCAGCAAGAGGATCCGAGGAAGCACCGGCAGGTGCAGCTCGAACACAAAGGAGTGTTGGATGACCCGTATCAACGTCACGGTCGACGGAGTCGGCTACGAGGACGAGGTGGAGCCACGTACGTTGTTGGTCCACTACCTGAGGGAGAGCCTGGGCAAGACCGGCACCGTCATCGGCTGCGACACGAGCAACTGTGGGGCGTGCACCGTGCACCTCGACGGACGCAGCGTCAAGTCCTGCAACGTGCTGGCGGTGCAGGCCGACGGCCACGAGGTGACCACCATCGAGGGCCTGGCCCAGGACGGTGAGCTGCACCCGATGCAGCAGGCGTTCCACAACTGTCACGCCCTCCAGTGCGGCTACTGCACCCCCGGCATGATCATGCAGGCGATCGACGTCCTCAACGAGAACCCCGACCCCTCCGAGGAGCAGATCCGCGTCGGGCTCGAGGGCAACCTGTGCCGGTGCACCGGCTACCACAACATCGTCAAGGCCGTGCAGGAAGCCGCCGGCTCCGGCGCCAAGGAAGGTGCCCAGTCATGACCGCCGTCGACGACCGCCCCACGACCGAGGTCGGTTCCGCCCGCAAGCGCAAGGAGGACCAGCGGCTCATCACGGGACGCACGAAGTGGACCGACAACCTCCAGGCCACCGGCATGCTCCACCTGGCCATGGTCCGAAGCCCCCACGCCCACGCACGGATCACGGCGATCGACGTCGAGGCGGCCAAGGCCGCCTCCGGGGTTTCAGCAGTCCTCACCGGCGCAGACATCAAGGACGAGCAGGGCAGCGTGCCCACGGCCTGGGCCATCACCACGGATCAGAAGACGCCCGACCACCCGTCGATCGCAGTCGACCACGTGGCCTTCGCCGGCGAGGTCGTCGCGGTCGTCGTCGCCCGCTCGGCCGCCGCTGCCCGTGACGCCGCCGAGCTCGTCGACGTCGACTACGACCTCCTGCCTCCGGTCCTCGACCTCCGCGAGGCCGCCAAGGACGAGGTGCTGACCCACCCGGACCTCGGCACCAACAAGGCCGCCTTCTGGCAGTTCGACTCCGCCAACGCGGGCACCGGCAGCGCCGTCGACTCGGCGATCGACGCGGCGCGGGCCGACGGCATCCTCATCGAGCGGGAGTACCGCCAGCAGCGGCTCATCCCGGCGTTCATGGAGCCTCGCTCGGTCATGGTCGACCCGACCGGTGAGCAGCTCACCGTCTGGACCTCGAGCCAGATCCCGCACGTCACGAGGTTCTTCATCGCGGCCATCCTCGGCATCCCGGAGCAGAAGGTGCGCGTCATCGCCCCCGACGTGGGAGGCGGGTTCGGCGGCAAGCTGCAGTTCACGCCCGAGGAGATCATCACCGTCCTCGCGGCCAGGCGCCTCGGCAAGCCCTGCAAGTGGACCGAGACCCGCTCCGAGTCCCTGGTCTCCGGTCACCACGGCCGGGACCAGTGGCAGACGCTGACCCTCGCGGCGACCAAGGAGGGCAAGGTCACCGGTCTCAAGGTGGACCTGCTCGCCGACATGGGTGCCTATGCCGGCACGGTCGGCACCGGTGTGCCCGTGCTGGGCGCCTTCATGTTCAACGGCATCTACAAGTTCCCCGCCTACCAGTTCAACTGCACCCCGGTCTACACCAACAAGACCTGGGTCGACGCCTACCGCGGCGCAGGCCGGCCCGAGGCGACCTTCGCCATCGAGCGGCTCATGGACGAGCTGGCGGCGGAGGTGGGCGTGGACCCCATGGAGATCCGTCAGCGCAACTGGATCACCCACGAGGAGTTCCCGTTCACCTCCGTGTGCGGGCTGGAGTACGACTCGGGCAACTACGAGGCCGCGACAGACCGGGCCATGGAGCTGTTCGACTACGACGGGCTGAGGGCCGAGCAGAAACGCCGCCGTGACAGCGGTGACCCGGTACAGCTGGGCATCGGTATCTCGACCTTCACCGAGATGTGCGGCCTGGCACCGTCCCGGGTGCTGGGCTCGCTCAACTACGGCGCGGGTGGCTGGGAGTCCGCATCGATCCGGATGCTCGCGACCGGCAAGGTCGAGGTCGTCACCGGCTCCAGCGCGCACGGACAGGGCCACGAGACGGCGTGGAGCCAGATCGCCGCAGACCAGCTCGGCATCCCCTTCGACGACATCGAGGTGCTGCACGGCGACACCCAGATCTCGCCCAAGGGCATGGACACCTACGGTTCGCGCTCCCTCGTGGTCGGTGGGCAGGCCGTGGTCCTGGCCGCGAAGAAGGTCGTCGAGAAGGCCAAGGTCATCGCGGCCCACCTGCTCGAGGCCTCGGCCGACGACCTGGAGTTCACCGGCGGCCGGTTCAGTGTCAAGGGCACCGACAAGGGCATCAGCATGGCCGAGGTCGCGCTCGCCACGTTCGCGGCCCACAACCTCCCCGACGGGGTGGAGCCGACGCTGGACGCCGACGCCACCTTCGACCCGGTGAGCTTCTCGTTCCCGCACGGCACCCACCTCTGCGCGGCCGAGGTCGACACCGAGACCGGAAAGGTGACGGTGCGCAAGTACGTCTCGGTCGACGACATCGGCACCATCGTCAACCCCCTCATCGTCGAGGGCCAGATCCATGGCGGGATCATCCAGGGCATGGCCCAGGCGCTCTGGGAGGAGGCGGTCTACGACGACCAGGGCACCCTGGTCTCCGGTTCGTTCGTCGACTACACGCTGCCCACGGCAGCCGACACGATCTCCCTGGTCACCGAGAACACCGTGTCCCCGGCCACGACCAACGACCTCGGCACCAAGGGCGTCGGCGAGGCAGGCTGCATCGCCTCCACCCCGGCCGTGGTCAACTCCGTCGTCGACGCCGTCCGACACCTGGGCATCAACGACATCGCGATGCCGTGCACTCCCGAGCGGGTCTGGACCGCCATCCAGTCCGCCGGTGCCCGCGTCGACGCGCCGACGACGGGGTCCGCACAACCGCACTTCGACGCCGACGCCCCCAACCAGGACCCGGCCGGTGGCGCCGATACCGGGTCCGCGACGAACGGAGCAGGCCAGTGATCCCGGCACAGTTCGACTACCTCGCCCCCACCTCGGTGGCCGAGGCGCTCAGCGCGCTGGCCGAGGCCGGCGACGACGCCAAGGTGATGGGTGGTGGGCAGAGCCTGCTCCCCATCCTGCGGATGCGGCTCAACGCCCCGGAGAAGGTCATCGACCTCGGCCGGATCGAGGAGCTGCGTGGCGTCCGCGAGGAGGGCGACCACGTCGTCATCGGTGCGATGACCACGTATGCCGACGTCCTGGCGAGCGACCTCGTCCGCCAGCACGCGGGGGTGCTCACGGACGCCATCGCCGAGGTGGCCGACCCCCAGATCCGGCACCGCGGCACGGTCGGTGGGGCCCTGGTCCACGCCGACCCGGCTGGTGACGTGGGCGCCCCGGCGCTCGCCCTGGACACCGAGTACGTCATCACCGGGCCCGGTGGGGAGCGCACCGTCGCGGCAGGTGACTTCTTCCTCGACCTGTTCGAGACTGCTGTCGGGGAGGGGGAGCTGCTCACCGCCATCCGCATCCCGAAGCACACAGGGTGGGGGAGCCGCTACGAGAAGTTCGTGCGGGTCGCCCACCAGTGGTCCATCGTCGCGGTCGCGGCGACGGTCCGCGTCGAGGGGGGCACCATCGCCGAGGCGAAGATCGGGCTGACCAACATGGGTTCCACCCCGCTGCGGGCCACCGCGGTGGAGCGGGCCCTGGTCGGCAAGGC
The DNA here is from genome assembly GCA_039916625.1 of Pedococcus sp. Classification (GTDB taxonomy): domain Bacteria; phylum Actinomycetota; class Actinomycetes; order Actinomycetales; family Dermatophilaceae; genus Pedococcus. Next base: position 47,674 of record JBDSKZ010000126.1, read on the forward strand.
CGCCACGGACGACGCGGTGCGCGAGGCCTGCGCGGCAGCAGCCGACGGCACCAACCCGCCCTCGGACCTCAACGGCGACTCCGACTACCGCAAGCACCTCGCCACCGTCCTCACCCGGCGCGCGGTCCTCGCTGCGGCAGGCGGGTGAGCCCGTGGAGCTGAGCCACACGTTCACGGTGCCCGCGTCGCTCGACCAGACCTGGGCCACCTTCATGGACCTGCAGGAGGTCGGCAGCTGCTTCCCGGGTGCCACGGTCACCGAGGTGACCGACACCGGGTTCTCCGGCACGGTCAAGGTCAAGCTCGGACCCATCGCGCTGGTCTACTCCGGCACGGGTTCGTTCATCGAGCGGGACGACACGGCTCATCGCGCGGTCATCGAGGCGAAGGGCAAGGACAAGCGGGGCAACGGCACCGCCGGGGCGACCGTGGCGATCCAGCTGTCCGACGCCGGTGACGGGAAGACCATGGCCGAGGTCCAGACCGACCTCAACGTCACGGGCAAGCCGGCGCAGTTCGGTCGAGGCGTCATGCAGGACGTGTCGGACAAGCTGCTCGGCCAGTTCGTCGCGTGCATCGAGGACAAGGTCGGCGCTCCCGCCGTGCCCGAGCCCGAGACCGCACCGGCGGGCGCGCCGGGGTCGGCGGCCACCGTGGCACCCGGGTCGGGCAGTCCTGCTCCCGTGCCGGCAGCCCCGGCTGCGGCCCGGACGCCCACCCCGAGCCGGGAGCCGGAGGCGCTCGACCTGGGCACCGCCGTCCTTCCCGTCGTGCTGAGGTCCTACGCCAAGCAGATCGCCGCCGGGCTCGTGGCCCTGCTCGCGGCGGTCGCGCTGGTCCTGCGCAGGCGCCGCAAGGGCTGAGCGCAGACCACGTCCGACTGGAGGGGCCGCACCGAGAGGTGGGGCCCCTCCGCTCGTCCGCTCACCTACGCTGGGCCCATGAGCGAGCCCACCGTCGTCGTCCTCAACGGCCCCAACCTGAACCTGCTCGGTGAGCGGGAGCCCGAGATCTACGGCCGCGACACCCTCGCCGACGTGGAGGCGCTGTGCCGCACGGCCGCCGGCCGGTCCGGCCTGGACGTGGACTTCCGTCAGAGCAACCACGAGGGCGTGCTCATCGACGCGGTCCACGAGACGCGCACGTCCGCAGTCGGGTTCGTCGTCAACGCCGGCGCCCTGACGCACACCTCGATCGCCCTGCGCGACGCGCTGGCGACGGTCACCGCGCCGATCATCGAGGTGCACCTGTCGAACGTGCACGCCCGGGAGGAGTTCAGGCACCACTCCTACCTCTCGGACATCGCGACCGCGGTCATCGTGGGCTGCGGCCCCAGCGGGTATGCGTACGCGGTCGCGCACGTCGCGGAGGTGGTGCGCCAGCGTTCCTGAGAGGGCACCTGAAGGGACCCACGCCCGCGACCGGGCGGGTGCGAACCACCCACGGATCGGGCGGCCGAACGGCCCCGGATCACGCGCCATACCCGTGCTGGACCCTCGATTTTCGGTCGGGGCACCGAAGCGTGTAGTCTCACCGTCGCACTTCCGCGCGGCTCGGCGAGCCCTGGCGTGCAGGCCCCCTTAGCTCAGTCGGTAGAGCGTTTCCATGGTAAGGAAAAGGTCGTCGGTTCGATTCCGACAGGGGGCTCTGGGAGAGGCGCCGCAAGGTGCTGCACCCCATGGCGGGGTAGCTCAGCTGGTTAGAGCGCACGACTCATAATCGTGAGGTCGCGGGATCGAGCCCCGCTCCCGCTACAACCGCGATTTCAGGAATCAGCCTGGACCCGCGTATTCTGTGGTGTCGCCGCTTGATGTCCTCCGATGTCAAGGCGCGCCCACAGACTTCACCACCGTCAGTTCCGAGAGCAGGTTGCCCCGTGGCTAGCAAGAGCGCAGACGTCCGCCCCAAGATCACCTTGGCGTGCGTGGATTGCAAGGAGCGCAACTACATCACCAAGAAGAACCGGCGGAACAACCCCGACCGGCTCGAGATGAAGAAGTTCTGCCCCCGCGACAAGAAGCACACGGTCCACCGCGAGACCCGCTGACCCCAGCGCTTCGACAGCCGCCCCCGGACGACAGTCCTCGGGCGGCTTCGTCGTCTGCGCCACCGCGCACCCTAAGGTGGTGACCATGGCCGTGAACGCAGACTTCGTGGGGCGCACCTACCCGCCCAGTGGCCCGTATGCCGTGAGCGCGGAAGGCCTCGCCGCCTTCGCCTCCGCTGTGGGTTCGACCGACCCGGTGCACACCTCGAGCGAGGCGGCGCGGGCCGCCGGCTACGCCGACGTGATCGCCCCGCCGACCTTCGCGGTCACCATCGCCCAGCAGTGCGACGCGGTGTTCGTCCAGGACCCGGAGGCCGGGATCGACTACAGCAGGGTCGTGCACGGCGAGCAGCGGTTCGTCCACCACCGCCCCATCACTGCCGGCGACGAGGTGCTCGGCACCCTCACCGTCGACTCCGTGCGCGCGGCCGGAGGCCACTCGATGGTCACCACCCGCACCGAGCTCAGCACCACCGCCGGCGAGGCCCTGTGCACCTCGACGTCCACCATCGTCATCCGGGGAGGGCAGTGAGCATGACCGCGCGCACCCTGGCCGACACCTCTGTCGGCGACACCATCGAGGCCCGCACCATCGCGGTGGGCCGTGAGAGCCTCGTGGCCTACGCCAGCGCCTCCGGCGACCAGAACCGCATCCACCAGGATGAGGCCTTCGCGACGTCGGTCGGCCTGCCGGACGTCATCGCGCACGGCATGTGGACGATGGGTGCCACGGGCGCGGTCGTCGAGGAGTGGGCCGGCGATGGCGGCAGGGTCGTCGAGTTCGGCTCCCGCTTCACCAAGCCTGTCGTCGTCCCCGAAGCCGGGGGAGCGATCGAGGTCCGTGGCGTCGTGAAGTCCGTCGACGAGCAGACCCGACGCGCCACCCTCGAGCTGACCGTCACCAGCGGTGACGACAAGGTCCTCGGGCGCTGCCTGGCCGTCGTCCAGCTCGACTGACCACCCATGCGCGAAGAGCACGACGTCCCCCTGGCAGACCTGACCACGATGCGCGTCGGGGGTCCTGCGGCTCGCCTGGTCACGGCGACGACGACCGACGAGGTCGTCGACGCGGTCCGTGAGGTGGACGACGCCGACGAGCCGCTGCTCGTCATCTCCGGCGGCAGCAACCTCGTGGTCACCGACGCAGGATTTCCGGGCACGGTGGTGCGCGTCGCCTCCGACGGCATCGAGGTCGAGTCGGCAGACCTGTGTGGCGGGGTGATGGTGCGCGTCGCGGCGGGAGTCCCCTGGGACGACCTCGTGGCGCGAGCCGTCGTCGAGGGCTGGTCCGGCATCGAGGCCCTGTCCGGCATTCCGGGGGGCACCGGTGCCACGCCGGTGCAGAATGTCGGCGCCTACGGCCAGGAGGTCGCCCAGACGATCGCGTCGGTGCGCACCTGGGACCGCAGCGAGCAGCGCGTCCGCACGTTCGCCTCGCTCGACTGCGCCTTCACCTACCGTCACTCGATCTTCAAGGCCACGAGCCGGTTCGTCGTCCTCGACGTGCTGTTCCAGCTCATCCCCGGCAAGCTCAGCCAGCCAGTGGGGTATGCCGACCTCGCCCGCCAGCTCGACGTCGCCGTGGGCGACCGGGTCCCGCTGGCCGCTGCGCGCGAGGCGGTCCTGGACCAGCGCCGTCGCCGGGGCATGGTGCTCGACCCCCACGACCACGACACCTGGTCGTGTGGCTCGTTCTTCACCAACCCGATCATCTCGGTGCCGCACTTCGCCGACCTCTCGGCGCGCGCCAGCGCCCGTCTCGGGGTCGAGGGCCCGACCCCGCCGCGCTTCGCCGACCCCGACGGCAACATCAAGACGAGCGCGGGTTGGCTCATCGAGCAGGCGGGCTTCGGCAAGGGGTTCAGCCTGCCGGGCAGCTCGGCCGCCATCTCGGACAAGCACACCCTGGCGCTGACCAACCGTGGCGGAGCCACCGCAGCCGAGGTCGCCGGCCTGGCCCGGGCGGTTCGGGACGGGGTCCACGAGGTGTTCGGGGTGGTCCTGGTCAACGAGCCCGTCCTGGTCGGCCACGGCCTGTAGGACTCAGCTCGGCGCAGCCAGCCAGGCGTCGACGTCCGCCAACGCGGCGTCCCGCACCGTGGCCGGCGCGCGGCTGGCCCGCAGCGATCCTCGGGCCAGCTCCGCGAGCTCCTCGTCGGAGAAGCCGAGCACCTCGCGGGCCGTGTCGTACTGGGCGGCCAGCCGCGACCCGAACAGCAGGGGGTCGTCGGCCCCGAGGGCGACAGGTATGCCGTGCTCCACGATGGTGCGCAGCGGCACCTCCTCCGGGGAGGCGTAGACGCCGAGGGCGACGTTGCTGCGTGGGCACACCTCGAGGGCGATGCCGGACTCGGCGACCCGCTGGAGGACCCTTGGTTCCTCGACGCAGCGCACACCGTGGCCGATCCGGTCAGGTGCGACGGCGTCGAGGGTGGCCTCGACCGCAGTCGGCCCGAGCAGCTCGCCGGCATGGGGCACCAGGGCCAGGCCGGCCCGTCGCGCCAGGGCGAAGGCCGCCGCGAACTCGGCCGTCACACCGCGTCGTTCGTCGTTGCTCAGCCCGAACCCCACCACCGTGCCGGGACCTTCGCCGGCGTACTGCGTCGCCAACCGGGCCAGGGTGCGGGCGTCTAGGGGGTGCCGGATGCGGCTGGCCGCGACGATGACGGCGACACCGGTGGCCTCCTCGCGGGACGCCGCGGCCGCCTCGTCGAGGATGATCTCCAGGGCCGGGGTGATCCCGCCGACGTACGGCGCGTACGACGTGGGGTCGACCTGGATCTCCAGCCAGCGCGAGCCCTCGGCTGCGTCGTCCTGGGCGGCCTCGCGGACGATGCGCCGCAGGTCGGCCTCGTCGCGCACGCAGGCGCGGGCCGCGTCATACAGCCGCTGGAAGCGGAACCACCCGCGCTCGTCGCGGGCGCTCAGCTGCGGAGGCCACCCGCTGGTGAGCGCCTCGGGAAGGCGCAGGCGGTGCTTGTCCGCGAGCTCGCGGAGGGTCTCGACGCGCATCGACCCGGTGAAGTGCAGGTGCAGGTGTGCCTTCGGGAGGGACTCGACCGGGCGGGGCATGGCGTGCAGTCTGGCACCGGGAAGGAACAGGAGAGGCGCCGACCCTCAGGGGGCCGGCGCCCCTGGTCAGGTGGGTGGGGTCAGCTGCCGTCGACGATGTGCATGGCCTGCTCCTCGGGGCTGAGGTCGCCCGATGCGCTGCCGCTCTCGTCGCCGAGCAGCTCGGAGTCGACGTCCGTGCGAGCGCCCTCGTCGGGGTCGGTCAGGGTCCCCGCCTCGGCGTCGCCCACCTCGGCGTCACCGAGGAAGTCCTGGTCGGGATCGATGCTGTCCGGGTCGTCACCGCCGATCCGCGGTTTCTCGTCCAGCCCGCTCTCGTGGTCCGGGGCGCCGTACGCGGAGTCGGGGTCAGGGACCTCCTGCATGATCCGTTGGTCGATGCTCTCGTCGAGGGCCTGCTCGGTGGCCGTCGTCCCCCACTCGGTGTTGCGTGGTTGCTGGTCAGGTGGGGACCAGGGCTCGTTGTCGCCCTCGCTGGCGTCCAGGAGTCCCTCCTGTCCGCTGCCGGCGTCGACGGAGTCGTCCACGCTGTAGCTGCCGAGGTCGTCCTCGATGCTTTCGGTGCCGGGCTGATCGCTCATGCCCCCACCCTGCGGCAGCGGCGGTGGCGCCGCAAGGCCAAGGGTCCCTGTCGTCGGGGACGGCGTCGGGGCTGTCGTCCGGGCTGTCGTCGGGGTTGTCGTCGGGGACGGTGTCGGGTTCGCTCAGGCGTGGCGCTCGGCGGCTGCGAGCAGGACGCAGGTCGCGACCGCCTCCATGGCCTGCGTGACCTGGTCCAGCGGGGGGAAGGTCGGGGCGAGGCGGATGTTGCGGTCGCGCGGGTCGTTGCCGAGGGGGAAGGACGAACCTGCCGGCGTCAGGGCGATCCCAGCGTCCTTGGCGAGCTGGACCACCCGGGAGGCGGTGCCGTCCAGGACGTCAAGGCTGACGAAGTAGCCGCCGGTCGGCCGGGTCCACGTGGCCACCCCCAGACCGTCGAGGCGCTCGGTGAGGACGCGCTCCACCTCGGCGAACTTCGGGGCGATGACCTGCCGGTGCTTGACCATGTGGTCGCGCACGCCCTGGGGTGAGCCGAAGAGCTGGACGTGCCGGAGCTGGTTGACCTTGTCGGGACCGATCGAGCCCTTGCCGAGGTGCCCGAGGTACCACTTCACGTTCTCGACCGACGCCGCGAGGAACGCCACCCCCGACCCGGCCCAGGTGATCTTGGACGTGGAGGCGAACATCACCGGGCGGTGGGGGTGGCCGGCCGCGGCCGCCAGGCTCAGGATGTCGGCGCTCTTCGCCTCGTCCTCGGTGAGGTGGTGCAGCGCGTAGGCGTTGTCCCAGAAGATCTTGAAGTCGGGCGCCGCGGTCTGCATCGACGCGAGCCGGGCCGCGACCTCCTGGGAGACCACCGAGCCGGAGGGGTTCGCGTAGGTCGGCACGACCCACATGCCCTTGATGCTGGGGTCGTTCACCACGAGTGCTGCGACCGCCTCGGCGTCCGGGCCGTCGTCGTGCATCGGCACGGTCACCATCTCGATGCCGAAGGACTGCAGCAGCGTGAAGTGCCGGTCGTAGCCCGGGACGGGGCAGATGAAGGTGACCTTCTTCTCCTGGCACCACGGGCGGGGGGAGTCGACACCGCCGTGCAGCAACAGGTCGACGAGCGTGTCGCGCATCATCGACAGGCTCGAGTTGCCGCCGGCCACGATCTGGCCGGGGTCGACCGACAGCAGGTCCGCGAACATCTCCCTCAGCTCCCGGCTGCCCTCGAGCCCGCCGTAGTTGCGGGTGTCGGTGCCGCTGGCGTCGGCGAAGCCGTGGGGGAGGGTGAGCAGCTCGTTGGACAGGTCGAGCTGTTCACTGGCCGGCTTGCCGCGCGTCAGGTCGAGCTTCAGCCCGCGCTCCTTGAGGGCGGCATACGCCACCTGCTGCTCCCGGGCGAACGACGCGAGGTCGTCGGCGGAGCGCTCGGCGAGGGGGGAGGGGCGGCTGGTGTCGGTCTGCTCGGTCACCTGGCCATGCTCCCAGAGCCGCGGGGGGCCACGCAGCGGGCGTCCGTATGGTGCGCAGCCAGCACCGGGGGCAGCCCCTCACCGGCCAGCGGGGCCCGGCGCGGACAGCCAGGGCCCGCCGCCGGGAGCGAGTTCGCATTCGGGGCACCGGCTCACGTATGCTTGCTTCCCGGTTGACTTCGACCATGCTTCCGGCGTGCCCTCGGGCAGGTCGTGCGCGTGGGGGAGGCAGCCACCGGAACTCCTCGCTCCCCGCAAGGCGTTCCGTAGGGCAGTGGCTCAATTGGTAGAGCTCCGGTCTCCAAAACCGGCGGTTGGGGGTTCGAGTCCCTCCTGCCCTGCTTAGCAGGACCTGCGGCCGACCCGGCAGCACGGCAGACATCAGTGAGAAGAGGCATCGTGACGGACGTGAGCGCGCAGACCCGCGGCTCGGGTCGCACCAGCCGCAAGGGCGGCAAGGGCGGCAACCCGATCTCCCGGCTCTTCCGCTCGATCTCGCTGTTCGTCAGCCAGATCCTCGACGAGCTGCGCAAGGTCGTCCGGCCGACGCGCACCGAGCTGATCAACTACACGATCGTCGTGATCGTGTTCGTCGTGTTCGTGATGGCCATCGTCGCCTCCGTGGACTTCGGCTTCACCAGGCTCGTCCTGTGGGTTTTCGGCGGCTAGTCGCCGCCGCGCCGCACTGACCCGGGGTTTCACCCGGTGAACACCAGAAGGAAAGTAGGTCATCAGCGTGTCCGACCAGAGGACCACCGACAACGCGGAGCCGCAGGCCGACGAGGTCACTGCGAGCACCGATGCCACCGAGCTCGAGGAGCCCGGGACGGACCCTGTCGACGACTCCGTGGACACCGACGCCACCGCCGAGGCCGACGCCACCGAAGGTGACGAAGTCGAGGCGGACAGTGGCGACACCGAGGGTGACGACGCCGAGGCCGACAGTGGCGACACCGAGGGTGACGACGCCGAGGCCGACAGCGGTGACACCGAGGGTGACGACGAGGCCGAGGCCTCCGAGGTCTCGTTCAGCGACAGCGACGACGCCGCCGTGACAGGCGACGCCGAGGCTGGTGACGAGGTCGACATCGACGCCCCAGCGGCCGACCCGGTCAAGGAGTTCAAGGACGCCCTGGCCAGCAAGTTCGGTGACTGGTTCGTCGTCCACTCCTACGCGGGCTACGAGAACCGCGTGAAGGCGAACCTCGAGAACCGCACGACCTCCCTCAACATGGAGGACTTCATCTTTGAGGCCGAAGTGCCCATGGAAGAGGTCACCGAGATCAAGAACGGCCAGAAGAAGCTGGTCCGCCGCGTCCGGATGCCCG
>JBDSKZ010000127.1:0-9015 GCA_039916625.1 Pedococcus sp.
ACCGTCGACTCGCCCGCGCCCCTGACCCTGGGGCGCCATCCCCCTGGAGCGTCCCCGTGTCGCGTGCTGTCCGTGCCCTCAGGGTGCTGAGCATCCCCGTCCTCACCGTGCCCTTCGTGATGTCGAGCGCCCAGGCGGCGAGCGTGCCGAAGCCACCGAGCAGGTCCCTCCCGTCGGCTCTGGACCTGGCGTCGCCCTACCAGGCGCAGCGGTTGTGCGACCCGGTCGCGAAGCCGGGCGTGGTGGCGTTCGCAACGCTGTTCTCCAGGCACTACGACCTGGGCAGCGCGTCGTACGGCATCATCCGCAGCTGCAACAGCGGCGTCACCGAGCACTCCGACGGCCGGGCGTGGGACTGGATGCTCAGCGTCAACAAGCCTGGCGAGAAGGCGGTGGCCGACTCGGTCACGGCCTGGCTGTCGGCTCCCGACGCCCAGGGGCGACCGGGGGCGATGGCCCGTCGCTTCGGGATCATGTACATCATCTGGAACAAGAAGATGTGGCGCGCCTACGACCCGGGCCGGGGCTGGGCTCCCTACTCCGGCTCTTCGCCGCACACCGACCACATCCACTTCTCGTTCTCCTGGGACGGCGCCTACGGCCACACCTCCTGGTGGACCGGCAACGCCACAACCACGACCGACCCCGGACCGGACTCGGCACCGGCGCCCGCCCCGGCACCCGCGGCCTACCCCGTCCTCTCCCAGGGGGCGGTCGGACCAGATGTCGCGCTCGCCCAGAAGGTCGTCGGTGCGAGCCCCGATGGCCAGTTCGGCCCGAAGACGGCTGTGGCCGTGCGCACCTGGCAGGGCAAGAACGCCGTCGCAGTCACCGGCGTCATGGACGCGCCGACCTGGGCGAAGATGGTCGCGCTCGGGCTGGTCCCGGCCCGCGGTGCATCGTCCCCGGCGCCCACACCGCCACCGACACCTGCCCCGACACCGGCCCCCACACCTGCCCCCACACCGGCCCCCACACCGGCCCCCACCAAGCCCACCACCGCGAACCCGCTCGCGCAGTACGCCTCGACGACCATCGCCAAGGGTGCCCACGGCCCGGCTGTCGTCGCCCTGCAACAGGCGCTCAACCTCACGGCCGATGGACAGTTCGGCCCGAAGACCGAGGCTGGCGTCAAGGCGTTCCAGACCCGTCGCAACCTCGCAGCCAACGGCGTCGTCGGGCCCCCGACCTGGACGGCCCTCATGGGTGGCACCGCGACCACTGCGACACCTTCGCGCTCCGCCCCCGCCCGCACCTCGACGCCGTACACGTCCTTGATGTCCACGGCGCTGCGCACCGGTGCGCGCGGTGACGCCGTCAAGGCCCTCCAACGCGCCCTCGGGGGCCTCGCCGTCGACGGTGCGTACGGCGCCCGGACCGCGACGGCGGTGTCCGCGTTCCAGAAGGCGCACCACCTCCCCGCCACCGGTGTCACCGACAGCAAGGTGTGGAAGGCGTTGGAGGCCCGCGACTACCCGTTGCGCGGCCACTACTCGACCGTTCTGAAGCAGGGGTCGAACGGCGCGGCCGTGGTCGCCCTGCAGAAGGCGCTCCACACCGGTGCGGACGGCAGCTTCGGCCCGAAGACGCAGACCGCGGTGAAAGCCCTGCAGGGGCGGGCGAAGATCGCCCGCACCGGTGTTGTCGCGACGGTGACGTGGAAGGCGATCGAGGCTGAGCTTCGCAAGCGCTGACGCCACCCAGTGGGGCCGGCGCCCTGACGACCTGGACTCACTCACGTCAGCCCTCGGAGCGCGGAAACCTCACACCTGCAAGGTGACTCCCTCGGTCGTGACCCGGTGCGCCCGCGAGCTCTGGTCGAGCTCGCCGCGGGTCAGCACCACCGAGCCGTCGACCGCCCAGGCTGCCAGTGCAGCGGTGAGGACGTCGGCGAGGTCGGTACCGTCGAGGTGGACCCGGGCGCCGGGCTCCCAGCCGCGTTCGGTGACGACCGTCGCGTAGGCCGTGTCGGCACCGCCCCTACGCAGGGCCGGTGCGGTCTCCTCGGGCTCGTCCCAGGCGGCGAACTGGTCGCCGTACGTGGAGAGCTCGCGCGCCTCGTCCATCGCCGCACCAGCCGCGGCGGCGTCGGGGGACTGGCGGGCGAGGGCGGCCAGGGTCACCAGCACCACCGGTGAAGCGGCTGCCGCTGCAGCCCCGGGGTCGGTGGTGACCAGCAAGTCGGCGTGGTCGGCGTCGTCGACGTCTGCGTCGTCTGTGCCGTCTGTGCCGTGGCGCGCCCCCAGGACCAGCGTGGCGCCGACCGACCAGGTCGCCAGCGCCCAGTACACCGAGCGCCAGTGCGGCGGGAGGTCGAGCCGGACGGTCGACCCGGGGGTGATGTCGAACTCCTCCTGCAGGGCGTTCGCCGCCTTGCTGACCCAGTTGGCCAGGACCTTCCCACTCAGCTCGATCCGTTCCCCACGGGTGGGGCCGGGGGTGTCCTCGTAGAAGGTGATGCGCGGGCGGGCCGGGTCGGATCGCAGGAGGGTGGCGAGGACGGTCGAAGGGGTCGGCATGCAGGCCACAGTATGGGCGCCGCGTCGTCGGTGACGGCGCGGACCCACCAGCCGGGCGGGGTGCCGTCGGAGCAGGCTCCGCTGGCACTAGCGTGGTGCCGTGTGAGCAGCCGCGAGCACCGCAGCTATCCCTACACCCCTGGTCCTGACGACCTCCCGCTGCTGCGCGGTGAGGCATGGAGCGGCTGGGTCGTCACCCGGACCGTGGTGGGAGCTGCGCTCTGGCTCGTCCTCGGCGGTCTCGCCGCAGCGGGTCTCGCCCTCGTCGGCCTGTGGCAGCCGTGGGTCGCCCTGCCGGTGCTGATGGTCCTGGGCGCCGTGGCTTCCAGGCTCGCCGGCAAGGTGCCGGTGCGCCCACTTCCGGTGTGGTCGGCGGCGCTGCTGGTGCTGCTCGCCGTCGGGTCCACGGTGTGGGCGGGGACCACGCACTCCGAACAGGTGCTGCCCCGCCGTGACTCGGGGTCCTACCTGCAGTCCGCGATCGAGCTGTCCACCGGGCACTCCCGGCCGGTCGAGGTGTCGGCCGCCTCCGTGGGCGGCCCCGACGTGCTGGCCATCGAGGGAGTCACCCTCGCCAGCCCGGCGTTCTTCGCGACCGGGACGGCGCAGGAGCCGACCATCCAGCCGCAGTTCCCCCCCGGCACCGCAGCCTGGTACTCCGTCGCCTGGTGGGTCGGCGGCGCGTCCCTGACCTTCTGGGCGCCGGCAGTCCTGTGGGGGCTGGCGGTCCTGTCGATCGGCCTGCTGGGGTCGCTGCTCACCGGTCCACGCTGGGGACCGCTCGCCGCACTGGGTACGGCGCTGCTCTTCCCCCTCGTCCACGTCGCCCGCTCGACCTACTCCGAGCCCCTGGCGCTGCCGGTGCTCGCGGCCGCTCTGGTCGCCCTCGTCCTCGCTAGCCGCGATACCGCCCCGGCGAGGGTGCCGGGCGCCCGGACCGCAGCCCTGGTCGCCGGGGTCCTGCTCGGTGGGGCCGTCGTGATCCGGGTGGACGCACTCCGCGAGGCGATCCTCGTCGTCCCGGTCGTGGCGCTGGCCCTGGCCCAGCGCCGGGACCACGCCAAGATCCTGGGTGTCGCAACCGGCGTGTCGTCGACGGTGGCCTTCGGGCTGACCTGGCTCACCTCGAGCGAGTACCTCGCCAGCATCGCAGGATCACTGGTGCCGCTCGTCGCCCTCGGCGTCGCAGTCCTCGTCGCCTCCGCCGTCGTGGTGGCCGGCTCACGCCGAGGGTGGTCGATGGGGACGCTGGTCCAGGCGTGGTTCCCTCGACTGCTGGCCGCGTCGTTCGTGGTGGTGGGGTTGTTGCTCGCCTCCCGCCCGCTGTGGCAGGTCGCCCGCCAGTCGGCCGCGGACTCCGGCGCCCGGGTCGTTGCCGGGCTCCAGTCCCGCCAGGGCCTGCCGCTCGACGGCGGACGCACCTACGCCGAGCAGTCGCTTGTGTGGATGTCCTGGTGGGTGGGGCCGGCCGCCCTCGCCCTGGCCCTGGTCGCCGTCGCGGTCCTCGCGCACCGCGCCGCGGCCGCCTGGGTCGAGGGCCGCGTCGTCCCCACGTGGGTCGGCCCCGCCGTCGTCGCGGTCGGCTCGACCCTGCTGACCCTCTACCGCCCCGGCATCACCCCCGACCACCCCTGGGCCGACCGGCGGCTGGTCATCGCCCTGCCCACGGTGGTGCTCCTCGTCGTCGGGTGCGCGGCGGTCGCCTCGCGGTGGTCGACCAGGCGCCTTCCGTATGCCGTCAACGTCGCCGTCAGCGTCGCCGTCGCCGCAGCGCTCCTCGTGCCCACGGCCCTGGCCACGTGGCCACACCTCGATGAGCGGGTGGAGCTCGGGGAGCTCGCGGCGGTCGACTCCGTCTGCGGTGCGCTGCAGGCCGGGGACGTGGTGCTCATGGTCGACGCCCGGGCCGCGAACGAGTGGCCACAGGTCGTCCGGGGCTACTGCGGCGTGGCTGCGCTGTCCACGACGACGGCCTTGCGCCAGGACCCGCCGCGCCTGCGACGGGCCGTGGCCGACATCGCGAGTGCCGTCGACGCCCGGGGCGGCCGGCTGGTGCTTCTCGCGGCCGACTCCACGAAGGCGCTCACCGACCTCGGCCTCGACACCGCTGTCGTCGGGGTCGACACCCGCGTCCAGGAGGACGCGCGGCTGCTCGAGCGTCGCCCTGACGGGCTCGTGGAGCTGCCCGTCCACGTGTGGCTCGGCACCCCGAAAACCTAGCCGCCGCACCGAGTCTTTGAAGGGTTGACCCGGTCCTGGTCGGGTCAACCCTTCAAAGACTCCCGTACGGCCAGGGCCGTGCCGTGACCACGCGCTCCTGGGCCGAGCCGGCCTGCGACGCGAGCTAGCGCTTGGCGAAGGCGTCGGTGGCGAAGCGACGCACGGAGGCATACGTGGCCTTGTCGGCTGCCACGATGATGCCGGGCGTGAGCACCTTGGGGGAGTAGGGGGTTCCGTCGGGGTGCCCGACGAAGCCGCCCGCCTCGGTGACCATGAGCGCGCCGGGGGAGTGATCCCAAGGGCTGTTGCGGGAGTAGAGGATGTAGTCGGCGGCGCCCTCCATCACGCGCGGGTAGTCGACGCCGCAGCAGACCCATGACCCGACGAGCGCCGGGAGGGAGCCGAGCGCGTGCCCGCGCAGGGGCCAGATCGAGGTGGCCCCGCGCGGCGGGACACCCTCGGGGACCGGCTCGCGCGTGACCCGTTCACCGTCGCGCCAGGTGCCGGCGCCCCTCTCGGCGACCCAGGCGACCTCGTGCTCGGGCTGCCAGATCCACGCGCGGACCGTCTCGCCGTGGCGCACCTCGCTCACCATGACCGCGTGGTCGGGGGAGCCGTGGACGAAGTTCTTGGTGCCGTCGACAGGGTCGACCGTGAAGGCGTGCTCGGCCTCGACGTAACGCTCGAGCGTCATCGGGTCGGTGGAGGTCCGCTCCTCGCCGAGGATGAACGCCCCCGGGAACGCGCCCGACAGCTCCCGCGTGAGGATCGCCTCGGACTCGTGGTCGGCGATCGTGACGAGGTCGCCCGGGTTCTTCTCCATGACCTCGCCCTCGGCAAGCGACCTGAACCGCGGCGTGATGACCTCCGCCGCGACGGACTTCATGAGGTCCAGCACCTGTCCCGTGTCCATGACGCCACCGTTCCACACGTGGTCTCCGCTGGGAAACCGGCCCGTGCAGCCCCCTTCCCGCGAGTCTTTGAGCGTCTGTCCCGGCCATGACCGGGACAGACGCTCAAAGACTCACGGCGGGTCGGAGCCGGGTCGGAGCCGGGTCGGGCCGGGGGCCTGTGGACAACCGCGGGCCCCGACCCGGAGGCTTGGGCACCCTTGGGGCGATGGCAGCCGACTGGACGAAGCTTCGCGCGCACGCGGACCAGCAGCGCGACCTCCTCACGCGGACCCAGTGCCTCGCGGCGGGGATGAGCCCGGCCACGCTGGAGTGGCGGGTGTCGAGCAAGAGGTGGGTGGCGGTGCACGAGGGCGTCTACCTGACCCGACCCGGACGCGACGACTGGCAGACGACGGCGTTGGCCGCGCTGCTGCGGTGCTCCTCGGGCCGCAAGGCTGCCGACGCAGCCTTCCGTGGCCGCACCGCCGCCCACCTCTGGGGTCTGGTCGCGACCCCGCCCGAGGTCATCGAGGTGGTGGTGCCGCAGCGTCGCCAGGTGCGGCTCAGGGGATCGGTCCACGTCAAGCGGTCGATGCGCTGGGACGACCTGGTGGACGAGCGCGCGTACCCGTGGCGCACCACGGTCGTCTCGACCGTCCTCGATGTCGCCACCGACGGCTCGGCCGTCGACGCCCTGTCGCTGGTGGCACGGGCTGTGCAGAAGGAGCTCGTCTCACCTGCCCAGCTGCGACAGGAGCTGACGGCGCGAGGTGGTCACCGCCACTCGCTCCTGCTGAGGCCGGCCCTCACGGACGTGGCGGACGGAGCGCAGAGCGGAGCCGAGGTCCTCTACGTCCGGGACGTCGAACGCGCCCACGGCCTGCCGCGGTCCGAGTCGCAGTCACCGTCGGACGCCGGGAGGCGGCGGTGGCACGACCACGAGTACACGCCATACCGGCTCATCGTGGAGGTGGACGGGCGGCTCGGCCACGAACAGTGGACGGACCGGGTCCGCGACGGCCAGCGGGACCGTCTGCTGCTCGGGTCGGACCGAGCGACCAGCCGGGTCTTCTGGACGGATGTGGCGCTGACACCTTGCCGAACGGCCGGCGACATCGCGGCGATCCTCTCGTCCCGCGGGTGGACGGGGCGGCTGCGCGCCTGTCGCCGTCCGGGCTGCGGCCTTCGAACCCCGAGTCTTTGAGCGCCTGACCCGGCCATGACCGGGCCGGGCGCTCAAAGACCCGCAGCAGGGTATGGCGCGGCGCGGGCTGAGCGGATCGCTCACCTGGGCGGCGCGGAGGCGACCGGCGGGTAGGCTCGGCGCCGAGATGAGCGAGCACACCAGCACCGGTCCGGCAGTACCCGTCGCAGCACCCCTGACCGAGAAGGTCCCGGTCACCACGTCGGACGGTCAGCTGGCCGTGCACCCGGCGGACGCGGCATACCTGCCGAGCGCGGCGGCGACACCCCGCGGCGCCGACGAGTCGGACAAGCCGTACGTCACCATCGTGCTGCCGTGCTTCAACGAGGCCGAGCACGTCCTGCAGGAGATCGAGCGCATCACGGCGGCGATGAACTCCAGCGAGTTCACCTATGAGCTGCTCTGCATCGACGACGCGTCGACCGACGACACCCTCGACGTGCTGAACGATGCGGCCACCCGCTACGCCAACATCCGGGTCATGCCGTTCCGGCGCAACGGGGGCAGCGGCACCGCCCGCCGGATCGGGACGCAGCAGTCCTACGGCGAGATCGTCGTGTGGACCGACGCCGACATGACCTACGAGAACGAGCGCATCCCCGAGCTGGTGCGGATCCTGCGCGACGACCCGTCCTACGACCAGGTCGTCGGCGCCCGCACCACCGAGGAAGGCACCCACAAGTGGGCCCGCGTCCCGGCGAAGTGGCTCATCCGCAAGATCGCCGAGAAGCTGTCGAACCAGAAGATCCCCGACCTCAACTCGGGTCTGCGCGCCTTCCGTCGGGAGGTGTCGCTGCCCTACCTGCGCCTGCTGCCCCCCGGCTTCAGCTGCGTCACGACCATCACCTTGGCGTTCCTGTCCAACCAGCACGACATCAAGTACGTGCCGACGAGCTACGCCAAGCGCGCCGGTGTCAGCAAGTTCCACTTCGTCCGCGACGCCTACCGCTACATCCTCCAGGTGCTGCGCATGGTCATGTACTTCGACCCGCTCAAGGTGCTCATGCCGCCGGCCTTGTGGCTCATCGTCATCGGCGTCGTCAAGGCCGTCGTCGACATGGTCCGTCACCCGTTCTACTTCCCGGCGAGCACGGTGCTGCTCCTCGTCACCGGTCTGATGATCGGCACCCTGGCGCTGCTGTCCGATCTCGTCGTGCGCTCGCGCACGGGCGTGTGAGCGTGCTGCGGTATGCCGCGTGGCTGGCTCGGGTGAGCCACCCGGCGAGCGCGCGGAGACCGCTGCGGTGACGCCGAGCTCACACCTTCGGGTCGCGGTCGTGGGCCCCACGCACCCCTACAAGGGCGGGGTCGCGGCCCACACCACGTCGTTGGCGCACGAGCTGGCCGAGGCCGGGCACGACGTCACGCTGGTCTCCTGGTCGCACCTGTACCCCTCCAGGCTCTACCCCGGCGAGCAGGCCGTCCCCGGTGGCGCCCCGGATGTCGAGCCGTTCCCGCGCACCGTCCGCGCGCTCAGCTGGGCCCGTCCCGACACCTGGGTCCGGACCGGTCGTCGGTTGCGCGGGTTCGACCTGGTCGTCGTCGTCCACGTCATCCCGGCGGTCGTCCCGGCCCACCTCGCCCTGCTGCGTGCCGCCGGCGCGGGCCGCCGAGGTGGCAGTGCGTCCGCAGGCACCCGGAAGACCGGCCCGCGCACCGTGGTCATCGCCCACAACGTGCTGCCCCACGAGACCCACCTCGGCGACCGTGAGCTGATGCAGCAGCTCTTCGAGCGGGTCGACGCGGTCCTCGTGCACAGCGACGAGCAGGCCCGGCTGGCCCATGAGCTGCACGCCCTGCGCGTCTCGGTCACCGACCTGCCGCCGCACCTGCCCGGTGGAGCACCCGTCGACCGCACCGCCCACGACGGTCCGCCGCGACTGCTCGCCCTCGGCATGGTCCGTGACTACAAGGGCGTGGACCTGCTCATGCAGGCCCTGGCCAAGGTGCCCGGGCCGACCCTCACCGTGGCCGGCGAGATGTGGGGCAGCAGTGGTGAACGCGTCAGGGAGCTGGCCCGGGACCCCCGGCTGCGCGACCGCGTCGAGGTCCACGGCGGCTACGTGCCCGCCGACCGGCTGGCCCCGTTGCTGGCGTCCCACGACGTCCTCGTCCTGACCTACCGCAGTGCCACCGCCTCGCAGAACGCCCTGCTGGGTCGCCACCACGGGCTGGCTGT
>JBDSKZ010000128.1:0-22220 GCA_039916625.1 Pedococcus sp.
GGCACCGTATCCTTCGTGGTCATGGCCCGTCTGCTCCTGCTGACCAATGCCTTGGCGCCGAGCGCCGAGGTGCTGCCGGCACTGGGGCTGCTGTCCCATCAGGTGCGGATCATCTCGGCCGAGCCCACCGCGCTGGTCGACGCTCCCCCCGCCGACGCCGTCCTCCTCGACGCCCGTCGCGACCTGGCCGTCGCCCGCTCGCTGTGCCGGGTGCTGCGTGCGTCCGGTATGTCGATCCCTCTCATCGCGATCCTCACCGAAGGTGGCCTGGCCGGCATCACCACCGAGTGGGGCGTCGACGAGGTGCTGCTGGAGTCCGCCGGGCCCGCCGAGGTCGAGGCGCGCCTGCGCCTGGCCAAGGGTCGCCTGGAGGGGATGCAGGTGCCGGACGAGGTCCAGATCACCAGCGGTGACGTGACCATCGACGAGGCGACGTACTCCGCCCGTGTCCGCGGCCGCCTGCTCGACCTCACCTACAAGGAGTTCGAGCTGCTCAAGTACCTCGCCCAGCACCCGGGTCGCGTGTTCAGCCGCGCCCAGCTGCTCCAGGAGGTCTGGGGCTACGACTACTACGGCGGCACCCGCACCGTCGACGTGCACGTGCGACGGCTGCGCGCCAAGCTCGGCTCCGAGCACGAGGTGCTCATCGGCACCGTGCGCAACGTCGGCTACCGCTTCGTGCCGTCCGAGGACGCCCACGCCGACGCCTGACCACCCGAAAGGCGCCCCTCCCGACCGGGAGGGGCGCCTTCGTCGGAACTGGCGTCAGTTCTTGGTGATGCGGTCCAGCGCGACCGGGGTGTAGGGCGAGTGCGCCTCGAGGTAGTTCGCGAAGGCGTCGATGTCGAGCCCCCCGAAGTACTTCGCGGTCCCGGTGGTGAAGGCCGGGAAGCCGTCGCCGCCGTCCGCGAGGAAGTTGTTCGTCACGACCCGGTAGGACTGGGTGTCGACGAGGGCGGTGCCGTTCAGCGTCACCGTGCCGAGCGTGGTGCCCGAGTAGGTGTAGCTGAAGCCCTTGGAGACCTGCAGGACCTTGGGGCCAGCAGCATTGACGCCGGTCCACTGCTGGGTCAGCAGGGACTTGATCTGGGCGCCGGTCATGGTCAGCGAGACCAGGTAGTTGTTGAACGGCTGGACGGTGAAGGCCTCCTCGTAGGTGACGACGCCATCGCCCTCGGTCTTGCTGGCCGTGTAGTTCAGGGGCGCCCGGATGCCGCCGGGGTTCATGAACGCGATCTGTGGCGTCTGGCCACCGGTCACGACGGAGGGGTCGGCGAGCTGGGCGTCGGCGATGAGGTCGCCGAGCTGCGACTCGCCACCGGCGTTGACGCTGCCGGGGTTCTCGGTGTTGGAACGGCCCACGTCGGTGGTGATGGAGCCGAGGACGCGGTTCGCGATCGGGGCGACCAGGGTCTGGTACTGCGCGATGAGCCTGGTCAGCGCCGGGGCCTTCGTGGTGCGGTCGACCGGGACGTTGGTGCTCCTCACCGACGGACGCACGATGTCCTTGGTCCGGCGGTCGTACTTGAAGCTGGTGTCGGTGACGAGCCGGCCGAAGGACGAGGCCGAGGTGACCAGGCGCTGCTGGCCGGCCGGGTCCTTGATGTCGCAGACGTAGGGGGCGTGGGTGTGCCCTGAGACGACCATGTCGATGGCGGGGTCGAGGGCGCCGGCGATGTCGACGATCGGGCCGGACAGGACTCCACCCTTCTGGCAGGTGTAGTCGTAGTTCGCGTTGACGGAGTAGGTCGTGCCCGTGGCCGGGTCGGTCCAGTTCTGCTTGGCCTCGGGGAACCCACCCTCGTGGACCAGGACGACGATCGCGTTGACGCCCTTCTTCTTCAGGACGGGGACCAGCTTGTTGGCGGTCTCGACCTCGTCGGAGAAGCTCAGGCCCTCGACCCCGGACTTGGTGACGATGTTGGGGGTGTTCTCGAGCGTCATGCCGATGAAGCCGATCTTGGCGCCGTGGACCTTCTTGATCGAGTACGGCGGCAGGATCGTCTTGTCGGTGCCGGCGTACTTGACGTTGGCAGCCAGGAACGGGAAGTCGGCACCCTTGAACTTCTTGCCGGCGGGGCAGGAGTCCTGGTTGTTGGCACCGGCACCGTCGTCGAGGCAGCCACCGGCGTCGAGGCGCTGGAGCTCCTTGTAGCCCTCGTCGAACTCGTGGTTGCCCACGGAGGTGACGTCGAGCCCGACCTTGTTCATGGCCTCGATGGTGGGCTCGTCGTGGAACGCGGCGGACAGCAGCGGGCTCGCGCCCACGATGTCCCCGGCAGCCACGGTGAGGGAGTTCTTGTGGCCCTTGCGCAGCTCGTCCAGCTTGGTGGCGAGGTACTCGACACCGCCCGCATCGACCGTCACGTCGACCGGCTTGCCGGTCTTGGGGTCGATCTTGTGGTCGGTGATGATGCGACCACCGGACCCGGCCGGGGGCTCGAGGTTGCCGTGGAAGTCGTTGAACGACAGCAGCTGGATGTCCATCGTCTTGCCCTGGCGATGGGCCGACGACGTGCCGCTGGTCAGGGCGAGGCCGGTCGTGGCCATGGCGGCGACGGCGACCACGCTGCCCATACGGCGCATGCGGGGAGAGGTCATGAGTACGTCCTTGTGCGGAAAGGGGGGTGGTGCCGGCGGTAGCCGGATCCGTGCACGCTAACCGCGCAGCCCCCGGATGGGAAGGTGCGTGGTGCAATGCCTTCGTGCCCTCACCTCGGATCCGCTGCATCGACACCCTGACCGACACCCAACGGCAACAGGTCCGTGACCTGCAGGCTCGGGCCACCTCCTCGGACGGCGTGGGCGCCCTCTCCGAGCAGACCCTGCTCCACCTCGCCTCCGGACCGGGTCGGGTCCGACACCTCCTCTCGTATGCGTCGGAGCAGCTGACGGGGTACGCCCAGCTCGAGGGGACGGACGCCGTCGAAGCGTCCGGGGAGCTCGTCGTCGACCCCGGCTCGCGTCGGGCCGGGGTCGGCACCGCCCTCGCGGAAGCAGTCCTGAGCCAGGCTCCGCGGGCCAGGCTCTGGGCCCACGGCCGGGTGCCCGGCGCCGAGGCCCTCGCAGCCGGCCTGGGCCTGACCGCGGTCCGTGAGCTGCACAAGATGTCCCGGCCGCTCGGCGAGGCCGACCTCGACCCGGCGGCGAGCGCCCTGCCCAGCGGGTTCACCGCACGCCCCTTCGAGCCGGGGCGGGACGAGCGGGCCTGGCTGGCGACCAACGCGGCGGCATTCGCCGACCACCCCGAGCAGGGTCGGGTGACGCTGTCCGACCTGAAGGAACGGATGGCGCTGCCGTGGTTCGACGCGGGAGGCTTCATCCTCGTCGTCGCCGACGGGCAGCCCGACGACGTCGCCGCGTTCCACTGGACCAAGGTCGACCCCGAAGAGGCCTCGTCGCTCGACCCGACCCGACCGCCCGGCGAGGTGTACGTCGTCGGGGTGCACCCGGCCTACCAGGGGCGCGGGCTGGGCCGCCCCGTCACCGCACTCGGACTGGCCCACCTCGCCTCGCTCGGGCTGCCCGAGGTGGTCCTCTACGTCGACGGCGACAACCAGGCCGCGATACGCACCTACACGGGACTGGGTTTCGCCAGCATCATGGTGGACGTGATGTATTCGCGCACGGTTCACGAACCACTGTCAGGATGAGCGCATGAGCGTGACCAGTCGGGCAGCCGACGAGGCCGGCATCCTGGCCGCGGCGTCCCACGACGGCAGGGACGACACCGACACCCCCGGGCAGGAGGTGTCGATCGCGAGCGCCCAACCCCGGGCCTCCAACGGCCGCTTCATGCGCGTGGTCCACGCGACCAGCCAGCTCGACGACAGCGGGCTCCCGGGAGACCGCTTCCTCGACCGCGAGATCTCGTGGCTGCAGTTCAACGAGCGCGTCCTGCAGCTCGCGGCCGACGAGTCGGTCCCGCTGCTCGAGCGGGCGCGGTTCCTGGCGATCTTCACGTCCAACCTCGACGAGTTCTTCATGGTCCGGGTGGCCGGCCTCAAGCGCCGCGTCGCCACCGGCCTGGCGATCCGTTCGGCTTCCGGGCTCGAACCGCGCGAGGTGCTGGAGCAGATCTCGCTCGTCGCGCACGAGCTGCAGGCCATGCAGAGCGTCGTCTACAAGGACAAGGTCCAGCCGGCGCTCGAGGACGAGGGCATCGCCATCGTCCGTTGGGACGAGCTCAGCGACTCGGAGCAGGACCTCCTGACCGAGCTCTTCGCCGACCGCGTCTTCCCGGTGCTGACGCCGCTGGCCGTCGACCCGGCGCACCCGTTCCCCTACATCTCCGGGCTCTCGCTCAACCTCGCCGTCGTGCTGGTGAACCCCAAGACGGGCAAGGAGCACTTCGCCCGGGTCAAGGTGCCGCCGCTGCTGCCGCGCCTGCTCCACATCGAGCCCGAGAGTGGTGAGCCCGCGACCTCCGACCTCTTCTCGACGCGGTTCGTCCCCCTCGAGGACGTCATCGCCTCCCACCTCGACATGCTCTTCCCGGGCATGGAGGTGCGGGAGCACTTCACCTTCAGGGTCACCCGCAACGAGGACCTCGAGGTGGAGGAGGACGACGCCGAGAACATCCTCACGGCCCTGGAGAAGGAGCTCACGCGGCGCCGGTTCGGCCCGCCGGTGAGGCTCGAGGTCGACGAGCTCATCGACGACCATGTGCTCGACATGCTGGTGCGCGAGCTGGGGGTCAGCGACAGCGAGGTCTACCGCCTGCCCGCCCCGCTCGACCTGCGCGGCCTCAACCTGGTCGCCGACCTGGAGCGCTCCGACCTGCGGTTCGAGTCGTTCCGCGGTCAGTCGCACCCCGACCTCGCCCCCGCCGAGACCGCCAAGGCCGCCGACATCCTCGCCGTCGTGCGCGACAAGGACGTCCTGCTCCAGCACCCCTACGACTCGTTCTCGACGTCGGTGCAGGCGTTCATCGAGCAGGCTGCCGCCGATCCGAACGTCCTGGCGATCAAGCAGACGCTCTACCGCACCAGCGGCGACTCCCCCATCATCGACGCCCTCATCGACGCGGCAGAGGCCGGCAAGCAGGTGCTGGCGATCGTCGAGATCAAGGCGCGCTTCGACGAGCAGAACAACATCTCGTGGGCCCGCAAGCTCGAGCACGCGGGCGTGCACGTCGTCTACGGGATCGTCGGCCTCAAGACGCACGCGAAGCTCTGCATGGTGGTGCGCCAGGAGACCGATGGCACGCTGCGCCGGTTCTGCCACATCGGCACCGGCAACTACAACGGCAAGACCGCCCGCATGTACGAGGACTTCGGCGTGCTGACGTCCGACCCGCAGGTCGGGGACGACCTGGCCCGGCTCTTCAACCAGCTGTCGGGGTTCGCGCCGCGCAGCAAGTTCAAGCGGTTGCTCGTGGCGCCGCGATCGGTCCGCTCCGGTCTGGTCGACCGCATCGAGACCGAGGTCGAGCATGCCCGGTCGGGTCGCGGGGGCCTGGTCCAGATCAAGGTCAACTCGATCGTCGACGAGCAGGTCATCGACTCCCTCTACCGCGCCTCACAGGCCGGGGTCCACATCGACATCTGGGTGCGTGGCATCTGCGCCCTGCGCCCGGGAGTCGAGGGACTGTCAGACAACATCGAGGTCCGCTCGGTCCTCGGTCGGTTCCTCGAGCACTCCCGCGTCTTCCTCTTCGGTGGCGGCGGTGACCCCGAGGTCTACATCGGCAGCGCCGACATGATGCACCGCAACCTCGACCGCAGGGTCGAAGCACTGCTGCGCATCTCCGACCCCCGACACGTCGAGGACCTGCAGTCGCTGATGGCGCGCGGCATGAGCGACGAGTACGCCCACTGGCGGCTCAGCGGCGACGGACGATGGACGCGTATGAGCCTCGACGCAGACGGCCAGCCGTTGGCCGACCTGCAGGCAGCGATGATCGAGATGCACGCCAAGCGCCGTCGCAAGGCCCGCCGGCGTTGACCGCCCCCATCCCCGCCGCGGGCACCATCCCGTGGCGCCGGCGCCGGGGAGAGCTCGAGGTCGCACTCGTCCACCGGCCGAAGTACGACGACTGGTCGTGGGCCAAGGGCAAGCTCGACCCCGGCGAGGCCTGGCCGGTGGCTGCCGTCCGCGAGACCCAGGAGGAGACCTCGCTGGAGCTCGGCCTCGGCCGACCCCTGCCCACCGCCGAGTACACGGTCCTCGACGCCGCCGGCACCCCCGCGACCAAGACCGTGCACTACTGGGCGGCGGAGGCCACCAAGCCAGCCGGTGCCCTGCGCAACGAGATCGACGAGGTCCGCTGGCTCGATGTCGTCAGCGCCTCGGAACGCCTCGACTACGCCCGTGACCGTGACCAGCTCCGCGCGCTCGTGCGTGCTGACAAGGCAGCCACGCTCTCCACGTGGCCGCTCGCCCTCGTGCGCCACGCGCACGCGGTGGGCCGCGGCTCCTGGTCCGGCGTCGACGGTCTGCGGCCGCTCGACCGGGCCGGGGTGTCCAGGGCGGCCGAGGTCTCCGGGCTGCTCGCTGCCTACGCCGTCACACGCCTGGTCAGCTCGCCCTCGGTGCGCTGCGCCGACACCCTGCGCCCCTATGCCGCCGCGACCGGCACCTCGCTGAGGACCAAGGACGGACTGAGCGAGGAGGGCCATGCTGCGGACGCCAGCCGCGCGCCGCGTCACCTCCTGCGCCTGCTCGAGCGCGGCGTCCCCACGGCGTTGTGCAGCCACGGCCCCGTCCTGCCCGACCTGCTCCGGGCACTGGTCCCCCTCGTGCATCCTGACGAGCCCGACGCCCTGTCCGTGACCGGCGCCCTGACCGCCGCAGCAACCCACGCCATGTCCAAGGGGGAGGTCCTGGTCGCCCACGTCGTCGGGCACGGCGAGGCGGCCCGGGTCGTGGCGGTGGAGCGCCACCGGCCCTGACCACAGCCCGGGCACGTCGAGCCGACAGGCCGCTGCTGACCAGCCGCTGACCCTCTGTTCACGTGGAACCCTCCGTGGGGGCGGTGCGGCGCCCACCAATGTCTGGCTGGTGTTCACCCGGCGTTCACCTACGACGGGCCACTGCGTCACCCGCTCTGCCTACCTTCGCAGTCGTCGGGCATCTCGCCCGCCCGCACTTTCCCCTGTGAGAGGTTTCATCACCGTGAAGATCCAGCGTTTCGGCCTCCTGGCCAGCGTCGCCGTGGTCGGCTCACTCGTACTGACGGCCTGTGGCTCCGACAACAACTCCGGCGCGGACACCGCCGCCGGTGGCTCGTCCGGCTCCAGCTCCTCCGACTGCCCCACCGGCACCCTGAACGCCGAGGGCTCCTCCGCCCAGAAGAACGCCATCGAGGAAGCGATCGCCGGCTTCCAGGAGACCTGCCCGGCAGCCACCGTCAACTACAACCCGACGGGCTCCGGCGCGGGCATCAAGCAGTTCCTCGCCGGCCAGGTCGACTTCGCCGGCTCCGACTCCGCACTGAAGACGGTGGAGAAGGACGGCAAGATCGAGGCCGACGAGGCCGAGAAGTTCTGTGGCTCCCCGGCGTGGAACCTGCCCATGGTGACCGGCCCCATCGCCGTCGCCTACAACCTCAAGGGTGTCGACAAGCTCGTCCTGACCCCCGAGGTCATCGCCGACATCTTCAACGGCAAGGTGACCACCTGGGACGACGCCGCGATCGCCAAGATCAACTCCGGCGCCACGCTCCCTTCGGAGCCCATCAAGGTCTTCTTCCGCTCGGACGAGTCCGGCACCACCGAGAACTTCACCAAGTACCTCAACGCGGCCGCTGCGTCGGCCTGGACCGCCGAGCCGGCCAAGAGCTGGACCGGCAAGGGCGAGGGTAAGGAGAAGTCCGCAGGTGTGGCAGGCGCCGTGCAGTCCACCGAAGGCGGCATCACCTACGCCGAGTGGTCCTACGCCAAGGACAACAAGCTCGGCATCGCCCAGGTCGACAACGGCGCCGGCGCCGTCGAGCTGAACGGTGAGACGGTCGGGAAGGCCATCGCCACGGCCCAGGCCGACGGCGAGGGCAACGACCTGCGCCTCAAGCTCGACTACGCCACCAAGGAGCCCGGGGCCTACCCGATCAACCTGGTGACCTACGAGATCGTCTGCTCCAAGGGCAAGGACGCGGCGAAGGCCACGCTGACCAAGGCCTTCCTGAAGAACTTCGCCTCCGAGCAGACCCAGGCCTCCCTCGAGGAGATCGGCTACGCCCCGCTCCCCGACGAGGTCCGCACCAAGGTCGACGCGGCGATCGACGCGCTGTCCTGACCCACCGGGCGAGCCGGGGCTGGCCACCAGCCCCTGCTCACCGTCGTTCCCCCTCCCCCACCGCGATAGGCAGCACGTGTCATCAGTGACCGGCGTATCCCTGGCCGACGAGACCCCCGCACCCGACGGCGGCGCACCGCTGCGCGGCGACGGCATGGGCACCGGCCGCCTCGGTGACCGCCTCTTCGGCGGAGCCGCGAAGGGCGCCGGACTGCTGGTCGTCGCCCTCGTGACGTTGGTCGGCGTGTTCCTGCTCTGGCAGGCCATCCCGGCGATCGCGAACGACAAGGCGAACTTCCTCACCTCGCGCGAGTGGTCCGTCAACGACAGCAACAACCTGCGCTTCGGCATCGTCGAGCTGCTGTGGACCACGGTGAGCGTCAGCGCCATCGCGATGCTCATCGCGGTGCCGGTCGGGGTCGCGGTCGCCCTCTTCATCACGCAGTATGCGCCGAGCTGGCTGTCGCGTCCCGCCGCCGGCCTCATCGACCTGCTGGCCGCTGTGCCCTCGATCGTCTTCGGCATCTGGGGCCTGCGGACGTTCGGCCCGGTGTTCGAGCCGGTGCAGAACTTCCTGCGCGACACCCTCGGCTGGATCCCGTTGTTCAGCGAGGCGGGGATCAGCGGTGGGAGCACCATCCTCTTCGTCGGGATCGTGCTCGCGATCATGGTCCTGCCCATCGTCACCGCGCTGTCGCGCGAGGTGTTCGCGCAGACGCCGGTGACCCACCGCGAGGGCGCCCTGGCGCTGGGCGCGACCAAGTGGGAGATGATCCGCATCGCAGTGCTGCCCTTCGGCCAGCCGGGCGTCATCAGCGCGGCGATGCTCGGCCTCGGCCGTGCACTCGGCGAGACGATCGCCGTGACGATCATCCTCTCCACCCTCCACGACGGGTCGAGGTGGACCTGGTCGCTGCTCAACGGCGGTGAGACGTTCGCGTCGCGGATCGCCAACAACGCCGCCGAGTTCGACACCCCGCAGAAGGCCGGTGCGTTCATCGCCGCCGGTCTCGTGCTCTTCATCCTGACCTTCGTCGTCAACGCGGTCGCGCGCATCGTGATCGAGCGCAGGAAGGCCTTCAGCGAATGACGACCTCGACCCCCGCCGTCACCACGGCCTCAGGGACAGCAGCGCCGCCCACCACCCTCTCGACAGCTCCACCCTCCTCGCGAGGCGGTGGACCGACCGGGCTGGGCCACAAGGCCCGCGGTCGGGCCGTCAAGGACCAGATCGCCCGGCTGGTGATGTGGGGTGCGTTCCTGCTCGCCCTGGTCCCCCTCGTGTGGATCCTGTGGACCGTCGGCTCCAAGGGCTACCACCTCCTGCTCGACGCGCAGTGGTGGACCAACTCCCAGCGGGGCATCACCTCCCGGCGGGCCGGTGGCGGTGCCGTCCACGCCATCCAGGGCACGCTCATCCAGGGCCTGACGACCGCGGCGATCTCGGTGCCGATCGGCATCCTCACCGCGATCTACCTCGTCGAGTACGGCCGGGGTCGGCTGGCCAGGACCGTGTCGTTCATGGTCGACATCCTCACTGGTGTCCCGTCGATCGTCGCCGGCCTGTTCGTCTACGCGCTCTGGGTGACCACCTTCGGCCTCCAACGGGTGGGCTTCGCGGTCTCCCTCGCGCTGGTGCTGCTGATGATCCCCGTCGTCGTCCGCTCGACCGAGGAGATGCTCAAGCTCGTGCCCAACGAGCTCCGCGAGGCGTCCTACGCCCTCGGTGTGCCCAAGTGGAAGACGATCATGCGCGTGGTCCTGCCGACCGCGTTCTCCGGCATCATCACCGGCGTGCTGCTCGGCCTGGCCCGCGTCATGGGCGAGACCGCTCCCTTGCTCATCCTCGGCCCCTACACGAAGTCGATCGCGACGGACCTGTTCGGTGGACTCATGCCGACCCTGCCGACGATGATCAACCAGGACCGCACCGAGGTCCTCCAGCCCGCGGTCGACCGCATGTGGGCGGCGGCGCTCACCCTCATCCTGCTGGTGCTCCTGCTCAACATCGCCGGTCGCGTGGTCTCGCGCTTCGGCTCCGTGAAGCGGTAGCCGGCCCGTGCCATACCGCCTCGACGGTGGCGGACGCCCTTCGGCAACGGGCGCCCACCCTCCCGAGCTCGAACTCTCCGGACTCTCCGAACTCTCCGCAAGCGAAGGACGAAACCCTCACATGGCCAAGCGAATCGACGTCAGCGACCTGAACGTCTACTACGGCGCGTTCAAGGCCGTCGAAGGCGTGACGATGACCGTGGAACCACGCTCGGTGACCGCGTTCATCGGGCCTTCCGGCTGCGGCAAGTCGACGTTCCTGCGGACCCTCAACCGCATGCACGAGGTCATCCCCGGCGGCCGGGTCGAGGGCAAGGTCCTGCTCGACGACCAGGACCTCTACGACTCGAGCGTGGACCCGGTGGCTGTGCGAAGGACCATCGGGATGGTGTTCCAGCGGCCCAACCCGTTCCCGACGATGTCGATCTACGACAACGTGGCCGCCGGCCTGAAGCTCAACGGCGTCAAGGGAAAGAAGCGGCTGGACGAGGTCGTCGAGAAGTCGCTGCAGGGCGCGAACCTGTGGAACGAGGTCAAGGACCGCCTGGCAAAGCCCGGCGCGGGCCTCTCCGGCGGGCAGCAGCAGCGGCTGTGCATCGCGCGCGCCATCGCCGTCGAGCCGCAGGTGCTGCTGATGGACGAGCCGTGCTCCGCGCTCGACCCGATCTCGACGCTGGCCATCGAGGACCTGATCGGCGAGCTGAAGAGCAAGTACACGATCGTCATCGTCACCCACAACATGCAGCAGGCGGCCCGCGTCTCGGACCGCACCGCCTTCTTCAACCTCGCCGCGACCGGCAGACCCGGCAGGCTGATCGAGATCAACGACACCCAGCGGATCTTCAACAACCCGGGCGTCAAGGCCACCGAGGACTACATCTCCGGTCGGTTCGGCTAGACCGACCGGCGTCGCGACGCACCCAGGACCGGCGTCACCGGTCGGCGCCGTCGCCACCCCCGGACGAGCTGGTCTCGAACGCCGGCACCCCTCGTGAGCACCGCGCGTGCACCTCGGAGTCCTGCTCGCCGCCGCTCTGCTTGAACGACACCTCGATCTCGCTCGCTGAACGTTTGAGGGTGTAGGACCAGCCGTTGCGAGGCGTGGCGAACCGCAGTGCCAGGGTCTCGCCCTGGCAGCTCACACCGACCGAACCACCACTGACGCTGACCGAGTCACTCACCACCGGGGGGCGCGCCACTGACGACGACGGCGACGAGGGCGACGACGAGGGCGAAGTCGAGGGCGACGGCGACCGCCGCGGCGTGGACGTCGAGGTGGGGGGGGTTGCGGGCGGCGAGGTCGCTGGGGGTCGGGCCGACGTCGGGGCTGTGGCCGCGCTGGGTGGCGTGGTCGGGCGCGGCGGTGGTCCGGTCGAGTGGGTCGGGGACTTGGCGGGCGAGGTCCGCGAAGGTGTCGACGAGGTCTCGTCGTCGGTCGTCGGCTCCGGGCTCGGCCGGGCACCGGCCTGGGTGCTCGCGGGTCGGGCGCCGTCGGTGAGGTAGACACCGCGGCCGGTGCGGTCGATCACCTGCCAGGCCACGATCGACGTGCTCGCGACGATGACCAGCCAGAGGGCGATGGCGGCCACGACGTTGCCGGTGCGGCGACTCATCGGGACCTCCGTTCTGCCTCTGCGCCGGGCTGCTCGAGATCACCTGGGCCGGACTGCTCGAGTCCACGCGCGCCCCCCTCGGGCGCGGGACCGCGTGCCGTAACGTTATCGCCGTGGCCCGCCTCCTGGTCGTCGAGGACGATGGTGGCATCCGCACGGCCCTGGTGAGGGCCCTGCACGACCGCGGGCACTCGGTCAGCTCCTGCTCCACCGGCATGGCCGGCCTCCAGGACGCCCTGGACCACCAGCCCGACCTGGTGGTCCTCGACCTCGGGCTGCCCGATGTCGACGGCCTGACGCTGCTGTCCATGTTGCGAGGGGTGAGCCAGGTTCCCGTCATCGTCGTGACCGCGCGGGTGGAGGACGCCGCCCTCGTCCGCGCGCTCGACGCCGGCGCCGACGACTACGTCACGAAGCCGTTCGGCTCCGACCAGCTCGAGGCCCGCATCCGCGCGGTCCTGCGACGGGCCAGCAGCTCCACGACACCCGCCGGGCCCATCGAGGTCGGCGACCTGGTCGTCGACCCGACCACCCGTCAGGCGACCCTCGGCGGCGACGAGCTCGACCTGTCGCGCAAGGAGTTCGACCTGCTGCTCATCCTGGCCCAGCGTGCCGGGGAGGTCGTCAGCCGCCGCGAGATCCTCAGCGAGGTGTGGCAGCAGGCGTACGGCGGTGGTGACCGCACCCTCGACGTCCACCTGTCGTGGCTGCGCCGCAAGCTCGGCGAGACGGCTGCTCATCCGCAGTACCTGCGGAGCGTGCGTGGGGTCGGTCTGCGCCTCGCAGCACCAGACCGAGCCTGACCGTGCGCCGACGCATCAGCCTGCTCGTGGCCGCCACGAGCTCGGCCATCATCGTGGCCTTCATCGTTCCGATGTGCCTGCTCGTGCAAACCCTCGCCGAGGACCGCGCCACCGCGACGGCCCAGCAGCAGGCGCAAGGCGTGGCTGTCATCGTCTCGAGCGTCGGCTCGGCGACCGACGTCGCCGTGGCGGTGAGCCAGGTGGCCCAGGGTCGTGGCTACCACACCACGGTCGTGCTGCCCACAGGCCAGATCATCGGCTCCCCGCCCTCGACGGAAGAGGTCAGCCTGGTGCAGCAAGCGCAGCAGCGCGGCTCGGCCTTCACCGACCACTCGGGATCCGGCGCGACCGTCCTGGTTCCCATCGCGCTGGACGCCGGCACCGCAGTGGTACTCACCCACGTCACGGGTGAGGCGATGCACCAGGGGGTGACCACGGCGTGGGCCAGCATCGGCGGTCTCGGCCTGGTGCTGCTGGCGCTCGCCCTGCTCGTCGCACGGCGGCTGGCCGAACGCATCGCCACGCCCGTCACCGAGCTCGCGCGGGTCGCCCACCTCCTGAGGACAGGTGACATGGACGCGCGCGTGGAGCCGGCGGGACCCGAGGAGGTGCAGGAGGTCGGTACCGCGTTCAACCAGCTGGCCGAGCGGATCGACGACCTGCTCGCAGCCGAGCGGGAGGTCGTGGCGGACCTGTCCCACCGGTTGCGCACCCCCGTGACGGCCCTGCGGCTCGACAGCGAGTCGGTCCGTGACCCCGAGACGGCCGAAAGACTGCGCGCCCACGTCGACCAGCTCCAGCGCACCGTCGACGCCGTGGTGCTGGAGGCCCGCCGACCCGTGCGAGCGGCCATGCGCGGCGAGTGCGACGCCGTGGCCGTCGCGGCGGACCGGGTGCGGTTCTGGGAACCGTTGGCGAGCGACCAGGAGCGAACCATCACGTTCGACGCACCGGAGGGGGCGCTTCGGGTCGGCCTCGCGGACGTCGACCTGCGCGACCTGCTCGACAACCTGCTCGACAACATCTTCGCCCACACCCCGGATGGGGCGGGCATCGTCGTGACGGTCAGGTCCACGGGCACTGGTGCTGGTGGCGGCAAGGGTGGCGTGGAGGTGCTGGTCGCCGATGCGGGGCCGGGGTTCCCCGAGCACGACGACTCGGCCCGTCGGGGCAGTAGCGGCAGCGGGTCCACCGGGCTCGGGCTCGACATCGTGCGACGAATCGCGCGGACCTCCGGTGGCAGCGCGTCCTTGGGACGCACCCAGGACGGCGGAGCACTCGTCACCGTCGTCCTGGGGCGTGCCCACTGAGCTCAGTCGTCCCCGTGCTCGCCCGCGTCGTCGCCGGGCTCGTTGCCGTGGTCCTCACCGTGGTCGCCGGCCTCGGTGCCCTCGGTGTCCTCGTGGTTGGCGTCCTCGTGCTCGACCTCCTGCTTGGGCTCGGTCGAGTCTTCGTGCTTCGCCGCCGAGGGGGCCTTCCGGGGGGTGGCTGCCACGGCCGAGCTCGTCCCGTGCTCCGACTGGGAAGCAGCGACGACAGGGACCGCCGGCCGGGCAGCCGGCCGAACCTGGGCGGCAACCTGGACGGCAACCTGGACCTGGGCCCTTGCCGGCGCTGGAGCCGGGATGACCTTGGTGACGACCTTGTGGGTCACGCAGGCGCCGTGCTCGAGCTTGGCCGGCTTCACGCAGGGGGCGAGGCTGACGACGGGTTCGGGCGTGATGACCGCCACCGCCGGCACGGACTGGGGCTTGGCGGTGACTTGTCGCGGGGCGTCGACTCCGGCAGCTGCGGTGTAGAAGCCGACGGCGGCGACCAGCCCGGTGGCGAGGCCGACCGAGACGGCGAAGGGACGGCTGAGAGACATGGGGATGGTCCTCCGAGCGAGCGACGGGTGGTGCTGACGGGGGGAACCCTGCCGCGCCTCGCGTCAAGACCATCTCGTCTGCAGGTTAAGACCTCCTCAAGACCGGGCAAGTCCATCGAAGTGGGACCTAAGCCATGAGGTTCTCTTAGGGCACTCCTGAG
This sequence comes from Pedococcus sp., assembly GCA_039916625.1. Lineage (GTDB taxonomy): Bacteria > Actinomycetota > Actinomycetes > Actinomycetales > Dermatophilaceae > Pedococcus. The sequence goes on from JBDSKZ010000128.1 coordinate 14,732, forward strand.
GACGACTTGGGGCAGCCGCCCTCAGGATGGACAGGCACCACCGCCCGTGCTCCACACCCCTGCCGGAGAGCCCCCCATGCCCCGTCCTCCCCTACCTTCGCGCCACCGCGACCGCTACCGCACGCTCGTCGTGCTCATCACCGGAGCCGCCGCAGCTGGTTCGGTGGCCGCAGTCGGCGCCGCCTCGGGCGCGGCAGCCCACGCGACCGAGCAGAAGCAGGCAGCGAAGCAGGCGCAGGTCACCGCTGCCCGAGCTGCCTACGACCGTGCAGTCCAGGCACAGCAGCTGGCCGTCGCCCAGGCACAGGCCGCGCTGAGCCCGCGCGTCATCGTCAAGGCGCGGCCGACCCGCACCGTCGTCACCACCCAGGTCATCCACGCAGCCGCCCAGCCGGGCAGCGCCCGCGTCGGGGGTGGCTCGGCCCAGGTCCAGGGCCAAGGCCAAAGTCAGGTCCACGGCCAGAGCCGGGTCCAGGGCAGCTCTGGCCAGTCTGCACGGACGACCGCCCAGCCCGGCCGAGTGACGGCAGCTGCTCCCCGCGCGGCGACCCCGCGCGCCGCTGCACCGGCCCCCGCTCCCGCGCGCGCACCTGCTCCGGCTCCTGCCGCGCCCCCGCCCCCGCCTCCGCCGGTCGTCTCCACGGGCTCCTGAGGTGCAGCTGGTGACCGCCCGCGATGTGGGGCACTCGTCGTGGTCAGCACTGGGCACCACCGTGCAGCTGCACGTCGTCGACCGCAGCGAGCTGCCTCGGGCCTCCGCGCGCGCCCGCGATGTGCTCGATGAGGTCGACCTGTCGTGCAGCCGCTTCCGCGCCGACTCGGACCTCGTCCACGCCAACCGGCGCCCCGGGCGATGGACTCCGGTCTCCCCGGTGCTGGTCGGCGCCGTGCGGGTCGCCCTGGAGGCCGCCCGCGAGACCGGTGGTCGGGTCGACCCGTCGCTGGGGGCTGCCATGGAGGCAGCAGGGTACGACCGCACCTTCGAGCTGCTGTCCCGGGCCAGTGACCTGCCGACCGCCCTCCCCGGGGTGGTCCGGCCCGGTGCCTGGCAGGAGATCGAGGTGCGGTCCGACGCCATCTTCGTCCCCCACGGCGTGCGCCTGGACCTCGGGGCAACCGGCAAGGCGTATGCCGCCGACCTCGTGGCCGCCGACCTCGCCACCGCGCTCGATGCACCCGCAGCCATCAGTGTGGGTGGGGACGTGGCCGTGACCGCGGCACCACACCACCTCCCACACAGCTGGCCGGTCGTCGTCGGGGAGACACGCACCGACCTCATCGAGCGCCCCGACGAGACCGTGAGCCTCGCGCTGCAGTCCGGCGGGGTGGCCACGTCCACCGTCCGCGCCCGGCGCTGGATGCGCGGCGGTCGCAGCTGGCACCACGTGCTCGACCCGGCCAACGGTCTGCCCGTGGCCGGGCCCTGGCGTTCGGTGACGGCGCTCGGCCGCAGCTGCAGTGCAGCGAACACCGCCACCACAGCCGCCCTGGTGCTCGGTGCCGACGCCCGCGCGTGGCTCGAGGATCGAGACGTCGCTGCGCTGCTCGTCGACGAGCACGACGTGCGCCACCCGACCAGCGCGTGGCTCGCCGCCACCCTCGACGATGCCTCGGTTGCCAACCGCCGACTCCACGAAGGTCTGCGGTGACCGGCCCCGTCCTGTGGTACCTCAACCGCGGCACGGGACTCGTCCTGCTGGTGGTGTTCACCCTGACCGTCGTCCTGGGCGTGCTGTCCACGGGACAGGGCGGACGGGTCTGGCCACGGTTCGCCACACAGTCCACCCACCGAGGGCTGAGCCTCCTGACGACCATCCTGCTGGCGGCGCACGCCGTCACGGCCGTGGTCGACGAGTTCGTCGACATCCGGTGGTGGCAGGCCCTCGTCCCGTTCGGCGGCAGCTACCGTCCGCTCTACCTGGGGCTGGGCACCCTCGCGCTCGACCTCACCGTCGCCCTCGGCATCACGAGCCTCCTGCGCCAGCACCTCGGCGAGCGCACGTGGCGCGTGGTGCACCTGACGTCCTACCTCGCGTGGGGAGCGGCCGTCGTCCACACCTTGGGCATCGGGACCGATGCAGCCACCTCCCTCGGGCGGCCTGTCGTGCTCGCGAGTGTCGGCGCGCTCCTGGCCGCGGTGGTGCTGCGCCTGGCCATCCTGCAGCGGACGGCGAGGACCACATGACCGCCGTAGGGGTGCCCCGCAGCTCGGTCGGGGTGCCCGGCAGCCCTCTCGACGGCAGCACCGGTCGCCATGTGCCGGTGACCGACGTGACGGTGCTCCGCGGCCCCCGCCTCCTCGCCACCATGGCGGACCCGCCGTCCTTGGCCACCCACCGTGAGCGCTTCGGCAACCTGCCCTCGCTGACCCTGTCAGCCGTGCTCGAGCTCGCACGCGACGTCGACGTCCGGGGCCGGGGAGGAGCCGGGTTCCCGCTGGCCACCAAGCTCGCCGCCGCCGGCCGCGGCCGGCGACCGCTGGTCGTGGTCAACGCCGCCGAAGGAGAGCCCTGCAGCGCCAAGGACTCGGCGCTCGCGGTCGTCACCCCCCACCGGGTGCTCGATGGAGCCGCCATCGCCGCTCGAGCCTTGGGCACCAAGGAGATTCACGTCGTGACGCCGCGCGAGCGACCCACCACCGGCGAGTCGCTCGGCGCGGCGATCGCCGAACGCGTGGCCAGCGGGGAGCGGCTGCGCTGGCGGACCCACCTCGCTGCACCCGGTTTCGTCAGTGGACAGGCCCGAGCGGTGATCGAGCTCCTTTCGGGTCGCCCTGGTCTGCCGGTCACCGCCTGGCAGCCCGAGGCCGTCAGCGGCTACCGGGGGCGTCCGACCCTGCTGTCCAACGCGGAGACGTTCGCCCAGCTCGCCACGCTCGTCCACCTCGGCGCGAGTGGGTATGCCGCCCTGGGGCTCCCCGAGGAGCCCGGGACCGTGCTGCTGACCGTCAACGACGACCAGGGCACACGGGTGGTCGAGGTCGCCACCGGCACGCCTTGGGACGTCGTGCTCACCGAGGACCAGCTCGACCGGCCGCTGCTCGTGGGCGGCTACCACGGCACCTGGGTCGCGCCCGGCCAGCTCCAGGGCCAGCGGGTGGCTCGCACGGCGATGCAGGCCGCGGGACTGACGCTGGGCGCCGGTGTCGTCATCGTTCCTGCCGCCGACGAGTGTCCCCTGGATGTCAGCGCCGAGATCGTGGCCTACCTGGCCGCCTCGACCGCTGGACGGTGTGGTCCGTGCTTCAACGGACTGCCAGCGCTGAGCCTGACGCTGGGCCACCTCGCCTCCCGCTCAGGACATACCCACGACATGGGCCGCCTGCTCGACCTCGCCGGGATGGTGGAGCGTCGTGGTGCGTGCGCACACCCGGACGGCACTGCTCGGCTGGTGCGCTCGCTCCTGACCGCCTGCCCGGACGAGGTCGCCCGGCACGCGGCCGGCGGCTGCGGGTACGAGCGATGACCTCGGCGAGCGGGCGGCGCATCCGCGTCGACTGGCCTGCCTGCCGGGCACGCGGTTTGTGCGCCGAGCTCCTGCCCGAGGCCATCTCGCTCGACGAGTGGGGATACCCCATCGTCACTGCCGAGGTGACCGCTGAGCACCTGCAGCTCGCGCAGGAGGCCGTGGTCTCGTGCCCGCACCTCGCCCTGCGGCTCGTGCCCGTGCCACCGACCCAGCCCTGACTGGCCGAGGTCCTGAACCGACGTCAGACGACGAAGTTGATGACCCAGAAGCTGACGGCGGCGACCAGGCCGGCACCCGGGAAGGTCAGCACCCAGGCACCGACGATGTTGCCGGCGACGCCCCAGCGCACCGCGGAGAGTCGCTTCGTGGCACCCACCCCCATGATCGCCGAGGTGATCGTGTGGGTCGTCGAGATCGGCGCGCCGAACGCCAGCCCCGCGACGTACAGGATCGAGGCCGCGGTGGTCTCCGCCGCGAAACCCTGCGGGGGGTCGAGGTGGATGATCCGCCGGCCGAGGGTCCGCATGATGCGCCACCCACCGGCATACGTGCCGAGGGAGATGACCACCGCGCTCATGACGAGCACCCACAAGGGCACCCCGTCCCCTTCGTAGTGCCCACCCACGGTGAGCGCGAGGACCACGACACCAGCCGTCTTGGACGCGTCCTGCAGCCCGTGTCCGAACGCCATCGCAGCAGCCGACACCGTCTGGGCGTAGCGGAAGCCACGCGAGACCCGGCCAGGCTGGGCGCCACGGAACAACCACATGATCGTCGTCATCACGAGGTAGCCGAGGATGATCCCGACGACGGGCGAGGCGATCATCGGGATGATGACCTTCTGGAAGATGCCGGTCCACTTCACGTTGGCACCGGCGGCCAGCGCCGCGCCACCGAGGCCACCGATCAGCGCGTGCGACGAGGAGGACGGCAGGCCGTACCACCAGGTGAGCAGGTTCCAGCCGATGGCGCCGATGAGGGCCGCCGCGACGATGATCAGCCCGGGGTTGCCCTGGGGCGCGTCGATGATGCCCTTGCCGACCGTGTCGGCGATCTTCTTGCCGAAGAACGCGCCGAACAGGTTGGCCACCGCGGCCATGAGCAGCGCGACTCGTGGCGTCAGCGCCCGCGTCGAGACCGAGGTGGCGATCGCGTTGGCTGCGTCGTGAAAACCGTTGGTGTAGTTGAAGCCCATCGCCAAGGCGATGACGATGCCGATCGGAAGCCATTCCATGGGAGGGCTCAGGACTCCTTGACCGCGATGCTTTCGACCTTGTGCGCGACCGCCTCGAAGGCGTCGGCGGCGGCCTCGAGCTCCTCGATGACCTCCTTGAGCTTCATGATGGTGATGGCGTCGGCGCCGTACTCACCGTTGAAGAGGGCCGCGAGCAGGCCGCGGTAGATCTGGTCGGCCTGGTTCTCGAGGCGGTTGATCTCGATCCAGTACTCGGCGAGGTCCTTCATCGAACGCAACCGCGGCATCGCCTCGGCGGTCAGCTCGGACATCCGCGACAGCACCTCGACCTGGTCGGACACGCCGGCCGGGAGGTCACCGATGCGGTAGAGCACGATCAGGTCGACCGCCGCGTCCATCAGGTCCATGCAGTCGTCGAGGGTCGACGCCAGGCCGTGGATGTCCTCCCGGTCGAACGGCGTGATGAACGAGCTGTTCACCTTACGGATGATCTCGTGGGTGGCCTCGTCAGCGGCGTGCTCGATCTCGTGCATCCGCGCCGCCACGGCTTCGCGCTCGCTGTGGGCCACTCCAAGGATGGTGGTCAGCTCACGGGAGCCATCGATGAGGTATGAGGCGGACTTGGCGAACAGGTCGTAAAAGCTGTTCTCCTGCGGGGTGAGGCGAAAGCCCACGGTGCTCTCCGGTCATGCGGGGGGATGGCCGGGGACGATGCTACGGGCAAGTCGCCTCGAAAGTGCAACCCGGCCGATGCCCGTTGTTGACCGGGCGTTCAGGCGTTCTGCCGCTTCCAGCTGCGGTGGGGGTGGTCGTCGCTGTTCTCGGCGGTCGCGCCCTGCCCGCGCTCGACGCCGAGTGCGTGGTCGATCTCGTCGTCGGTCAGGGGCCGCTCACTCGCCGAGGCGACCACCACAAGGTCGCCCACCAGCTCGATCTCGTCCTGGAGCGCGTCGTCGGTGAGCTCTGCACCGGCATGCGGGTCCGTGGTCATACCAAAACGCTAACGGAGTCTGGCGACGACCCGGACATTAGTTTGCGATCTCTTGACCCGCGCGAGGCACTAACCACCCATTCGGGTCATGCGCGAACTACGAGGACTAGTTACTTAGTTCTATGTCAGATGATGGAGTCATGCCGCACGAGGTCGACGGCGCCTCGCCGGGCGAGCCGACACAGGTCGAGGACCGAGGATCGTTCAGCCACGCCGTGTGCCGGGTGTGCGGATGGAGCGGCCCGGGCCGGCGTTCACGCCAGGTGTCTCGCCGTGACGCAGAGCACCACGGGTCCCAGTGCCGCGGTCCGGAGGCCGACGACTGACACGCAGGCGCTCAGCACCCCGCAGGGGCCCTCCAGCACGAGGAGAAGAGTGCGCCGGGCCGGGAGCACCTCACGGCGCGTGGCCGCTCGTAGCGGCTTAATTTGGGACCCGGGGCCACCGCGGCCCGGCGCACACCAAACCATAACCCCGCACGCGTCCGGGCTGTTCCCCCGTTCGGCCCCTTGTGGACAACTCCGGTGGGTGGTTCGACGAGGATCAGGCCGGTACGGGGCGCGGCCGCACCCTGCGCACGGCGACCTCCGAGAGGCCGCCTCAGCGCAGCTCGCCGGACCGCCAGAGGTTGGCGCACGCCTCGAGGTCACCTGCCGTCGAGAGCATCGACGCGGCCCGCTGGGTCTGCACGCCGGCAGCATCGCGGTCCTGGGCGTCGGTGGTGTGCGCGCGGTCGGCGCGGCCGGCGGCGACGACCCGGCAGAAGGCCGCAGCCCGTTGCAGCGCAACAGCGAAGTCGCCCCCGAACACCCCCCGCAGGATCGAGTCGGTGAGCTCGCGCAGCTCTGCAGGCCCGGGTGGTTCGGCGACACCGGCGACCACGTGGTTGACGTCGGTGAACCGGATCCCGGCGGCGTAGTCGGACGCCGCTTCCTCGGGGGTGCACCGCACCCACTCGCGCAGCGCGTAGAGCCGCCACAGCGCTCCCGGCAGGCTGCGGGGCGGTCGGTCGGCCCAGAGCTCGGCCACGGTCGAGAGGCCGAGCTCGTCCACCAGCGCGACGAGGCGGGCGGTCATGGCCGGGTCCTCGGACGCGCGACCGGTGCCGACCAGGACCGCCGCGGTCTCGTGGGCGATCTCGGTGACCTGCGCCGGGTCGGGAACGGCGCCGCCCTGCGCCTCCATCGCCGCAGGACTGAAGAACGCGGGACGACGGGGGCCTGGACGACCGCTGGGCTCGTTTCTCATCCAGACCAGTGTCCCAGCAGGCCCCGGGGTCCGCTCGGTTTCCCCGACATGGTCGCGGCCCGCCAGCACGCTCGCGGCGAGCCGCGCACGCCACCAGCCACGCTGGATACGCCATCGTGGGGCCATGACCGACGTCAGCCCGCGCAGGCCCACGCTCCATCTCCTTCGCGACGTGCCTGGCAGAGAGCCGCTGACGCCGCGCGGCTCTTCGCCCCGGCTGTGGCGCTCGCACCGGCCGCTGGCCGCGCTCAATACCCTTTGCGGCTTTTCGTCTCGCCCGTTCAGCTCATTCTGAAGCTGAACCCTCCGGGACGGCGCCGCTACCACCGATATGACGACAACGTTGTCACCGTGGCATGAGCCAGCACGACACCGATCCAGTAGGAAGGGCAGGTCATGGCGGTAGCTCTGGTCGTCGAACACGACGAGGACATCAGGCACCTGGTGTCCCTGTCCGCTGCCAAGGCCGGTCTCGACCCGGTGGCTGCGGACTGTGGCGAGGCAGCCATGACGCTCATCGCCGACGGGCTCAAGCCCGATGTCGTCGTGCTCGACGTGCGGATGCCGGGGCTCAGCGGATTCGACGT
>JBDSKZ010000129.1:0-3318 GCA_039916625.1 Pedococcus sp.
CCGAGGCGATCGCCTCCTCCGAGAACAACACCATCAAGTTCGCCGACGTCCCCCCGACCGGTATCACCGTCCAGCGCGGTGTCACCAACGACGGCCTCGGCAAGTACTACCGCCTCACCATCGAGGAGTCCGACGCCGAGCCCGTGGACATCGTCCAGACGCTCAAGGACGCCAAGGTCGACGTCCTCGTCTCCTACCTCCCGGTCGGCTCCGAGATCGCGGACAAGTACTACGCCCAGTGCGCCATCGACGCGGGCGTCGCCTTCGTCAACGCCCTGCCGGTCTTCATCGCCTCCGACCCCGAGTGGGCCGCGAAGTTCGAGGCCGCCGGCGTCCCGATCATCGGTGACGACATCAAGAGCCAGGTCGGGGCGACCATCACGCACCGCGTCATGGCCAAGCTGTTCGAGGACCGTGGTGTCGTGCTCGACCGCACGTACCAGCTCAACGTCGGTGGCAACATGGACTTCAAGAACATGCTCGAGCGCGACCGCCTCGAGTCCAAGAAGATCTCCAAGACCCAGGCCGTCACCTCGAACCTGGGCCACGACCTGGGCGAGCGCAACGTCCACATCGGCCCTTCGGACTACGTCCAGTGGCTCGACGACCGCAAGTGGGCCTACGTCCGCCTCGAGGGCCGCGCGTTCGGCGACGTCCCGCTCAACCTGGAGTACAAGCTCGAGGTCTGGGACTCCCCCAACTCGGCTGGCATCATCATCGACGCCATCCGGGCGGCGAAGATCGCCAAGGACCGTGGCATCGGCGGTGCGCTCATCTCCGCGTCGTCCTACCTCATGAAGTCCCCGCCCGTGCAGCGTGAGGACACCGAGGGCCGCGCCCGGCTCGAGGCCTACATCGCGGGCACCGAGGAGCGCTGACCCCAGTCTCCCCCCACGCGAAAGGGGCGCCTCCCAACCGGGAGGCGCCCCTCTTCCGCGTCCGTGCCCGTCAGGCGGGAGTGGGCTGGGCGGGCGCTGCGGTATCGGGCGTGGGCGCCGGCGCTCGCGGCGCCCGGGCCGGGCCGCGGGTGAACAGCGGCCGGAGGTCCACGTCGGAGCGCAGCCGCCGCCAGAAGTCGGCGTTCGCGCGCAGGTCGGCGCGGGTCGTGGACACGGCGGTGAAGTAGCCGGCCGCCTCCTCGACCGAGGGCTCACCGGGCCCGAAGACGTGCCTGTTCGCCGTGGCCGCCAGCGGACGGAGGTCGACCGGGCCGCCCACCGCGGCGGCCTGCTCGAGGCGGGTGGCCCGGCGTGGGGGCCGGTGACCGTAGGACCGGGCGCTGGCCATCAGGTCGGCCCAGGCCCAGACCACCCGGGACGCGGTGGGACCGCGCGTCGCGTGCCGGCGGCGACGCCAGGCCTTGAGGCCACGGATGGTCCAGTAGAGGACGACGAGCAGCATGAGCACCACGGCCAGGACCACCAGGACCTGCAACCACCACGGCCAGGTCGTGGGGTCGAACAGCTTCTTCGGCGGCTTCTTGAGGTTGGTGGCGTTCTGCGCCTGGTCGGGACCCTGCAGGACGCTGGGCGGGTTGACCCCGGCAGGCGGCGGGACGAGCGCGCCGACCTTGCGGTCCTCGACCTTGGTCTGCAGCTCCTTGGGCTGCTTGTTGCGGTCGGGCAGGAAGTCCTCGGACAGCACCGGCTGCCACTGGCCGTTGCTGTCCCGGACCTCCACCCAGGCGTGCACGTCCTGGCCGCGGACCGGTCCGCCCTCGGGGAGGATCGCGCCCACGACGACCCGCGTCGGGATGCCGATGCGGTTGCCCATCAACGCCAGCGTCGAGGCGTACTGCTCGTCGTTGCCTGCGAGCTGGGCCAGCCCGACGAAACGGGACAGCCGGCCGAGGCTGTGGCCGGGGAGGTAGTAGCGCTCCACGGAGTTCTTCGTGCCGCCGTCGGTGTAGGCACCTTCGTTCGACATGGCCTTCGCGATCGCCGCGAACTGCGCCCACGGGCTGGCGGCGTCACCGCTGAAGGCGTCGAGCTTTGCGTCCAGGAAGCTCGTGTCGACCTCGTCGGTCAGCGAGCCCTGGTCGACGGGGAGCGATCCCGGCATCGCGGTCGGCGTCGACGGGACGTAGGCGGTGAAGGCATAGGAGTCACCCGCCTCGAGGCGGTCAGGCACCAGCGCGGTGTTGGTGTCGATGTTGAGCCACAGCCGGCCGGCCAGGGTGTCAGCCCGGCGGCCGTCGAACTTCACCCCGGTCACCGTGCCCGCGGTCGGCAGCCACACATCGCCGTAGCCGCCCTCGGGAACGCTGACCCGGACGTCGACCTTGCGGCCCGGGCCCTTGGTCGAGACGCGTTCGCCGACCTGCTGGAACGCCGCGCCCGGGACGACCGATCCGCTGTTGGCGCGCTCGGAGGCCCCCCACACGGCGCCGTCGTAGGAGTCCAGCGTCGCGAACCGCAGCGGCGTTCCCGGCGCGAGTCCCTGCACCTCGAGCAGCGGGGTGTCCCAGAGCGCCGCCGGGTTGGGCTCGGTGTACTTGCGGAACCCGGCGAGCGGGCTCGCGAACGCGGCGACGTCGATCGGCGGGACGACGTGGGAGCGGGCGACCAGCCGGGTCGTCGACGCGGCTCCGGGCAGGTGTGGGCCGACGAGGTAGCCCGCCAGCAGGGCGATCCCGACCAGGGCCGCCCCGATGCCGTACCGCGTGCGCTGGCCCGCGCCGTTCTGCAGTGGTGCGCGGGTGCGGGCAGCCCGGGCGACCATCCACCCGATGCCGAGCACCGCGAACACCGCACCCTGCCCGGCCAGGGCAGCCGGCTCCAGGGTGCCGAGCACGATGCCGAGGGCGAGCAGGACCAGGGGCGCCGGCAGCACGGCATACGGGCTGGACCAGCGGCGCGCGACGGCATAGGTGACGCAGCCGCCGAGCAGGCCCACGATGAGCGGCAGTGCCAGCAGCCCACCGCCGGTGTCGACCGGCGGCAGGAGGGTGACCAGCCGCTTCCAGCCGTGCACCGAGGTGTCGGCGAGGTCGAGCAGGGTCTGACCGCTCGGCAGCACGCCGCCGACGAGGTCACGGCGGACCGCCAGCGGCCCGCCGAGGAGGAGGTAGAGCACCGTCACCCCAGCGAGCGGCACCAGCAACGGGAGCCGGTATGCCGTGGTGACGTGCGTGACGAGCAGGCCCAGCCCCAGCCCGGTCACCGCCGGCAGGACCCACGTGACCCCGGCGAAGTCGGTGCGGAAGCCGACCAGGGCGAGGCCGACGAGCAGCACGGTGAAGGCGGCGTCGACCAGGGCTGCGCGGTCGGGTCGCAGCCCACCACGGCGCGACGACGCGACCAGGCGCGACCGGGTGCT
>JBDSKZ010000130.1:0-6976 GCA_039916625.1 Pedococcus sp.
GGAGCCACTGGCCGTCGACCGCGACGCTGGTGCGGGTCGAGCCGTCGAGCCGGCGCACCGAGCGTTCGACCCTCAGGTCGACCGCGTCCAGCGCTACGACGTGGGCTCCGAGACGCCCGGGCCCGAAGGTGCCGGCCGGCACCGGTCGGGGCGGGGGGTCCGGGACACCGGGCACCCAGATCCCTTGGGCTGCAAGGGCTTCACCGTGCTGGGTCAGCACCTGTCGGGGGTCGCCATCCGCGACGATGCGACCGGCGTCGTCGAGGACGACCAGCCGGTCGGCGAACTCGACCCAGGGCCCGAGCCGGTGCTCGACGACCACCGTGGTGAGCTGGCGCGAACCCGTGACCTCGTCGACGACGTCGCGGACCGAGGCGGCGTTCTGCGGGTCGAGCATGGCCGTCGGCTCGTCGAGCAGCAGGAGACTGGGCTCGAGGGCCAGCGCCCCGGCGAGCGCGAGCCGTTGCTGTTCGCCGCCCGACAGCGCGTGGGTCGGGGTGTCCTGCGGCATCGCCAGGTGCACGGCGGCAAGGGCGGCAGCGACGCGCGCGGGCATGGCCGCCGGCGGCATACCGGTGTTCTCCAGCCCGAAGGCGACGTCGCGGCCGATCGTCGCCGACACGACACCCGCGCCGGGCTCCTGCAGGACGAGCCCGACGGCACCCGCACGCGCGCCGGGATCGACGCCGTCCAGCAGGACCGACCCGGAACGGTCACCGGCGTCGGCCACCTCCAGCACCCCGGCGAGCCCGCGCAGGAGCGTGGACTTGCCGGAGCCGCTGGGCCCGACGAGGAGCAGTCGTTGACCGGCCGGGATGACGAGGTCGATCCCGCACAGCACCGGTTCCCGGCGGCCGTACGGGCGCCAGGTGAGGTCACGGACCTCGACCCGACCGGGCTGGCCCCCGGCGACGGGGGCACCGTCACCGGGGGTCGGCACCGGACCAGCCGTCTCAGACAGCGCGGGTCTCCCGGACTTCCTGGCCGACGGGGAAGGCGCCGAGGGCACCTGCCCTGGCCAAGGCCTGGGTCAGCAGCCAGCCCACGCCACCGGCGATGACGGCGCCGCTGACGGTGAGGATGACGGCGTAGACGACCTTGTAGTCCATGCCCCAGTCGGTCCAGTAGGTGCTCCACTCATAGAGCGCCTCGAGCGGTGCGCTGAGCGCCCCGGCGAGGACCGCGGCACCGAGGCCGAACACGGCGTAACCCAGGACGAGGAAGGCGACCTCGGCGCCGAGGCCCTGGAGGATCCCGGAGATCAGCGTCGAGGCACCCCACCTGGTGCCGGGGAGCATCGAGACGAGCGCTGCGATGACCTCGCAGAGCAGCGCTGCCCCGGGGCGCCGGATGACCAGGCCGCCGACGACGCCGGCCATCAGCCAGGGAGCGCTGGTGATGCCCTGCAGGGGCGGGAAGATCGCGGCAAGGCCGTCGGCGGGGGCGGCGTACGCGAGCCCCCAACCCCAGTAGGCGATGCCGAACGCAGCGCCGAGGAAGGCGACCGTCAGCAGGTCGACGGTGCGCCACCCCATCAGGGGGCTGCTGGCGCGGATGCTGCCCCGGCGTGCGGGGCGCGTGGTGGTGGACGTGCTGTTCTTCGTGTCGGCCGAGCTGGCCGGGGTGTTGGTCGTGCTCATGGTCGTGCCTCCCGAGGATCCGTTGGATTCCGAGGGGGTTGCCCCTGCCGACCAGCGCACCGGTGAGGCGCGACGGTCGACAGGTGCGTGAGAACTCGACTCCCTACGCCGGTGCGAACCGGATCAGGTGTGAGGGTCTGCGGGTTGGCCGCACTCTCAGCGCTTGCGCGCTCCCCTGTCGTGACGAGTGCACACGCTACTCCACCCTGTGCAAGGCTGGACAGGACGACCGTGGAGAGTTCCGCGACAGGCACGACGACTGGAGGACGACATGGGCCCGATGGTGTGGAGAGTCATGGGTACGGGATCTGCGGTCCTGGCCGGAATCGTGGCGAACAAGCTGGTGACGGCGATCTGGAAGAAGACCGGCAAGGACTCGACCCTGGACCCCCGCGACCCGCGCACGCCGTTGCGGGACGCGGTGGCCTTCGCCGCCCTCACCGGCCTGGCCGTCGGTGCCGCCAGGGTCCTCATGACCCGCAAGGCCGCGCAGTACTACGCGAAGTCCTCCGGCCACCTGCCGCAAGCCATGCAGGAGGGCGACGCCTGAGGCGTCCTTCCTACGGGTCGAAGAGGTCGCCGGAGTCGAAGAGGTCGCCGCGGTCGAACATCTGCGCGGTCGCTCGCGCACTCGGCGTGCCGAGGTCCCCGTCGGCGCCGTACTCGAGCAGCGCCCGCACGACGTCGTCCTCACCCTTGAAGACCGCACCAGCGAGCGGCGTCTGGCCACGGTCGTTGGTGCGGTCGACGTCGGCACCGGCCGCCGCGAGCCCGACCACCGCGTCGACGTGGCCGTGGTAGGCCGCCAGCATCACCAGGGTGTTGCCGGTCGCGTCGGTGAGGTCGACGGGGACTCCGGCGGCGACGTAGGCCAGCAGCCGTGGGGTGTCACCGTGGCGGGCGAAGTCGAAGCACGCGTGGGCCACCTCGACGAGCTCGGGAGCCGGCTGGCTGGTGTCCACCGGCTCGGACGGCCCAGTCATGACGGTCCGCGCTCGGAGGTTGCCACGGTCGTGACCCGCGTCGAGAGGTCGAGGGACCGGGCGATCGGGACGCCGGCGCGATAGGACAGGTGGACGTGGGACGGCGCCTCGAGGACGGCCAGATCAGCTCGCGCACCGACCACGATCCGGCCGATGTCGCCCCGGCGCAGCGACTTCGCCGAACCCGCCGTCGCGGCATACACGGCCTCACCGGGCGTCAGCCCCATCTCGCGCACCGCCAACGCGATGACGAACGGCATCGACGACGAGTAGCACGTGCCGGGGTTGCAGTCGGTGGCCAGGGCGATGTCCACACCGGCCCGCAGGAGGCCGGCCGCGTCGGGATATGGCGAGCGGGTCGAGAACTCCACCCCCGGCAGCAGCGTCGCGACGGTCGTGCCCCCGGCGTCGGAGAGGGCGGTGACGTCGGCATCGGAGAGGTAGGTGCAGTGGTCGACGCTGGCCGCGCCGAGCTCGACGGCCAGCTGGACGCCGGGGCCGTGACCGAGCTGGTTGCCGTGGACTCGCAGGCCCAGACCAGCGTCACGTCCGGCCACGAGGACAGCGCGCGCCTCCTCGGCAGTGAAGGCGTGGGCCGAGTGCGGCTCGCAGAAGACATCGATCCACCGCGCGTGCGGCGCCGCGAGCGCCAACATCGGCCCGGTCACGAGCTCGAGGTATGCCGCGCGGTCCTGCGCGTACTCGGCCGGCACCACATGGGCGCCCAGGAAGGTCGTCTCCGAGGTGAACTCCGACGCGATCCGTAGGGAGCGCACCTCGTCCTCGACGGTGAGGCCGTAGCCGCTCTTGACCTCGACGGTCGTCGTACCCTGCGCGCGCATCTCGGCGAACCGCGCCGCCACCAGGGCCCGCAGCTCGTCGTCGCTCGCAGCTCGGGTCGCGGCGACGGAGACACCGATGCCGCCACCGTCGTAGGGGGTGCCGGCCATCCGAGCCGCGAACTCGCGGCCGCGCTCCCCGGCGAAGACGAGGTGGGCGTGCGAGTCGACGAACCCCGGTAGCACCGCTCGGCCCCCGAGGTCGATCACACGGTCCGCGGCGGGGGCGTCCACCGCGGCACCCAGCCACGCGATGCGACCGTCCTCGACCACGAGCGCGGCGTCGAGCCGCAGCCCGACGCGGTCACCGACCGGCCCCTCGGTGCCGTCGCAGGTGACGAGCTCGCCGATCCCGGTGACGAGGGTGCTGCTCACAGCGGCGCTGTCGACGGCAGGGCGGCTCACCGGTGGTCCCTCACGTCGGCGAGTGCCTTCGCCAGGAGCCCGGCCACGTCACCGAGCTCGTGCTGCCCGTCGCGCACCACGGCGCGGCCACCCACGACGACCAGGTCGACATCGGACCGCGTTGCGCTGTAGAGGATCTGGCCAGCCCTGGACCCCACGGTGTTGACGGTGTCCATGCGCACGAGGACGAAGTCGGCGACCTGGCCCAGCGCGATCTCTCCGATGTCGTGCCAGCCGAGGCTGCGGTAGCCGTCGACACTTGCCGCGCGCAGGAGCTCGCCACCGGTGAACCGGCCGCGCTCGTTGCTCGTGAGGCGCTCGTGCATCTCGAGCCCACGGACCTCCTCGAAGGGGTCGATGACCGCCTGCTGGTCCGAGCCGAGGGACAACCGGGCCCCGGCGTCGGCGAGCGCCCGGGCCGGGCCGATGCCGTCGGCGAGGTCCCGCTCGGTCGTCGGGCAGAAGCAGACGGTCGCTCGCCTGTTGCCGAGGGTCGCCACGTCCTCGTCGGTGAGGTGGGTGGCGTGCACGGCGGTGAAACGGTCGTTGACCAGGCCCGCCTCGGCCAGCAGCCCGGTGGGGGTGTCGCCGTAGAACATCTGGGTCGCGAGGTTCTCGGCCGGCTGCTCGCTCACGTGGGCGTGCACGATGCGACCGCGGGTCACCTGGGCCATGGGTTCGAGCTGGTCGCGCGGGATCGCACGGACCGAGTGGACTGCTGCGCCGATCCGCGTGGTGAGGCCGGGCTCGAGGGCTGCGACCCGGGCTGCCCAGGCGTCGACGTCGCCGTCGGAGAACCTCACCTGCACGTCGTCGAGCGGCAGGTGCCCGTCCCCCTTGAGCCCCCCTGCGAGGTAGCAGGTGTCGAGCAACGTCAGGCGGACCCCGGCCTCGTTCGCAGCTGCGACGAGGGCGAGTCCCATCGCGTTCGGGTCGTCGTACCTCGTGCCGCCCGGTGCGTGGTGCAGGTAGTGGAACTCCCCCACCGCGGTGGTTCCGGCGAGCGCCATCTCGGCGTAGACGGCCCGCGCCAGAGCGAAGTAGGTGTCGGGCGTGAGGTGCCGCGTCACGGCATACATCGCGTCGCGCCACGTCCAGAAGTTGCCGCCGTCGGCGTGCGTGCGTCCTCGCAGCCCGCGGTGGAACGCGTGGCTGTGCGCGTTGGCCAGGCCCGGGAGGACGACGCCGTGCAGGCGCTCGTCACCGGCCATCGGATGGGCCTTGCGGTGCACGGCGACGAACCTGCCGTCGACCACCTCGAACCGCACGTCGGTCGCGAGTCCCGTGGGCAGCCACGCGTGCTCGGCCCAGTAGGTCGTCATGCCCGCTCTCCGGCCAGGTCCTCGAGGACCGCGGTCAGGGCCGAGACCCCTTCGAGGCAGTCGGACAGCTCAGCGTGTTCAGCCGGCGAGTGCGAGATGCCCGTGGGGTTGCGCACGAAGACCATCGCGGTGGGCACACCGGCGTTCGCGAGGATGCCAGCATCGTGCCCGGCACCCGTGCCGAGGGCAGGTATGCCGCCGAGCCGGGTCGCGATGCGTGCCGACAGGGCAGGGTCGAAGGGGGTCGAGGGCGTCCACGACTCCTCGGCGACCCGGCCTCCGGCCTGCTCGACCATGCTGGTCACGTCCGCGACCGCGCGGCGGACCCCGCGGGCCTTGGCACCGCGGGCATCGAGCCAGCCGGTGACGGCGCTGGGGACGGCGTTGACCCCACCGGGGGTGACCGCCACCTTGCCCACGGTCGTCACACAGCCGTGGGTGACTGCCGCCTCGCGGGCGGCGAGCACGGCACCGGCGAAACCGAGCATGGCGTCCTGGCGGTCCTCGAGGCGGGTGGTGCCGGCGTGGTTCGCCTCTCCGGGGAAGTCCAGGCGCCAGCGGCCGTGCGGCCAGATGTCGGTGCCGACGGCCACCGGGTGGCCGAGATCGATGAGGCCGCGCCCCTGCTCGACGTGGAGCTCGACGAACGAGCCGATCCGCGCGAGGGTCTGGTCGTCGCGGCCGATCTGGTGCGGGTCGCGACCGGCGGCGGTGAGGGCGTCTGCCATGGAGGTGCCGTCGGCATCGGTGAGGCTCCGGGCGCGGCGGGCTGTCATGGCGCCGGTGATGACGCGGGAGCCGGCGCAGGCCACCCCGAACCGTGCCCCTTCCTCGTCGACGAAGTTGACGATGCCGATGGGACGTCGAGGGGCGAAACCGCTGCTCTGCAAGGCATCCACGGCGGCAAAGGCACTCACCACGCCGAGCGGGCCGTCGAACGCACCGCCGTCCGGCACGCTGTCGAGGTGGGACCCGGTCACGATGCCCTTGTCACCGTCGCGGACCGCCAGGTCCGGGTCACCCCACCACGCCCATTGGTTGCCCATCCGGTCCTCGGTGAGGTCGAGGCCGCGCCGGGACGCCTCCGCGGCGAACCACTCACGCAGGTCATGGTCCTCGCGGGTCCAGGCGAAGCGCCGGTAGCCACCAGAGGCGGCGCTGCGCCCGACCGGCTGCAGGTCCGCCCACATCGACTCGAAGCTCACGCTGCCCCCTCGGCTCGGATGTTCGGCTGACTTGCGTGTGCCGGCCACAGACCGACGACCAGACCATTGCACACCCCGGCACCAGCCGCCGGACCGGGTGCTCAGGTCATTCCGTCTCGTATCGGAGACACAAGTGGACTGGCCGGGAACGACGGCCCCTCGTTGGTCGGAACGGACTACTGCTCCAGGGAGCTGATGTCCGACGGCACGTCCACCGCGTGCTGCTGCAGGACTGCCAACGGCACCAGGGACAGCACCGACCCGTGCGTCGACGCGAGGACGACCGGCGCGCCGACGCCATCGTTGAACGCCCGTGCCCAGTTCAGGGCGGTCACGCACCACCGGTCCCCGGGGGCCAGTCCCGGGAAGCCGTACTCCGGCATCGGGCTCGACAGGTCGTTGCCGATCCCGCGTTGGTGGTCGAGGAAGTCAGCGGTGGCCACGGCGCAGATCGTATGGCTGCCGAGGTCCTGCGGCCCGGTGCGGCAGCACCCGTCGCGGAAGAACCCCGTCATCGGGTCGGTGCCGCACGGCTCCAGCTCGCCACCAAGGACGTTGAGTTCGCTCACCACCCCAGCATGC
>JBDSKZ010000131.1:0-13973 GCA_039916625.1 Pedococcus sp.
GGCGGCCCAGGACCTGATCTTCCTGCGCGCCTCGGTGGGCCGCTGGGGGGAGACCTCCGAGCTCCAGCGCCCCGACGAGGAGCTCGTCGCCATCGCGGTGGCCGAGGTCAGCGAGGCCCTGGGACACCAGCTGCCCCGGGTCGTCGACGCGCACGTCCAGCGATGGGGTGGGGCGCTGCCCCAGTACACCGTGGGCCATGTCGACCGGGTGGCTCGGATCCGCACCGCAACGGCAGCCGCGCCGGGGCTGGAGCTGGCCGGCGCGGCATACGAGGGGGTCGGGATCCCGGCCTGCATCGCCAGTGGCAGGACCGCGGCCCTGGCCGTGACCACCCACCTGCGCGCCCGCCGAGCCGAAGCGGGAGGATGAGGTCATGACTGGCAAGCCCTCTCCCTCCCGGATCCGCGAGATCAACGACTCCATCAGGTATGCCATGTGGTCGGTGTTCCGGGTCACCGCACCGCTCGGGGACGACCGGGAGCAGATGGCCAAGCAGGTCGAGTGCCTGTTCGGCGAGCTGGAGGAGCAGGGCGTCCTCACCCGCGGGGTCTACGACCTCGGTGGCATGCGGGCCGACTGCGACTTCATGGTCTGGTGGCACGCCGAGAAGATCGAGGACGTGCAGGGCGCCTACCGTGCCTTCCTGCGCACCGACTTCGGTCACCTCGTCGAGCCGACCTGGTCCGCGGCGGCGCTGCACCGCCCGGCCGAGTTCAACAAGAGCCACATCCCGGCGTTCCTCGCCGACGAGACGCCCAAGGACTTCATCTGCGTCTACCCGTTCGTGCGGTCCTACGAGTGGTACCTGCTCGAGGACAAGGAGCGCCGCGACATGCTCCGCGAGCACGGCCAGCAGGCGCGGGACTTCCCTGACGTCCGGGCCAACACCATCGCGTCGTTCGCCTTGAACGACTACGAGTGGGTGCTGGCGTTCGAGGCCGACGAGCTGCACCGCATCGTCGACCTGATGCGCGAGCTGCGCGCGTCCCGGGCCAGGCTGCACGTCCGCGAGGAGCTGCCGTTCCACACCGGGCGCCGCGTCGAGGTGGCAGACCTGCTGGCCTCGCTGCGCTGAGTCCGACCGGGGGAGTGCTCCCCCTGTCGCCCTGCCGACATTTCGGGCAGGCTGGCCCCAGGTGCCTGCACGGGGCGCCGTTTCGGTGTTGGAGGGGTCATGAGGGTCGACGAGGCGGGTGGGGGCAGCCCCGCGGGGAAGTTCTCCATCGAGCTGCCGGCGCTGACGAAGCTGGCGGCTGCACTCGAGGAGCTGGAGGGTCACGCGGCCACCGCGAGGTCCTACTCGTCGTACGCCGACGTGCACAGCTCGGGAGGCGGGTTGATGGTCAAGCTGGCCGACGCCACGATCCACGTCTCCGACGACCTCGAGAGGGTGTTCCACCGGCTGAGCCAGATCACCGGCCGGGGGTCGCAGGAGATCCGTGGCACCAGGGACCTCTACCGCACCCTGGACGAGGAGTCCGCGCAGCGCATCGACTCGACCTACTGGGGCGCCTGATGGTGCACGCAGCCGAGGGCGGCGGCGGCTACAACCCCAGCGGATGGCTGACCACGCCGGTGGCCGAGGACGCGATCCCCGACGAGTGGGAAGCCATCATGAACGCCCGGGACAAGATCCCGTCGCTCGGTTCCATGGCCATGATGGCCTGGGAGGAGATGGGTGGTGACGGCATCCCCGACGCCTGGAGCGAGATGCTCGCCGGTGACTGGAAGGACGTCAGCAAGGTCGCGTCGGCGCTGCGCAACCTCGGCAAGTTCTGCGAGTCCTATGCAAGCAGCCTCGACAGCGCCGTGCTGTCGGCCCGGTCGGACTGGACGGGCGAGGCGTCGAACGCCATGGTGACGTACTTCGCGGGCGTCAGCGCCCAGCTGGACGGGCTCAGGGGCGACCTCGACACGATCGCGGATGCCTGCAACGAGGCGGCGTTCGGCGTCTACGAGTGCGGCCAGTCGGTGCAGGACGGGATCGAGGCGATCTTCGACCTCGTCATCACGGCGGCCATTGCGCTCGCTGCTGCCGCAGCGTCGTCCTGGACGGTCGTGGGTGGTCTGGCGGGTGCCGCCGCGGCAGGTGCCGCGATCATCGCCGCCATCTCGAAGGTCAAGCTGGTGGTCGACGCGATCGACCTCGCGTTCCAGATCGCCAACGGCGTGCTCGGCGTGGTCGTCACCGCCGCAGCGGCGATCGGTGAGTCGGTGGACGTGTCCCTGCCCGGTGACTACGACAACAAGGCGCTGTGATGTCGGAGTTCACGAACGCCCAGCCCAAGCCCGTCGCCGGCAGCAGCAAGGACTCTGACGCCTCAGCAGCCGGCGAGGTCGAGGCGCCCTTGCTGCCCACCCTGGCCGACCACCCGTTCCTCGCCAAGAAGCTGCGCGAGTCGCTGCAGGTGCTGCGCGACCATGCGGATCCTCAGCTGCGCGAACGCCTCACGGCCGTGCTCGAGGACCGCGCCAGGCTGCGTGACCTGGCGCGCGACCCGTCGTTCGCGTCGTTCGCCGGGCCGCTGGCCGACCAGGGCTGGGAGAAGTTCGAGGCGATGACCCCCCACGAGCGCTCGGCGGCGATCGTCGCGGAGCAGGCGGCCGACGAGCGGACCGCCGAGGAGCAGTCCGCCGCCGACTTCGCCCGCGGGCTGCGCGAGGGCACTGCGGGGCCGGCGCCGTCTGCCGGCACCTGGTGACTCGCTGGGTCAGCCTTCTTCGGCCGGCTTCAGCGTCATCGAGATCGAGTTGATGCAGAATCGCTGGTCGGTCGGGGTGTCGTAGCCCTCGCCCTCGAACACGTGCCCGAGGTGGCTGCCGCAGCTGGCGCAGCGGACCTCGACGCGCTTGCTCCCCATCGAGACGTCCTCGAGGTACTGCACGCTGTCACCGGCGAGCGGGGAGTAGAAGGACGGCCAGCCGCAGTGGCTGTCGAACTTGGTCCCCGAGGTGAAAAGCTCGGCGCCGCAGGCGCGACAGGCATACACGCCCTCGGTCTTGGTGTCGGTGTACTCCCCGACGTACGGCCGTTCGGTGCCTGCCTGCCGCAGCACCTGGTACTCAGCGGGGCTCAGCTCACCTCGCCACTCGTCCTCGGTCTTGGCAACGGCATACGTGCGGTCGGTCTGGTCCATGCTCATGTCACGACTCCTTCGGAACAGTCTCACGTCCACCACAACGCCGGCGACCCCGGAAATGGTCCCGGCCGGGCTCCAGCAATTCTTACGGGTTGGTGACGCCCTTGCCGGATAGGGTCGGGCCATGGCGGCAGCGGCGACGACGGTGGAGGTGCCCGAGGGGCTCTGGGGGGACGCGCGCGAGGTACGGATCTCCAGCCCGGACCGGCTGATCTGGCCCGACGACGCCCTCACCAAGCTCAACCTGGCGCAGTACGCCGTCGCCGTGCGGTCAGGGTTCCTGAACGCCCTCGGCCACCGTCCGGTGACGTTGCAGCGGTTCCCGGAGGGCATCGCTGGCGAGGAGTTCTGGACCAAGAACCCCCCCAAGGGCATGCCGGACTTCATCACCCCCGTCATGTGCACCTACCCCTCGGGACGCAAGCACCTCCAGGTCGTCGTCGACGAGCCGGCTGCCGTGGTCTGGGCCATGCAGATGAACACCGTGACCTTCCACCCGTGGCCGGTCCGCACCAGCGACGTCGACAAGCCCGACGAGCTGCGCATCGACCTCGACCCGCAGCCGGGGCGCACCTTCACCGACGCCGTCGAGGCCGCCTTCGCGTTGCGTGAGCTGCTCACCGAGATCGGCCTCACGGGGTGGGTCAAGACCTCGGGCAACCGCGGGGTCCACGTGTTCGTGCGCGTCGCGCCCACCCACGAGTTCCTCGACGTGCGCCACGGCGTCATCGGTATCGCGCGTGAGCTGGAGCGTCGGCTGCCCGACCTCGTGACCGCCGCCTGGTGGAAGGAGGAGCGCGGTGAGCGGGTGTTCGTCGACTTCAACCAGGCCTGCCGAGACCGCACCATCGCATCCGCCTACAGCCCTCGGCCGCTGCCCGGTGCGCCGGTGAGCATGCCGTTGGGCTGGGACCAGCTCGCGGGTGTCGATCCCGGCCAGTTCACTGTTCGCACCGTGCCGGGCATCCTGGCCGAGTCCGGCGACGCCTGGGCCGCCATGGACGAGGCCATCGGCGACGTTGCCGGCGCGATCGCGTTGTGGGACAAGGACATCAACGAGCGTGGGCTGGGTGAGCTCAACTTCCCGCCCGACTACCCCAAGATGCCGGGGGAGCCGCCGCGGGTGCAGCCGAGCAAGCGGCGCAAGGACAAGACCGACGACGACTACATGACGCCCAAGGCCGACCGCGACGCCGAGCTCCGGCAGCAGTGGGGCCCGGTCCCCCCGCCGGTCGCGCCGATGCTGGCCAAGCCGGTCAAGGCGATCCCTGAGGGCGACTACCTGTTCGAGCCCAAGTGGGACGGGTTCCGCTCCATCATCTTCCGGTCCGGTGACTCGGTCGAGATCGGCAGCCGCAACGAGAAGCCGCTGACCCGTTACTTCCCCGAGGTGGTCGAGGCGGTGCTGGCCAGCTTCCCCGAGCAGGCGGTCGTCGACGGGGAGATCGTCGTGGTGGGTGCGGCGGGGGACCGGCTCGACTTCGAGGCCCTGCAGCAACGCATCCACCCTGCGGCGAGCAGGGTCAAGAAGCTTGCCGCCGAGACGCCGGCGCAGTTCGTGGCGTTCGACCTGCTCTCCCTCGACGGCGACGACCTGACGGGTCGGCGGTTCGAGGAGCGACGCTCCCTCCTCGAGGAGGCCTTCGCCGAGGTGGCCGCCCCGATCCACCTCACGCGGGCCACTCGTGACCCGGCGGTGGCGCAGGAGTGGTTCGAGCAGTTCGAGGGAGCCGGTCTCGACGGCGTCATCGCCAAGCCGTTGTCGGGCACCTACGAG
This sequence comes from Pedococcus sp., assembly GCA_039916625.1. GTDB lineage: Bacteria > Actinomycetota > Actinomycetes > Actinomycetales > Dermatophilaceae > Pedococcus. The sequence continues at coordinate 4,919 of JBDSKZ010000131.1, forward strand.
CAGAACAAGCGGACGATGCTCAAGATCAAGCACGTGCGCACGGCTGACTGCGTGGTGGCCGGCTACCGCACGCACAAGACCGGCGACGACCTCGTCGGCTCGCTCCTGCTCGGGCTCCACGACGACGAGGGCTCGCTGATGAGCGTCGGGGTGATCGGGGCCTTCCCGATGGCGCGCCGCAAGGAGCTGTTCGAGGAGCTGCAGCCCCTGGTCACGACCTTCGACGACCATCCGTGGGCCTGGGCCAAGGAGGAGATGGGCGCGCGCACCCCGACCAGCGGTGCGACGAGCCGGTGGAACGCCACCAAGGACCTGTCGTTCACGCCGCTTCGGCCGGAGCGGGTGGTCGAGGTCAAGTACGACCACATGGAAGGCATCCGCTTCCGCCACACCGCGCAGTTCGTGCGCTGGCGCGAGGACCGCGACCCGCGCTCCTGCACCTACGAGCAGCTGGAGGAGCCCATCAGCTTCGACCTCGCCGACGTCCTGGGCGAGGCCGGCCGATGAGCCGACCTCGCGGCGGTGAGCTCGGGAGCGCCGTGCGTGCCGCCGTCCCACCGGCGCTCGGAAGGGGGTCGGACCGGCGGCCCCTGCGCACGGCCGCGACGGTAGCGGGCATCACCGCGGGGTCCTTGGCGGCCACGGCTGCGTTGTCCTCGGTCGGGGTGGCCGCCTACATCGCGCGCCGTACCCTGACGCCAGACCGTCAACGGCCCGACGACACCCAGATCCTGGCCGTCGAGGAGCGCGTGGTGACGCTCGACGTCACCCCGGAGACCATCGTCCCCGGGCGGTACGGGTTGTGGCTGGACGGCACCTCCGGCCACGTGCGCCTCGGCGACGTCCTCGACGTCGACGAGGACCGCGGGCGGGTGCGCCGCGAGGTTCTCGGCGTCGACTCCGGTCACCTGGCTCCCGGGTTCGGCCGCTGGGACCAGTACTTCTACGTCGGCCCGCCCGATCGGGCGCTGGGGCTGCGCACCGAGTATGTCGACGTCCTCACCGAGCTGGGCACGATGCCGGCGTGGGTGATCCGCGCCGAGAAGCCGTCGACCCGCTGGGCGGTCCTCGTCCACGGCCGTGGGGCCCGCCGGGACGAAGGACTGCGGGCGGCGAAACCCCTGCACGACAGCGGGATCAACATCATCATCCCGACCTACCGCAACGACCTCGGCGCTCGACACGGTGCCGACGGACGCTACAACCTCGGCCTCTCGGAGTGGCGTGACATCGAGGACGCCGCCCTCTTCGCGGTGCAGGAGGGCGCCCGCGAGCTCATCCTCGTGGGTTGGTCGATGGGCGGCGCGATCGTGCTCCAGACGCTGAGCCGGTCGTGGCTGGCCGACCACGTCAGCCACGTCGTCCTCGACGCCCCGGTCATCGACTGGACCGACGTGCTCGTCCACCACGGGCGCCTGCACGGCATCCCCGATCCCATCGGCGGCCTGAGCCGGTTCCTCATGGGACGGCGGCTGACTCGACGCCTCGTCGGGGTCCACGACCCCGTCGACGTCGCCCAGACCGACTGGGTGGCCAGAGCGGCCGAGCTCAAGCACCGCACGCTGATCATCCACTCGGTCGACGACGAGTTCGTCCCCGTCGGTCCGACACAGCAGCTAGCAGCTGCTCGTCCCGACCTCGTGATGATGGAGCACTGGGACACCGCTCGCCACACCAAGGAGTGGAACGTCGACCCACAGCGCTGGGAGAGGTCGGTCGCCGACTTCGTCAGCAGCTAGGCCCCGGTCGGGAAGTTGGGTCCGGTCCTAGGGTTGGGCGGCGCGCCAGTTCCGAGGGTTGGGTGCCGGACGGCCCGTCAGGGCCGTTCGCGGTCACTCAGGGGTCGGCGGTCTCGCCAGCTGTCGTGGACGAGGGGGTTGTGGCTGGCTGCCACCTCGTCGGCCCATTCCTGGGAGAGGCAGCTCGGCCTGGGCGCGGTTCAACCGCCCCGCGACCTGAGCGGTCCGGTCCCACGACGACCTCGCCCGGGTGTCCCGGGCGACGACGATGGAGCTGAGCGACATACCCCAATCGTACAGGTGTTCGAAGAAGATGGGAAGGTCTGTCCACAGCTCTTTCCGTTGTGACGCAGGACGATTCGTGGCAGGGAGCGTGGCCAGCGGTGTCTCAGTGCCTGACGCGCCAGCGACCGAGGATGGTGCCGTCCTCCTCGAGCAGGAGCATCGGGGACAGCGCGACGTCGAGGTCGGGGCCTCCGGTGATCCGCCTGTGGTCGCCACCCACGAGGGTGGGGGCCCAGGTCAGGTCGACCTCGTCGACGACCCCGGCGTCGAGCAGGGTGGCGAACAGTGAGGGTCCGCCCTCACAGAGCATGCTGCGAAATCCTCTGTCCTGCAACGCTTTGCGGGCTTTGACGAGGTCGACCGCGTCCGTGCCTACGACGATGACGTTGTCGTCGCCGAGGGTCGAGCGCGCCGTGGTGAGATCCTGCGCGTGGGCCCCTTCGCACGTGACCATCAGCGCAGCGCCGCGCGGTGAGGTCATGGCAGCGACGGTAGGCGGCAGCTTGCCCCGGTTGCTGACCACGGCGAGGACCGGAGCGTCCGGGTCCTCGTCTCGCAATGCCGGATATCCCTCTGCCCGAACCGTTCCCGCGCCCACGACCACGACGTCGGCAAGCTGGCGCAGGATCGAGAACGCCTTGAAGTCGGCTGCTGTGTTGACGCTGCCCGAGCGGCCGTCGGCGCCGGTCGCCGCGCCGTCGAGGGAGGCCACGAAGTTGACCCGCAGCCACGCGCGGTCGGCTGGGACGGCATACGCCGCACGCAGGGCCGCCTCGTCGAGCTCGGTGCCTGGGGCGGGGGAGCCGGTCTCGCTGAGCAGCAGGCGCATGTCCGCAAGTCTGCCTCACCTACGCTTCCCCCGTGCCCTCCTCGTTGACCGACCGCGCCCCCAAGCTCGACCGCGACAGGCTGGTCCGCGACCTCGTGCCGCCGCCGCGGTTCGACGGCGAGCGGTTCTCGACCTACCGTCCCGACCCCTCGGAGCCGAGCCAGGCTGCGGCCGTGGAGAAGCTCGAGGCCTATGCTGCCTCGCTGAACGCGGCGCAGGGCGGCACCGGCCTGTTCGGACGGCGTCGCAGGCGTCCGCAGGCGGGCCGTGGCATCTACCTCGACGGCGGGTTCGGTGTCGGCAAGACCCACCTGCTCGCCAGCCTCTGGCACGAGGCGGAAGGTTCCAAGTCGTTCGGGACCTTCGTGGAGTACACCAACCTCGTGGGGGCCCTGGGTTTCGCACAGACCGTCGAGGTGCTCAGCGGTCACACTCTGCTCTGCATCGACGAGTTCGAGCTCGACGACCCCGGCGACACCGTCCTCATGGCAACCCTGCTCGCGCGGCTCACCGAGGCGGGGGTGTCGCTGGCGGCCACGAGCAACACGCTCCCTGATGCGCTGGGGCAGGGGCGGTTTGCCGCTGAGGACTTCCTGCGGGAGATCCAGGCGCTGGCGTCGAGGTTCGACGTGCTCACCGTCGACGGTCCCGACTACCGTCACCGCGAGATGGTCGAGAGCCCCCTGCCGCTCACTGAGCCCGAGGTCACGCAGGCGGCCCTGCGCGAGGGTGGGGTACTCGACCACTTCGTCGATGTCACGCGCCACCTGTCGACGGTCCACCCCAGCCGCTACCGCACCCTCCTCGACGGGGTCACGGCTGTGGGTTGGACCCACGTCCGGCCGGTGACCGACCAGGCCGTCGCCCTTCGCCTCGTCGTGCTCGCCGACCGCCTCTATGACGAGGACATCCCGGTGTTCGCCAGTGGCCAACCGCTGGGGGAGGTGTTCTCGGCGGAGATGCTCGCCGGGGGCTATCGCAAGAAGTACTACCGGGCCATCTCGCGGCTCACAGCCCTCGCGCGCGGTGACGACCGGTGACAGGATGCGCCCATGGCGAAGAAGGACAAGAAGTCCAGCAAGTCGACCAAGTCCACCAAGTCGACCAAGGCAGTTCGGGCGAAGCAGGCCGTCAAGGCCGACCGTTCCGCCCGGGCGACCAGGCACCCTGATTCGAAGACCGTCGCGGTGACGACGCTGGCGCCAGTGACGTTCAGCGAGGCCTTGCGGGCGCAAGAAGGCTTCGTCCTCGCCGAGTGCGACCCGCGCTCGACGCCGGCCTTCGACGGCGACAAGGACGCCGGGAAGGCGGCGCTGGAGCTGCGGGCGGGAGAGATCGGCGAGTTCCAGGAGCGCCTCTACGCCGAGGCGCAGATGGACGGACAACGTTCGCTGCTGCTCGTCGTACAGGGCATGGACACCTCCGGTAAGGGCGGGATCATGCGCCACGTCGTCGGCAACATGGACCCTCAGGGCGTGCGCTACACCGCGTTCAAGGCGCCGTCGGCGCTGGAGCGCAGTCACCCGTTCCTGTGGCGGATCCGCAACGCCCTGCCGTCCCCCGGCCAGATCGGGGTCTTCGACCGCTCGCACTACGAGGACGTGCTCATCGTGCGCGTCCACGACCTCGTGCCCAAGGCGACCTGGTCGCGGCGCTACGCGCAGATCAACGCCTTCGAGCAGAAGGCCGTCGCCGACGGGACCACGGTGGTCAAGGTGATGCTGCACGTCTCGTCAGGCGAGCAGAAGGCACGGTTGACCGAGCGCCTCGAGCGGCCGGACAAGCAGTGGAAGTACAACCCGGGGGACGTGGACGAACGACTGCAGTGGCCGCACTACCAAGAGGCCTACCAGGCGGTGCTCGACCGCACGTCGACGGACACAGCGCCGTGGTACGTCGTGCCCGCGGACCGGAAGTGGTACGCCCGCCTGGCCGTCCAGAGCCTGGTGCTCGAGCACCTCGAGGCGATGGACCCGCAATGGCCGGCGGTCGACTACGACGTGGCGCAGGAGCAGGAGCGGCTACGCGTCACCTGAGGCGCCCGGCACCGATGAGTTCTGGTCGTCCGGGTAGTCGGTATGTGTACGGCACCAGAGCTCTGGTGCTGCCCACCCAGGGAAGGAGCTGGACATGCTCAGTGACTCGAGGGCCTTCAGCGGGTTCAGCGCCAACGACATCGAGGCGGCGCGCGCGTTCTACGCCGAGGCCCTCGGCCTGGAGGTGACCGAGCAGACGGGGATGCTCACACTCCACCTCGGCGGCGACCACCGGGCCATCGTCTACCCCAAGCCCGACCACGAGCCGGCCGGCTTCACGGTCCTCAACTTCCCGGTCCCCGACATCGAGGCCGCCGTGGACGGGCTCACTGCTGCGGGGGTGGTGTTCAAGAAGTATGAGGGGACGCCGATGGCGACCGACGCCAAGGGCATCTTCCGCAAGGGTGGACCGCTGATCGCCTGGTTCACCGACCCGGCCGGCAACGTCTTGTCGGTCATCCAGGACTGACTGACTGACTGACTGACTGGGAGCGAGCTCAGCTCAGCCCGGGCGGGACCGGCGCCTTGCCGAACCCCCACAGCAACACCCAGACGGCTAGCCCACAGATCGTCAGGAGCACGATCGCGCCTGCGACCATGGCGGCCGGTGCGGGCTTGCGAATCGGCCTGATCCACACCTCGTGCTGCGGTCGACCCGCTGGGGCGCCGAGCATGGCGCCACCGCAGGCCGACAGGACCACGATGGGCGCACCGATGTAGAGCAGCGGGTCCAGCACGTCCACGTAGTTGAGGCCCTGCATCGCCGCAGGCAGCAGGATGACCAGAGCTGCGGCCACGGCGCCGAGAAAAAGACCGATGAACGCGCCTCGTCCGGGTTGACCTCTCATGCTGCCGAGTATCCGGCCCGAAGAGCTCGCCGTCGATCAGCCGTTCGTGCCGGTTTCGTTGAGGCATTCGGGCCTTCAGGGATGCAGGCATTGACGTGCGGGCCGGCCGCACCGCCGCGGGTCGATCCGGTCAGAGCGTGAAGGCGCGATCCACGAGTGTCGTGGCCGCCAAGGTGCTGAGCTTGGAGTCGAGCGTGCCGAAGGTGGCGCCGTGACCGCCGCCGAGCCTGCTGGCGATGAACGCGTCCGCAACCACCGTCGGTGCATGTTGGGCCAGCAGCGAGCCCTGCAACGTGACGGCAAGCAGCTCGACGACGCGGCGGGCCCCGGCCTGGGCGTCCGGTCGTGAGGCGCGTGCGAGGACTTCCGGGAGGGCATCGATGGCCTGGTCGAGGACCGGGTGGTGGCCGCCGGCCAGCCGGACCTCTGCGAGGTAGGCCTCGACGGAGGCCTGCTCGCGGCCCAGGGCGCGAAGGACGTCGAGGGCGTTGACGTTGCCTGCGCCTTCCCAGATCGAGTTCAGCGGTGCTTCGCGATAGAGCCGCGCGAGCCCGTTCTCCTCGACGTAGCCGTTGCCGCCGAGGCACTCCAACGCCTCGGCCACCATGGTTGGCGTCCGCTTGCAGACCCAGTACTTCCCGAGTGCGACCCCGAGCCGGGACAGGTCGGTGTCTCCCTCGTCGACCGCGTGCGCGAGCCGCAGGGCCAGCGTCGTGGCGGCCTCGGACTCCAGCGCCAGGTCCGCGAGGACGTTCTGCATCAGCGGCTGGTCGACGAGCAGTGCACCGAAGGCGCTGCGGTGCCTCGCGTGGTGGATCGCCCGAAGCAGGGCAGCACGCATCGTGGCCGACGAACCGAGGACGCAGTCGAGGCGGGTGGCGGCGACCATGTCGAGGATGGTGCGGATACCGCGCCCCTCGTCCCCCACCCGCACGCCCCAGGTGCCGTCGAGCTCGACCTCGGAGGAGGCGTTGGAGCGGTTGCCCAGCTTGTCCTTGAGCCGTTGCAGCGCAAAAGGGTTGCGCTCCGCGTCATCGAGGACACGAGGCACGAGGAAGCACCCGATACCCGCGTCTGTCTGCGCCAGAACGAGGAACGCGTCACTCATCGGGGCCGAACAGAACCACTTGTGACCCGTGAGGCGGTACGTGTCGCCGCCCGCGACGGGGCCTCCGTCGACAGCGATCGCCTGGGTCGTGTTGGCGCGGACGTCGGAGCCGCCCTGTTTCTCCGTCATGCCCATCCCTGCGATCGCGCCTGCCTTGACGTCGAGGGGGCGAAGCCCGAAGTCGTAGGTGCGAGAGGCGAGCTGGGGGACCCACCGCCCCGCGAGGATGGGGTTCGCCGCTAGAGCCGGCGCGGCGGCATACGTCATCGAGACGGGACAGAGGTGTCCCTGCTCGACCTCGGACCACGTCGTGAAGCCAGCGGCACGGCGGACGTGAGCGCCGCTCCCCGGTGGCTGCGTCCACGGCTCTGCGGTGAGTCCGCCACCGACGGCGACCTCCATGAGCGAGTGCCAGGCAGGGTGGAAGTCGACCTCGTCGAGTCGTTCTCCTGTGGGGGAGTGCGTCCTCAGGACGGGGTCGTGGGTGTTCGCCTGTTCCGCCCAGAGGCGCGCCTGAGCAGATCCCGAGCAGGCACCGAGCTGCGCCACCTCGCTGTATGCGGCGTCGCTGGCCCAACGCCGCACCGCTTCGGACAGCGCGGGGTTGCTGGTCAGCGCGTTGTAGTCCGGGAGGGCAGGGACCTGGTTGGTGACGGCGTGGGTGGGCACGACCGCAGGGTATGCGGGATACCGTGGGCGGGTGAGTGTGAAGGCGCGGGTCCGTCGCGAGCTGTTGCGCGTGCCGGGAGCCATGCCGGTTGCGCGGATGACGGTGGAGACGATCCGGGTCTGCCTGAAGTACCGGGTGACGGGTCTGGCCTCCGAGGCAGGCTTCTTCATGCTGCTCTCGCTGCCGCCGTTGGTGCTCGGGTTGTTCGGCGGCGTCGGGTACCTCGGGAAGTGGCTCGGGGACAGCACCGTGCAGGACATCATCGCCGGGATCCAGGAATGGGCCGCCCGCTTCCTGACCGCCGACCTCATCAACGGCACCCTGCTGCCGACCGTCCAGGACGTGTTCACCGGGGGGCGGTTCGACCTCATCTCCGTCGGCTTCCTGCTGTCGGTGTGGTCTGGCTCGCGCGCCCTCAACGTCTTCGTGGACACCATCTCGATCATGTACGGCCAGTCCGGGGTGCGTGGCATCGTCCGGACCCGCGCACTGTCGCTGACCCTCTACCTCCTGTCCCTCGTCGTGGGGATCGTCGTCATCCCGCTGGTCGTCATCGGCCCGACCTGGCTCAAGGACCTGCTGCCCAAGGAGGCCGAGCTTCTCGTCTGGCTGTACTGGCCGGTGGTGACCGTGCTCGCCGTGGCGAGCATCGCGACGCTGTTCCACATCTCCACGCCGCGGCGCACCCCGTGGGCGCGGGACGTGCCGGGGGCCGTGCTGACCCTGGTGCTGTGGTCGCTGTCGTCGTACGTGCTGCGCGGCACCATCGCGGCCTCGCTCGGCGGCACCTCGATCTACGGGCCTCTGTCTGCGCCCATCGCTCTGCTGATCTTCCTGTACGCCCTGGCCATCGCCGTGTTGATCGGTGCGGCGCTCAACGCCGCGATCCGCACGCTGTGGCCTGTCGAGGAACGGCCATCCCTGCGTGCTCAGACGGTGACCCTGGTCAAGGAGCGGCTGGCGGCGCGCAAGGCGGACAAGGGCCTCTCTGCCGGCTCCGGGACTGACGCCGGACTCAAGAGTGGGGCGCAGGCCGGGGGAGCCGGACTGCCCTCGACCGCTGGCGTGACGGCCGACGCCGGGGCGGCCCGAGGGGCAACCGGTGGCGCAACCGGCGGGGTGGCCGGTCTGGTCGTGGCGCAGGAGGCAAACCTCCGTGAGGGGGTCGCGCGTGGGGCCTCGGGCGTGCGCCATACGGGGGAGGGGACCGAGCGCCTCACTGCAGCGGAGCAAGAGCTGATGGGCTCGTTCGAGGAGCTCAAGGAGGAGGCGCTGAAGCCGCTGACCCCCGTGCCAGACCACTCGGACGACACCCAATTTGGAGAGGAAGCGCCTGATCCGATAAGTTTTCACCGCACGCGCAGCGGGTAGCCACATTGGCCCGCTTGACACCAACGCGCGGGTAATGCGGATGTAGCTCAGTTGGTAGAGCGCAACCTTGCCAAGGTTGAGGTCGCCGGTTCGAGCCCGGTCATCCGCTCGGAGGGTTTGACCGCCTTCACGGTGGAGTGGCCGAGAGGCGAGGCAGCGGCCTGCAAAG
>JBDSKZ010000132.1:0-30372 GCA_039916625.1 Pedococcus sp.
TGACCCCATCGGGCACCCACGCGCGGGCAGTCCACTGGTGGACCGATCGTGACGGGCTTGTCCCGGTGCGACAACTACAGGAAGCACGCCTGGTAACCCGAGGCGGATCACGGTCGATGGCACCCCGCTGGCGCGGGGTGCCATCTTCGTGTTGCGCGTGGGGTGCAAGAGTCCCCAGTGGTGGACGAGGTTGTTTGGGCGCGGTTGTCCCCGGTCGTTCCCGGTGAGTCTGGAACCCGAGACGAGAGGACGTCGAGACGAGTTGCGATCGACGCGGTAATGGTCAAAGATAGGTCTGTTCGTTCCCCCTTGGGGTAGAGCGGACCGGCGTACCTGCTCCTCCCCCCCGGAGCATGGTGCGTCGACGGCCCCGGTTGTCCCCCCGACCGGGGCCGTCCCCATGCTCACGCTCGGATGCTGGTCCTGAAAGCGCCGACCCGGGCGCTGTCGGCTGTCCACTGACCGCTGTCCACAACCTGGCAGCAGGGGCAGCGTCGTCCACAGCGACCCCGCTGTTCCCTCCTGTTCGTGGTCGGACGCCGTGATGGTGGAGCCATGGAGCATCGAGTGCTGGGAGTCATCGGAGCGTCCGGCGGGCTGGGGGCCTCGACCTTGGCAGTCGCCCTGGCTGTCCGGGCGGCCAGGTCTGTCGGTGCGACGGTCGCCGTCGATGGCGTCTTCGAGCGAGGGGGGCTGGACGTCACGGCCTGCCTCGAACACGTGACAGGGCTGCGCTGGACCGACCTGCGCGACGCGCAGGGCGAGGTCGACGGCGCTGACCTGCTCCGCTCGCTGCCGGTCGACGGTGTGGCGCGGGTCCTCGCCGCTCGGGGCGACACACCTCCGGACGAGGTGGTCGCGACCTGCCTGAAGGCGCTGTCCTCCATCTGCGCTCTGACCCTGGTCGACCTCGGGGGTTCGCTCCGGTGGGCCGATGAGTGCACCGACCTCGTGCTGGTCTGTGGGGTCACGGCGCGCCACCTCGCCGATGCGTCGGCACTGGCCGCCGGCCTGAGCCACCACCCCACACCGGCGAGGTTGGTCGTGCGCGCGGGTCGGCGTGAGGCGGTGACGGCCGAGGAGGTCGCGGAGCACCTCGACCTGCCGCATGCCGTGACCCTGCGGGACGACCCCCAGGTGGCGGCTGACGCCGATCGCGCCCGACCACCGGGGACGCGCAAGGGCGGGGCGTTCGTCGGGGGCGTCGACCGGCTGCTGGCCGAGCTCGACATCCACAGGTTGGGGGACGTCGACGCCGAACGGCGCAGCGCGTGAGCGGGATGGAGCACATCGCTGCCCGAATCCGGGCAGGTGAGTCCCCGGACCAGCAGGCCGTCGGGCGGGTGGCGACCTTGGACTCGGTACGGCTCGGATCGCGGGGTGCTGCCGCGGCGCGGGCGGCCCTGGCTGCGGAGGTGCTGGGGTTCGGGCCGCTCGAGGACCTCGTCGCCGACGAGACGGTGACCGACATCCTGGTCAACGGCGACGGGTCGGTGTGGGTCGACCGCGGCGGCGGCGTGGTGGCGGCTGGGCTCGACCTCCCGGATGGGGCGGCAGCACGGCGGCTCGGGGTGCGCCTGGCGGCCCTGGCAGGGCGCCGCCTCGACGAGAGCCAACCGTGGGTCGACGGCCTGTTGCCGGGCGGGGTCCGGCTGCACGCGATCCTCCCGCCGCTGGTCGACGGCGGCGTCCACGTCAGCCTGCGCATCCCGCGGGCGCGCGCGGACGGGTTGGCCTCGTTGCGCGCCACCGGAATGTTCGACGTGAGGGTCGAGTCCTGGCTGCGCGGGCTCGTGCGTCGCTCCCGGTCGTTCGTGGTGACCGGAGGCACCGGTTGCGGCAAGACCACCCTCCTCGCGGCGATGCTGGCCGAGGTGCCGGCCGACGAGCGCCTCGTGGTGGTCGAGGACGTCCGCGAGCTCGCCGTCGAGCACCCGCACGTGGTCCTGCTCCAAGGGCGCAGTGCCAACGTCGAGGGACATGGTCACGTGGGGCTGGTCGACCTCGTCCGCCAGGCGTTGCGGATGCGGCCCGACCGGCTCGTGGTGGGGGAGGTGCGCGGCGCCGAGGTTCGCGAGATGTTGGCTGCGCTCAACACCGGGCACGACGGGGGCTGCTGCACCGTCCACGCCAACTCGCCGGCCGACGTGCCGGCGCGGTTCGACGCGCTCGGGGCGCTCGCCGGGATGCCGCACGACGCGGTGCAGCGACAGCTGGCCAGTGCTGTGCAGGCCGTCGTGCACGTAGAACGCGGTCGGTCAGGTCGGCGGGTCGCGTCGCTGTCCATGCTCCGGTGGGCCGGGGACGCGGTGGTCTGCGAGCTGGCACTCGACGCCGTGACCGGCCAGCAGGGTCCCGCCTGGGGGGCGTTCCTGGAGCTGACGAAGGAGCCGCGATGACCTGGGTCTGGTCCACCGAGGTCCTCTTGGTGCTGATCGTCGCCTCGGTCGCGGGCGCCGTGCTCCTGTGGCCGGGACGCTCGGGACGCTCGGGCCGGTCTGGGGTCCAGAGCGGCCGCTGTCCGGCCGACGGAGGGTCGCGGCCTCGTGGTCGCCGCGCGACTCGAGCCGCCACCGTCGCGGAGGGCGACCTCGCCGACCTGCTCGGCCTGGTCGCCGCACCACTTCGCGCCGGTGTCCCCGCGACGACGTGCCTGGCGGCCGGCGCGGCAGCGGTCGAGGGACACCCGCTGCTCGGCCCGCTCGTCAGGGAGCTCATGGTGGCGGGGGCCTCGGGCGACCCGGTCTCGACCACCTGGTTGTCGCACGGGCACCGCCTGGACAACGACGCCCTGCGCTTCGTGGGGCAGGCCTGGGCGCTCAGCGAACGCACGGGTGCACCCCTCGCTGACGCACTGAGAGCCAGTGAGGAGGTGCTCCGCGCGAGGGCGCGCTCGCGAGAGCGCCTGGCCAGCGCTGCGGCCGGTCCGCGAGCGTCCATGGGGGTGCTCGCGCTGCTCCCACTCAGTGGCCCGGTGGTGGGGCTGGCCTGTGGGATCGGGCCGCGGGAGCTCTACTTCTCCACCACCTGGTCGACAGCCAGCCTCGTCGTCGGGATGGGCTTCGGGGTGCTCGGGTGGTGGTGGAGCCGGACCATCCTCGAGCGCGCGGCATGAGTCGTCCGTTCTGCCCGCCGACGGTGGACCGGTCGTGAGCTGGTCCGTGGCCGCCCTGGCCGCCGTGGCCGCTGCTGCGATCCTGCTCGCGCCGGGCCGTTCGCTGGCCGACCGCCGAGGCCCGGACCGCGCAGGGCGCACCTCGGGGACGGCTGCCGCGGCGCCTGCGGCCTCCGTGGACGAGGTCGCCGACGCGCTGGTCCTCGTGGCCCTGGCCCTGCGGGCTGGACTCGACCTCACCCGCGCCCTGGAGGAGGTGGCCGCTCGTGGTTGCGGACCTGTGGGGCGCGACCTCGCCGCCGTGGTGGCTGCGGTGCGGTGGGGGCGACCGGTGAGCGAGGCCTGGACGTACGCCGACGCCGTCTGGCGGCCGGCAGCCTTGGCCTGGTCGGTCGCCGAGGACACCGGGGCCGCCCCGGCAGCCTTGCTGGCCGACGCCGCGGTGCGCCTGCGTGAGGGCCAGGAGCGCGACCGTGAACGACGGGCCGCCCGGGCGGGCGTCCTGCTCGTGCTGCCTCTGGGACTGGGCTTCCTGCCCGCGTTCGCGTGTACCGCGGTCCTCCCGGTCATCATCGCGTTGGCAGTCGGCGTCCTCGACCCTTCGGCCTGAGGGGGGCGCGCCCCGGGCAGTCCACAGCCCCGGGCAGTCCACAGCCCGGGGCAGGCTCGCGCGCCCTCCACAGGCGAGCGACCAGGGCGTTGTGGGTGGTCGGTGTTGGGGCTGGACTGGTCGTGACGACGGCAACGGGCCGTCACCAACAGAAGGGGTGCAGCGTGAGATGCCAACTGGCACAGCGGTTCTCGAAGGTCCGTCGCCACGCGGAGGAGGGCATGACCACAGCCGAGTATGCGGTGGGGACATTGGCGGCATGTGCTTTCGCGGCTGTCCTGCTTGCCGTGGTCCGGTCAGGTGGCGTGAAGGCCGCCCTTGCCTCGGTGATCACCGCGGCGTTGGGGGTGGCCGGCTGAGGCGCGACAAGGGGATGGCGACCGTCGAGCTGGCGGTCGCCCTTCCCGTCCTGGTCCTGGTCCTGGTGCTGGCTCTCTCGGCGATGACGACCGTCCTGGACCAGGTGCGCTGCGTCGACGCCGCCCGGGCCACGGCGCGAGCGATCGCCAGGGGCGAGGCGGCAGGGGCAGCCGTCGCGCAAGGGCGACGGCTGGGTCCGCCGGGAGCGATGTTCACGGTGTCCACTTCGGCCGGCTCGGTCGAGGTGAGGGTGACGACGCGGGCTGCCCCCGCGCTGGGCTGGCTGGGTCCGCGCGCCTCACCGAGGGGCCACGCGGTCGCCGCGAGGGAAGATGTTCCGATCGGTGAGGAAGCCGTGCCGTGAGTGCCTCGAGGGCCATCCGACGCCGGGCCGAGCGGGGCAGCGGCACCGTCCTCGCGCTCGCGGCGACAGGGGTCCTGCTGATGCTGCTCGTCGCGGGGTTGGCCTTGGCGAGCGCGGTTGCAGCTGCGCACCGCGCTCGGGCCGGGGCGGACCTCGCGGCCCTGGCTGCCGCGTCAGCGGTCCAAGCCGGAGCGACGGACGTCCAAGCGTGTCAGCGAGCAGCCCGGGTCTTCGCAGCCAACGCCGTCGAACCGAGTGGGTGCACGGTGGCGTCCGACGGCTCGGTCAGGGTGGAAGCCACCGCCACCGTCGGGCTTGTGCTCCCTGGGACGCCGCCCCGGGCACGAGCGACGGCGCGGGCGGGGCCCGCGCCGTCGCTGTGACAGCTCCTTCGATCAGGTCGCGTGGCTCACTGCGACCAGCCGCGAGATCAGGTGTGCCGCTGGGGGTCCCTGCCCATGATCCGGTCAGCCATGGTTCGGTGCGCAGGGAGCTCTGACGTGGACTCGCCGTCACCGTCGTCAGCGTCGTGCGAGGAAGTCCCGGTGTCGGTAGCGGCCTCTGTCTCTGTGGGCCTGTAGAGGCGCTCGTCCTCCGAGCCGTCGCCAGCCTGACCGACCTCCCCAGAGTGGGTGGCGTCCGCGACCGTCGCGTCACCGTGGGCGCTCTCGTCGGACCCTGCCCCGACACGGTCAGCCTCGGCGCCGTCGTGGCGGCTGTGGTCGTCGTTCGCACGGTCGTGCGTAGCGGCGGCGCCAGCTGCCCCAGCCACCGGTACCGCAGCCGCGGCAGTGGCCCGACGGGCTTCGAGCTCACGCTCGACGCGGGTGCGTTCGTCGGCGCGGACCCGGTCCTCGATCTCGCGTTCGCGGGTGCGGAACTCCTCGTCGCGGGCGCGGAGCTGCTCGTCGCGGGCACGGTCGCGCTCGGCCAGCTTCGACTCGAGCTCGGCGTCCCTGTCACGGTCGTGGTCGGCGAGGGCGCTCTGGTGGGTCTGCTCAGCCCGCCTGCGCTCGTCGGCGCGGACGGACTCCTCGAGCTCGCCCTTGCGCTGGGACTCCTTGGCCTCGCGCGCAGGGCGACGCTTGCGCTTCATGCTGCCCCGCACCATGCCGAGGCCGAACCACAGCAGCAGCATGATGACTGCGCCGGCGATGAGCAGCTGGAGCGGGGTGAGCTCGAACTTGAAGATGAGGGTCTCGAGGCTCGAGGTGGCGGTCAGGGGCGCGGCACCCAGGACGAGGAGGATCGCGGCTGCGATGGCCACCACGACGAGAATCAGTCCGAGCACGATCATGGCGGGACCTCCAAGGACTCTGCGGCGCGCGGTGCGCCATTCGTTTCGACCCTAGCCCGTGGCCTGCGGTCTTGCCTGTTTCGCAGGCCCCGACCGACGTGGTCACCGCCCCGCCGCAGCGGGGCGCCCGGGCTGGCACTCGCTGGCGCGGCCCTTCCCGAGCCGGCCGCCGGTCTGCGTCTCAGACGTGCTCTGGTGCGTGGCGCAGGACGGCCTCCAGCAGCCGGATCGCGCCCACCTTGTCGAGCGGTTCGTTGCCGTTGCCGCACTTGGGGGACTGCACGCACCCGGGGCATCCGCTCTCGCACCGGCACGAGCGAACCGCCTCGAGAGTCGCCGAAAGCCACATCTCGAAGACTCCGTACGCCCGTTGCGCGAAGCCGGCCCCCCCTGGTTGGCCGTCGTAGACCAGGATCGTCGGCAACCCGGTGTCAGGGTGCAGGGCGGTCGAGACGCCGCCGATGTCCCAGCGGTCGGAGGTCGCCACCAGCGGCATCATGCCGATCGCCGCGTGTTCGGCGGCGTGGGCGGCGCCAGGGACGTCGACCTCGGCCACGCCGACGGACGCGAGCCAGTCGACGGGCATCGTCCACCAGACCGCCTTGGTGCTCAGGGTCCGCTGCGGCAGGTCCAGCGGGTGGGTGCCGATGACCTCGCCGCCGGGTAGTCGCCGCAGGAAGCTCGTGACCTGGTGGTGCACCCGTACCGCCCCGAACGCGACGTGGACCGGCCCCCAGGAGAAGGACTCCTGGGCGCCCACCACGTCGAACGCACTCACCGACTGCGCGAACGTGCTCCATCCCGGATCGCCACGCACGGCTGTCGCGGTCCCGGCCTCGAGGTCGAGCTCGGTGACGATGTAGGTGCTGCCCTGGTGCACGTGCACGGCGCCGGTGTGGACCTGCGAGTGTGCCGACGCCTCGTCGATCGTGCCGAGCACCCGGCCGGTGCGCTGCTCCACGATGCCGACGACCTCCCCGCTCCCGCGCAGCGAGACGTGGTCGCTGGCTCGGTCGGAGCGCGCCCAGAACCACCCGTGGGGTCGCCTCCGCAGGATGCCGCGCGCCACGAGCGCATCCACCAGCTGCCGGGCGTCCGGCCCGAACATCTCGAGGTCGGCCTCGCGCAGCGGCAGCTCGGCGGCAGCGGCGGCCAGGTGGGGTGCCAGCACGTGAGGGTTGTCGGGGTCGAGGACGGTGCTCTCGACCGGCTGTCCGAACACGACCTCGGGGTGGTTGACGACGTAGGTGTCGAGCGGGTCGTCTGCCGCGACGAACACCGCCAGCGACCGTGTCCCGGTTCGCCCTGCGCGCCCGGCCTGCTGCCACAGCGAGGCTCGGGTCCCCGGCCAGCCGGCGAGCAGCACCGCGTCCAGCCCGCTGATGTCGACGCCGAGCTCGAGGGCGTTCGTCGCGGCCAGCCCGATGATCTCGCCCTGGCGCAGGGCGCGTTCGAGCTCGCGACGTTCCTCGGGAAGGTAACCGCCCCGGTATGCCGCGACAGCGGCTGCCAGCCGCGGCTGGTCCTCCAGAGTGCGCCGGGCGCTGGAGGCAAGGGCCTCGACACCGGCACGCGACCTCGCGAACGCCACGGTCTGCACCCGGGCGCGGACGAGCTCGGCCAACAGGTCGGCAGCCTCCGACGTGGCACTGCGTCTCGCCGGGGTCTCGCCGGAGGTGTCGGTGACCTCCTGCGCTGCATACCCCTGGGACCAGGTCTCACCGGTGCCTGCCGGGTCGGCGCGCACGCCGCCACCGGTCGCACCGGAGCCGTGGTCGAGGGCTCCGGGCTCCCACAGGGCGAAGGTCATCGCCTCCTTCGGCGACCCGTCGCCCGTGACTGCTGCCACGGGCAGGCCGACCAGGCGGCTGGCGTGGTCGCCGGGGTCACGGACGGTGGCTGAGGCGAGGACGAAGGTGGGGGAGGCGCCATACCGGGCACAGACCCGGCGCAACCGGCGCAGCAGGGCAGCGAGGTGGGAACCGAACACGCCGCGGTAGACGTGGCACTCGTCGATGACGACGTAGCGCAGCCGCCGCAGGAAGGGCGCCCAGCGTTCGTGCAGCGGCAGCAGCGAGTGGTGCACCAGGTCAGGGTTGGTGAGCACGAGCTGCGCGTGGTCGCGGATCCAGCGGCGCTGCTCGGTGGGGGTGTCGCCGTCGTACGTCGCCGCCCGGACCCCCGGCACCGCCATGGTCTGCACGCGGGCGAGCTGGTCCGCAGCAAGGGCCTTGGTGGGGGAGAGGTAGAGGGCGGTGGCTCCTCGACCGGTCGGCGCGGCGGCGCCCTCCACCAGCGCGGTCAGGACGGGCAGCAGGTAGCCCAGACTCTTGCCCGAGGCCGTCCCCGTGGCCATGACGACGTGCGACCCGGCGTGAGCGAGGTCGGCTGCCTCCCGCTGGTGCGACCACAGCGACGTGACCCCGGCACCGGCGCAGGCGGCATACACGGACGGGTCCACCCAGTCCGGCCACGGGGTGGTGCAGGCAGGTCGCGCGGGCACCTCGTGGACGTGCCGCAGCCGGTCTGCCCGATGTCCCGAAGCCAGGGCTGCCAGCGTCGCCTCGGGGTCGAAGTCGACGCGCGCCGAAGATGCGGTGCGAGCGGGTGTAGACATTGCCGCTACCGTATTCCTGAGGGCGGACGGCCGAGTCGGCCGCCCTCGACCATGGGGTAGCGAAGTCGAGGGAGAGGGTGACTGTGGACCTGTCGGTCTCCAGCAGCGAGCAAGGTGCCGTGACGATCGTCCACGTCGCGGGCGAGATCGACGTCTACACCGCGCCGCTGCTGCGCGAGGTGCTCGACAAGCAGGTGGCTGCGGGCCGCACGACCTTGGTCGTCGACCTCGAGAATGTCACCTTCATGGACTCCACCGGCCTGGGAGTGCTCGTCGGTCGCCTCAAGCTCGTCCGCGGCCAGAGCGGCAGCCTGCGCATCGTCAGTGCCCAGGACCGCATCCTCAAGGTCTTCAAGATCACCGGCCTGGACAAGGTGTTCCACATCTACCCCTCGGTCGACGAAGCCACCGCCGCGTCCAACGCCTGACCCTCCTCCAGGGGGTTCGTCGGCGTGCTTCGCCGCTTGCACAGGTCCAGCTCGGCGCGCTGCCTCCCGACGAAATCACTGTGACGCTGCTCACCGGTGGTCGCAATCGCTGTGACGTGCATTACTCTCGCCAGCATCGTCCCCGTGGTGGTGCGCCATCAGGTCGCGCCCGTGGACGTTTCCACTGTGTTCCCCATCGAGGAGGATGGAATGACGCGCCTTGCGCCTGCCGCAGCTGCTGATCTGCAGCTCGACGGCACCAATCTCACCCTGGTCATCGGCGTGCTCGCCATTTCGATGATCGCGCTGGTCATGGGTGTCTTCTTCCGCCAGCAGGTCCTGGCGGCCGACCCCGGCACCGAGAAGATGCAGGAGATCGGCGCTGCAGTCGAGGAAGGTGCGCAGGCGTTCCTGGCCCGCCAGTTCAAGACGCTGTCGGTCTTCGTGGTCCTCGTCTTCGGTCTGCTGCTCCTGCTCCCCGCCGACACCTCCGAAGTCCGCTGGGGGCGGTCCGGCTTCTTCATCGTCGGCGCCCTGTTCTCCGCGGCCATCGGCTACTTCGGCATGAGCCTGGCCGTGAAGGCGAACGTCCGCGTCGCCTCCGCCGCCCGCGATGGTGACCGTGACGCCGGCATGCGGATCGCGTTCCGCACCGGTGGCACGGTCGGTATGGCGACGGTGGGCCTGGGTCTGCTCGGCGCCTCCGTGGTCGTCCTGCTCTACCAGGGCGACGCCCCCAAGGTGCTCGAGGGCTTCGGCTTCGGTGCCGCCCTGCTGGCCATGTTCATGCGCGTCGGTGGCGGCATCTTCACCAAGGCTGCCGATGTCGGCGCCGACCTCGTCGGCAAGGTCGAGGCCGGCATCCCCGAGGACGACCCGCGCAACGCCGCCACGATCGCCGACAACGTGGGCGACAACGTGGGCGACTGCGCCGGCATGGCTGCGGACCTGTTCGAGTCCTACGCCGTCATGCTCGTCGCCGCCCTGATCCTGGGTTCGGCCGCCTTCGGCACCTACGGCCTGGTCTTCCCGCTCATCGTGCCCGCCATCGGAGCGGTGACGGCCCTCATCGGTGTGTTCATCACCCGCGTGAAGCCGGGCGAGAACGCCCTGTCGGCGATCAACCGCGGCTTCTACGTCTCGGCGACGATCGCCGCCGTGCTGTCGGCTGTCGCGGCCTACGTCTACCTGCCCGACACCTACGCCGGTCTCGGGTCCACCAACGCGACGATCGCCACGCTCGAAGGCAACCCGCGCTACACCGCGATCCTGGCCGTCATCATCGGCATCGTCCTCGCCGCGGTCATCCTTTGGCTCACCGGCTACTTCACCGGCACCGACAAGCGCCCCACCAAGGACGTGGCCCGGACCTCGCTGACCGGCGCAGCCACCGTGGTCCTCTCGGGGATCGGCGTCGGCCTCGAGTCGGCCGTCTACACGGCAGTCATCATCGGTGCAGCCGTCTACGCGGCGTTCCTGCTCGGTGGCGGTTCGGTCATCCTGTCGCTGTTCCTCATCGCGCTGGCCGGCTGTGGTCTGCTGACCACGGTCGGCGTCATCGTCGCCATGGACACCTTCGGCCCGGTCTCCGACAACGCCCAGGGCATCGCGGAGATGTCGGGCGACGTCGACGGCGAGGGCGCGAAGATCCTCACCGACCTCGACGCGGTGGGCAACACCACCAAGGCGATCACCAAGGGCATCGCGATCGCCACGGCCGTGCTCGCCGCCACCGCGCTCTTCGGGTCCTACTCCGACGCCTGGCAGCAGAAGTTCCAGCCGATCTTCACCGCGCTGCAGCAGAAGACCCAGACCGACCTCGTGGCCAGGGTCCAGGGAGGCTCCCTGACCCAGGAAGCCGCCCAGGCGCAGTACACGCAGATCCTCCAGAAGGCGAACGCCCCGTTCGACCTGCAGATCGTCACCCCGAGTGTGCTGGTCGGCCTGCTGATCGGTGCGGCCGTGGTCTTCCTGTTCTCGGGCCTGGCCATCAACGCGGTGACCCGCGCGGCCGGCGCCATCGTCTTCGAGGTGCGTCGCCAGTTCCGCGAGCACCCGGGGATCATGGACTACACCGAGAAGCCCGAGTACGGCCGTGTCGTCGACATCTGCACCAAGGACTCGCTGCGCGAGCTCGCGACGCCGGGTCTGCTCGCTGCGCTCATGCCCGTGGCGGTCGGGTTCGGGCTCGGTATCGGGCCGCTCGCCGGCTTCCTCGCGGGGGCCATCGGCACCGGCTGCCTCATGGCGGTCTTCCTCGCCAACTCCGGTGGTTCGTGGGACAACGCGAAGAAGATCGTCGAGGACGGTGCCCACGGAGGCAAGGGCAGCGAAGCCCACGCGGCCACCGTCATCGGTGACACCGTCGGTGACCCGTTCAAGGACACCGCCGGTCCGTCCATCAACCCGCTGATCAAGGTGATGAACCTCGTCTCGGTGCTCATCGCCCCGGCGATCGTGACCCTGTCGATCGGTGACGACAAGAACTCGCTGGTCCGTTACGGCATCGCCGCCGGCGCCCTGCTCATCGTCGTCATCGCCGTGGCCATCTCCAAGGCCCGCGACCTCGCGATCGGCGGTGACGAGGACGGCGAGAAGGCCCAGCGGATGGACGCGTCGGCACCCGACGCCGGCCACGCCGGTACCCCTGCCGGTGTGGTGGTCGACGACCAGACCGACCACATCGAAGAGCCGGCCAGCCGCTAGCCAGTCCAGCAGCACCACGAACGGCCGGTCCCCCCGTGGGGCCGGCCGTTCGTCGTCCGCGCGGGAGCGCGTAGTTTCGTCGGCATGGACACCTCCGCCGCGCTTCGCGTCACCGAGGTCACCGAGGCCGACCTGGATGACCTCGCGCCCTCGATGCTGGCCTACGCCGGGTTCTACGGTGAGGACCCCTCACCCGATGACCTCACCGCGATGAGCCGCGCGTTCATCGCTACCGGCAGCGGCACGCAGCTCATCGCGCGCGCCCCCACCGGCACCGTGGTCGGCCACGCCACGGTGCTGTGGAGCTGGGACACCACGCTGGGCCTGCCGCTGGCTGTCATGGAGGACCTGTTCGTGGTGTCTGCCACCCGCGGTCAAGGCGTGGGTCGCTCACTGCTGGAGGCCTGTCGGGCACTGGCTCTGGACCGGGGCTGTCGTTGGCTCCAGTGGCAGACGGCGCTCGACAACTCCACCGCCCAGGGGCTGTACGACAGCCTCGGTGGCGACCGCACGCAGTGGTTCACCTACCGGGTCCCCACGCGGGAGCCTTCGGCCTAGGCTGGCCGCATGAAGAGTCCATTGTTCGACCAGGGAAACCTCGAGGTCCAGGCGGAGCAGCGCTTCGCCCTCCAGAACCCGCAGATGCTGCGGGTCCACCTCGGCGGCGACGTGCTGGCCGTCAAGGGCGCGATGGTGTCCTACCAGGGCAACATCCGCTTCGACCACGAGAAGGCCGGCAGCGTCGGCAAGCTCTTCAAGAAGGTCGTCACCGGCGAGGACGTCTCGCTCATGCGGGTCTCCGGCGAGGGCGACGTCTTCTTCGCGTCCGAGGCCGGGTTCGTCTTCCTCGTCGAGCTGACCGGCGACGGCATCAGCCTCAACGCACGCAACCTGCTGGCCTTCGACTCCAGCATCGAGTGGGACATCAAACGTGTCCAGGGGGCAGGGATGCTCAGCGGTGGCCTGTTCAACACGACCCTGCACGGCACCGGCACCGCGGCGATCCACACAGTGGGTCAGCCGGTCATCCTCGACTGCGGCACCCAGCCGACCTATGTCGACGTCCAGGCCTGCGTCGGCTGGTCGGCCAACCTCGTTCCGCAGGTGGTCTCGAGCATGAACGTCCGCTCGATGCTGCGCGGCGGCTCGGGCGAGGCCTTCCAGTACTCCTTCCACGGGCCGGGTTTCGTCATCGTCCAGCCCAGCGAGTGGACCCCCGTCGCAGCCCAGGGTGGGGGCGGCGGAGGGTTCAAGCTCGGCGGCCTGCTCGACGGCTGACATGGGCTCGACCCCGCCGCCCACCTCCACCGACCCCGCCCTCGTCGGCGCCCTGCTCGCCGACCTCGCCGCGGCGGCATACACCGTCGAGGCTGTGGGCGAGCTGCTCGGGCCGCTCGCCGGCGCAGCGCTCGCCAGGGAGCAGGTGCTGCCCGCGCAGCGGGTGACCGCCGACGCGGGCACCCCGCTGGCGACGCTGGTACGCCTGTTCGGGCTCGGCGACGCGGTCGACGCCGAGGACGTCGCCGAGGCGCTGCCGACCCTGGGGCTGCAGGGCGCCCAGGCGCTGGGCCTCGTGCGCGAGCAGGGCCCCGGCGTCGTGGCCACGTGTGACCTGCGGCCCTACGGTGAGGAGGACCACGCCTGGTGGGTCGCCTCCGACCTCGCCGAGCTCGCGACCCGCGAGCCGCTGCACGAGGACCACGTGCTCGGCGTCGGCGGTGCCTCGACGACGTTGGCGTCGTGGACTCCGCGGCCCGTGGTCGGGCGTGCCCTCGACATCGGCACCGGGTGCGGGGTGCAGGCCCTGCACCTCGGCGCGCACGCCGGGCACATCACCGTGACCGACCTGTCCGAGCGCGCACTCGCCTATGCGCGGTTCAATGCCGCGCTCAACCGCACCAGCTGGGAGGTGGTCGGTGGGTCGATGCTCGGTCCCGTTGCAGGACAGCAGTTCGAGCTCATCGTGAGCAACCCGCCCTTCGTGATCACCCCACGGACCCCGGACGTCCCGCTGTTCGAGTACCGCGACGGTGGCGCCGCCGGCGACGAGATCGTGGCCGACCTCGTGCGCTCGATCGGCGACCACCTCGTGCCCGGCGGCATAGCCCAGTTCCTCGGCAACTGGGAGGTCGTCGGTGATGCCGACTGGCGGGACCGGGTGCGCGGCTGGGTCGAGGGCACCGGGCTCGATGCGTGGGTCGTCCAGCGCGACGTCCAGGACCCGGCGGAGTATGCCGAGACCTGGGCTCGCGACGGCGGGCACCACAGCGCGACGGTGGAGTTCTCGACGATGTATGCCGCGTGGCTCGACGACTTCGCCTCTCGCGGCGTGACGGCAGTGGGTTTCGGCGTGGTGACGGTGCAGCGGCCCGTCGGTGACCGTCAGCCGTTCGTGTACCTCGACGAGGTCGGTGGCCCGGTTGCGTCCCCGATGGGGCCGCACGTGCTGGCCGGGATCCGCGCTCGCACCTGGCTGGCCGAGCACACCGAGGACGACCTGCTCGCCGTCGCCTGGACGGCTGCCCCTGATGTCACGGAGGAGCGGCACTCGCGTCCCGGCGACCAGGACCCCAGCGCCATCCTGCTGCGTCAAGGTGGCGGGCTGCGACGCGCCGTGCGGCTCGACACCGCCGGGGCCGCGCTGCTCAGCGTGTGTGACGGGTCGCTGCCTGCCGGCGTCGCGATCGCCGCCATCGCCGAGCTGCTCGAGGTGGAGGAGGACACCCTGCGACCCTCGCTCGTGGCGCTCCTGCGGGAGCTGGTGGCCGACGGCCTGCTGACGTGACCACCGCTGGGACGGGCGCCGTGGACCTACGGCTGAAGTTCGCCAGCAATGAGCGGTTCGGGCTGCCCGAGCTGCACGAGGGGTATCACCGCAGGTCAGGAAAGGTGTTGTGAGTGAGTGCTCACTCACTTAGTCTGATCGGGTGACCCCCCGAGCCCCCGCCATGGCCCCCGACGACCGCCGCGCAGCGATCATCGCGTCGACGGTGCCGCTGCTGCGTGAGAAGGGCCGGGCTGCGAGCACCAAGGAGATCGCCAAGGCGGCCGGTGTCGCGGAGGGGACGATCTTCAGGGTCTTCGAGTCCAAGGACGAGCTCGTCAGCGCCTGCGTCCATGACGCGTTCCAGACCGAGGTCCTGCTCGCCCAGCTGCTGGAGGTCGACCGTGACCTGCCACTGCGCGAGCGCCTCGCGGCCGCGGTATCGACGATGCAGGACTACCTGCTCGGCATCTTCTCGCTGATGGCCGTCCTCCAGGCGACAGGGCAGCAGATGCACCGGCCACACCAGGGGGAGGACGCTCGGCGCGAGCAGGCCAACGCAGCCATCGATGCCGCCTTCGCAGACCTCATCGGCGACGACGCCGGCCGGCTGCGGCTGCCTGCGCTGGAGGTCGTCAACTACCTGCGGATGCTCACCCTGTCCAGCGTGCACCCGATGCTCAACCACCAGGGCTCCTCGGCGCAGGAGCTCGTCGACGTCATCCTCGAGGGCGCACTCGGGCGACGCCCACCTGCGAACACCCGCGGCGCCAAGGGCGCTCGCCACGCCACCCAGGGCGCTCGCCACGCCAGCAAGGGGGAGAAGTAGTGCTCATCAGGGTCATCCGCGACTACCTGCGGCCCTACCAGGGGCTGGTCAGCGTGCTGGTCGGACTTCAGCTCGTCGGCACCATCGCCTCGTTGTACCTCCCGAGCCTGAATGGCCGGATCATCGACCAGGGAGTAGCCGTCGGGGACACCGGCTTCATCCTGCGCACCGGTGGCTGGATGCTCGCGGTGTCGCTCGTCCAGATCGCTGCCACGGTCTGGGCCACCTACCTCGGTGCGCGGTCGGCCGCCGGGCTCGGTCGCGACCTGCGCGCGGACGTCTTCGCCCGCGTCGGCGACTTCTCCGCCCAGGAGGTCTCGCGCTTCGGGGCGCCGACCTTGATCTCCCGCACCACGAACGACGTCACGCAGGTGCAGCAGGTCGTCTTCATGGGCGCAGCGATGATGGTCTCCGCCCCGATCATGATGGTCGGTGGCATCATCATGGCACTGCGCGAGGACGTCGGGCTCTCCTGGCTCGTCGGCGTTGCGGTCCCCCTGTTGGCCCTGTCCGTCGCGCTGGTGATCCGCAGGATGATCCCGCAGTTCCGGATCATGCAGGAGTCCGTCGACTGGGTGAACCGCGTGCTGCGCGAGCAGATCACCGGCATCCGCGTCGTGCGCGCGTTCGTGCGCGAGGACCACGAGAGGGCCCGGTTCGCCGAGGCCAACACCCAGTACACCGGCACCGCACTGGCGGTCGGCCGACTCATGGCTATGGTCTTCCCGATCGTCATGTTGATCTTCAACGCCTCGACGGTGGCCGTGCTGTGGTTCGGCTCGCACCGGGTTGCCGGCGGGCAGATGCAGATCGGTGAGCTGACGGCCTTCATGAGCTATCTCATGCAGATCCTCATGTCGGTGATGATGGCGACGTTCATGTCGATGATGATCCCGCGCGCGACGGTCTCGGCCGGGCGCATCGCCGAGGTACTGGACACCGACTCGACGGTGGTGCCACCAACCCGGCCCGTCGCCATCCCGAGAGGTGGGGCCAGCATCGAGCTGCGTGACGTGACGTTCGCCTATCCCGGTGCTGACGTCCCTGTCCTGCAAGGCGTTTCACTCATCGCTGAGCCGGGCAGGACGACGGCCATCATCGGCAGCACCGGAGCCGGAAAGTCGACCCTGCTCTCGCTCATCCCCCGGCTCTACGACGTCACGGGGGGCCAGGTGCTCATCGGCGGGGTCGACGTCCGGGCAGCGGCCCTCGAGGACGTCTGGGGCCGCATCGGTCTGGTTCCGCAGAAGCCCTACCTGTTCACCGGCACGGTCGCGAGCAACCTGCGGTACGGCGATGCTGACGCCACCGACGACGAGCTCTGGGAGGTCTTGCGGATCGCGCAGGCAGAGGGCTTCGTGCGGGCCATGCCGAAGGGACTGGACTCGCCGATCGTCCAGGGCGGCACCAACGTCTCGGGTGGCCAGCGCCAGCGCCTCGCCATCGCGCGGGCCCTGGTCGCCAAGCCTGAGGTCTTCCTCTTCGACGACAGCTTCTCGGCCCTCGACCTGTCCACCGACGCGCGGCTGCGCTCGGCGCTCAAGCCGGTCACACGGCATACGGCCGTCGTCGTGGTGGCGCAACGGGTGTCGACCATCGTCGACGCCGACCAGATCGTCGTCCTCGACGACGGGCTCGTGGTCGGTGCGGGGACCCACGACGAGCTGCTCGCCACGTGCGCGACGTACGTCGAGATCGTGCAGTCCCAGCAGAGCGCGCAGGAGGCAGCATGACCGAGGGTGTGAAGACCGCCGAGGAGAAGGCGGCCGAGGCCAGGCGCGGCCCGGGCGCGCGAGCCGGCCAGCGACACGGACCGATGATGGGCGCCGGTGTGCCGGCGGAGAAGTCGCAGACCTTCGTGCCGTCCGCGAAGCGGCTCCTCGGCCTGCTGCGCCCCGAGCGGACCCCGTTGTATGCCGTGCTGGCCCTGGCGGTGGCGAGCGTGGGCCTCTCGGCGGTGGGTCCCAAGATCCTGGGTCGCGCGACGGACCACATCTTCGCCGGCGTCGTCGGCGCGCGGTTCCCCGTCGGGGTGGACAAGGCTCAGCTCGTCGCACAGCTGCGGGCGCGCGGCGAGGACACGGTGGCCGACCTCGTCTCCGGCATGCCCTTCCTCGTGCCCGGCCGGGGCATCGACTTCGGAGCCGTCGGTGACGTGCTCCTGCTGGTGCTCGGCATCTACGTCGTCGCGAGCCTGCTCTCGTGGGGGCAGGGCTGGCTCCTGACCGGCGCCGTGAACCGCACCATCTTCGGACTTCGCCGCGACGTCGAGGACAAGCTCAACCGGCTGCCGTTGCAGTACTTCGACGGCCAGCCGCGCGGTGAGCTGCTCAGCCGCGTCACCAACGACATCGACAACGTCGCCCAGAGCCTGCAGCAGACGCTCAGCCAGCTGCTCACCTCGTTGCTGACGGTCGTGGCGATGATCGCGATGATGCTCTACATCTCGCCGATGCTGGCCCTGATCGCGCTCTTCACCATCCCGGTCTCGATGGCGGTCACGGCTGCGATCGGCAAGCGCTCGCAGAAGCACTTCGTCCAGCAGTGGAAGAGCACAGGCGAGCTCAACTCAGTGGTCGAGGAGTCCTTCACCGGCCACGAGCTGGTCAAGGTCTTCGGCCGTCAGGACGAGGTGCGGGCGTCCTTCAAGGACAAGAACGACGACCTGTACGCCGCAGGGTTCGGCGCGCAGTTCGTCAGCGGCATCATCATGCCGACGATGATGTTCATCGGGAACCTCAACTACGTCGTCATCGCGGTCGTCGGCGGCCTTCGCGTCGCCAGCGGCTCGATGACCCTGGGCGACGTGCAGGCGTTCATCCAGTACTCGCGCCAGTTCACCCAGCCCCTGACGCAGGTTGCGTCGATGGCCAACCTCCTGCAGTCCGGAGTGGCCTCGGCCGAGCGGGTGTTCGAGGTGCTGGACGCACCCGAGCAGCGGCCCGACCCGGCTGCCGCGACGGCCCTGGACCACCCACGGGGACGGGTGCAGTTCGAGGACGTGTCGTTCTCCTACGACCCGGCGAGCCCACTCATCGCGCACCTCGACCTCGTCGTGGAGCCCGGCCAGACGGTCGCCATCGTCGGCCCCACCGGGGCCGGCAAGACCACCCTGGTCAACCTCGTCATGCGCTTCTACGAGCTCGACGCCGGGCGCATCACCCTCGACGGCGTTGACGTCACGGCCCTGACCCGCCACAACCTGCGCAGCGAGATCGGCATGGTGCTGCAGGACACCTGGCTGTTCGGCGGGACGATCCGCGACAACATCGCCTACGGGAAGCCGTCGGCGTCGGAGGAGGAGGTGCTCGCCGCGGCAAGGGCGACCTACGTCGACCGGTTCGTGCACTCGCTGCCCGACGGGTACGACACGGTCCTGGACGCCGAGGGTGGCAACATCAGCGCGGGCGAGAAGCAGCTGCTGACGATCGCCCGTGCCTTCCTGTCCGACCCTGCCCTGCTGATCCTCGACGAGGCGACCAGCTCGGTCGACACCCGCACCGAGCTCCTCGTCCAGCAGGCGATGTCGGCCCTGCGCCAGGACCGTACGAGCTTCGTCATCGCCCACCGGCTCTCGACGATCCGCGACGCCGACGTCATCCTCGTCATGCGCGACGGCCAGATCGTCGAGCAGGGTTCGCACGCGGACCTGCTCGCTCGGGACGGTGCCTACGCCGAGCTGTATGCCGCGCAGTTCAGCGGCGCGGCCGTGGACGTCGACTCGGGAGAGGCACCCGCGCCGGAGATGGCACCCACGCGTGCCTGAGGTCGAGCTCGCCGCGGACTGCTCCCGTTGCTTCGGGTTGTGTTGCGTGGTGCCGGCGTTCACGGTGTCAGCGGACTTCGCGATCGACAAACCGGGCGCCACGCCATGCCCCAACCTCGGCGACGACTTCGGTTGCGGCATCCACGCCCGGCTGCGCGAGCGCGGCTTCGCCGGCTGCACGGCATACGACTGCTTCGGCGCCGGGCAGCGCGTCTCGCAGGTGACGTTCGGGGGCGTGGACTGGAGGTCGTCCCCCGAGACCGCGGCGCAGATGTATGCGGTGTTCCCGGTCGTGCGCGAGCTGCACGAGCTCCGGTGCCACCTGGGGGAGGCCCGGCGCCACCTGCGTGACGAACGGTGCCGTGGCCTCGGCGCCGAGGTCGAGCGGCTCGACGCCGAGGTGGAGGACCTTGCCGCTGGCGACCCCACCACCCTCGGGGCGGTCGACCTCGCCGCCGTCGGTCCACGCGTCGGGCACCTGCTCGCCCGGGTGAGCGCGACGCTGCGGGCACCTTCGCCCGGGCCGGACCTGTCCCGCCACGACCTCGTCGGAGCGGACCTGCGCGCACGGGACCTGCGGTCCGCCAGCCTGCGGGGTGCGCTGCTGCTGGGAGCCGACCTGCGAGGCGTCGACCTGACGCGAACCGACCTCCTGGGTGCGGACGTGCGCGGTGCCCGGCTCGAGGGCACGGACCTCAGCCGGGCGTTGTTCCTCACGTCGCCACAGGTCGGCGCTGCCCGGGGCGACGGTACGACCCACCTCCCCGCGGGGCTGGGACGGCCTGCGCACTGGGACTGAGCCCCGGCCATGACGAGGATCTCGGGGATGCCAAGGGCGGGACATTCCACTCCCCTGGCATCCCGCAGTGCGACGCGGTCAGTGCCGCTGGGTCCTCAGCGGAGTGATCCAGTAGGCGGCGGTGTCCGGGTTCGCGACCCCGAAACGGGCGTTGACCGCCCACAGGGTCTTGCCGACCAGGACCGCCGTGCTCGGGACGTCCAGGCTGGAGTCGGTCAGGGCGCGCTCCCACCGGGCCGACCAGCCGTGGCGCTCACGATGCAGCTTCACCACCGACACCTCGGCCGGGCCGGTGCCGCGGACGTTGTAGAGCGTCCTGCCGGACAGCTCGAGCCCATCGCCTCCGGTGATGGCTGGTCCGCCCTTCACCGGGATCGCTGACGCGCGACCGGTGCGCGGGTTGACCTGCCACAGTCCGCCGACCCGGCTGTTGTTGAGAACCGCCGAGCCATCGGGGAGCTGACGGATCCCGTTGGCGTTGATGGCCACTCCGTCACCGGCCGGCCAGTCCCCGCCGAGGGGGAGGAAGGCCGGTGCGGGGCCGCGCGGCCTCCCGCCTCGGCTGAGGGGAATGACAGTCAGCCGGTCGACCCGGGAGTCGGTGACCCACACGGCCAGACGGGTGACCACGAGGTCGTTGAGGAAGACGCCGCCGGGGACCACGGTGTCCGAGACGACTCGTCCGGTGCGGCCGTTCACCGCCCAGACGTGCGCCTCGGTGCCGACGTTGCCAGCGGCCCAGACCAGTCCGGTACGGCCGTCCCAGTCCAGGCCCCGGATCTGGCGCCCGGTGGCGCCGGGGAGCAGGACCCGGCTCGTGGCCAGACTGAGGTCACCGGTGACGATGCGGCCGTCGGCCAGTGACCCCACGTAGTAGGTGTCACCGCGGCCCGCCGTGATGCCTTCCGGGCGGAGGCCGTCGGGGAGTGGGACGAGGGACGTCCTGGCAGCGGCAGGTGCGGCCGCGGCGACGAGGAGTCCGAACACGGCCACGAGGGCCGTCACGAGGGCTGCCGGTGACCTGAGTCGACGGGCGCGAGGGTGCACGGTTCGTTCCATCGGTCCATGATGCGCGAGCGGTCGTCCCGACACGCCGTGACGAGACCACCGGATCATCCGCGATCGAGCAGGCGCCATACCCACGGGCGCTGGGCAACCTCGCGTCGGCCTCCACGGCGTTCGTCGTCGACATCGTCGTCAGCGTGCTGGTGACCCTGTTGACGCAGCCCAAGCCGGTCTCGGAGCTCAAGGGTCTGGTCTACTCCGAGACGACCAAGCCCGCCAAGTCCCCCAAGCCTGGCAAGGCCAAGAAGACCGCCGGCGCGTTCGACATCCGCAACATCATCGGCAGCCTGCTCGGGATCTACGGCGTGATCCTGCTGCTGGCCGGACTCTTCGCCGACCAGGTGCTGGAGAAGACCCGGGGTGTCAACGCCAACCTGTGGACCGGTGTCGCCCTCATTGTCGTCGTCGCGGCGTTCCTCGGCTGGGCCAAGGCCAAGCCGATCGTCGTCCCCGACGAGGTCGACAAGCCCGACGACGACCCGACCCGCCCGTAGCCGTTTTGGGGGCTGCCCGGTGAGCGATTGCTCACCCGGTCGCCCCCAAACCACCGGTGAGAGCCCTGTATGCCGTCACCACCTGACGCATGAACTCCTCCGTCCGCAGGCGCAGCCCGACGAGGTCGATGGTCAGGACGGTCTCACCACTGATGGCCAGCTCGTTGCGTCGCAGGTTGTCTGCGCTGACGGCGAGCCCGAGTCGGTGCTGGGCGCCATCCACCTCGACGACGAGTGAGCACTGGCGCCAGCGGACGTCGAGGTAGACCCGACCCTGAGGCCCGTCGCGAACGACCTGCCGATCGGGCACGGGGAGGTGGTGGAGCCGACACAGGTGAGCGAAGTCCAGCTCGCCGAGGGATTGGGCCCCGTCGGTGACGTCCTGCACCAGTTGCCGGACGAATGCCGTCCGGCCGTAGTGGGCGCCGGGGGAACGCACAGGACACAGATCGCGCGCCAGAACAAGCCGCTGCTGGACTGCCATGCAGAGGATGAGGGCTGCTTGGCGGTCGGTCCTGGCCCACTGGGCAGCTCGGATCGTCGCAACGGCAGGTCGGACGCGGGGGGTGCCGACCCTGGCGGTGTCGGTCTCCCTGGTCTCCCTCACCTGATGGACGCGGACTCCGGGGACGCGCTTGCTCCCGTGGGAGCGGTGATCCACCGATACGTGAATCACCTCCTCGTCGAAGCCCGTGAGCCCGGCGGACTCGAGTGCCGAGACGCCGTCGAGCACGGCACCGCGACCAACTTCCCAAAGCGCCCGCCAGTGCTGCGCCTCGCGTGACAGCAGCCCGGTGTTCACGGCAATGGTGCGGCGCCCGTGCAGCCGCCACCTCCCCGCCCTCAGCTCCCCCGCCACCGCCCAACGGTCGATCCCGACAGCCGTGAGTTCGGCGCGCGAGACCACGCCGCCGTGGTCCTTCGCAACCGAGAGGGCGATCCGTCGGCGATCCCGGCCCTTCTGCGTCATCACGTCAGGGTGCCGGAGCGATGCTGGTCCCCCGCGGTTCCACGGTGACGCCTGTAGACAGTGGGCCAGCGACGGTCTACCTGTGAACACGAGCGACGAGCGACGAGCGTTGGGGGCAAGGGCGTGACCCATTGCTCACCCCCTTGCCCCCAAGGCAGAAAGGAGGCCGGATCAGGCGAACTGCCAGGACCGCTTGCTCAGGCCGAACCAGAAGCCGTCGACGACGCTCTGGTTCTCCAGGGACCCGGACTCGTATGCGGCGCCGAGGCTGACGTAGAGCGGTGCCCAGTGCTCGGTGCGGGGGTGCGCCTCGAGGGCAGCGGGTGCCTGGTGGGCGAAGTCGAGCACGGCATCGACGTCCTGGCGCTCCAGCGCCTCGGCCGCCCAGTGGTCGAACTCCACCGAGGCAGCCGGAGGCGGGCCGTCGCGACCCTCGCTGGGGTTGAACCAGCGCAGGTTGTGGGTCGTGAACCCGGATCCCACGATGAGGGTGCCTTCGTCGCGCAGTGGGGCCAGCTTGCGACCGATCTCGAAGAGGGCCCGTGGGTCCAGCGTCGGCATCGACACCTGCAGGACCGGGATGTCGGCCTCGGGATACATCTCCACGAGCGGCACGTAGGCGCCGTGGTCGAGCCCGCGGTCCTCGGCCCGGTGCACGGGGGTCTCGGAGGACTGCACGAGCCGGGTGACGCTGTCGGCGAGCTGGGGGGCGCCGGGCGCTGCATACGTCACGTCGTAGTAGTGCCGCGGAAAACCCCAGAAGTCGTGGACGAGGGGCAGGTCGCCGGAGGTCGCGCTCAGCGCGAGCGGCGCCTGCTCCCAGTGGGCGGAGACCATGAGGATGCTGGCGGGCCTGCCGAAGCTGCTCGACCAGTCGGCCAGCTGGCGGGTCCACACCGGGTCCTCGGCCAGCGGCGGCGCGCCGTGGCTGAGGTACAGCACGGGCGGGCGCGCGGGCACGGGGGACTGGCTCATGGAGGCGATCGTACATCTATTTGAACATTCAATCAAACACGAACCGCGACGCGCGTGAACGAGACGCGACGCGGCAGATCTGAGGAAAGCGGCTACCGTCTTGCGCGTTGCCATGTCCACGCTGCGACGAATCCGCAGCACATGGAAGCAGGAACTGAGGAAGAGCATCGTGACTGGTGGGCGCAAGCTCGTCATCGTCGAGTCGCCGGCCAAGGCGAAGACGATCGGCGGATACCTGGGCAAGGACTGGGACGTCGAGGCGTCCGTGGGACACATCCGCGACATCCCGACCCCGTCGGAGATGCCCGCCGAGATCAAGAAGGGTCCGTTCGGTCGCTTCGGTGTCGACGTGGACAACGGGTTCGAGGCCTACTACCTCATCGACAACGACAAGAAGAAGAAGGTCTCAGAGCTCAAGCGCCTGCTCAAGGACGCCGACGAGCTCTACCTCGCCACTGACGAGGACCGCGAGGGCGAGGCGATCGCCTGGCACCTGCTCGAGGTGCTCAAGCCCAAGGTCCCGGTCAAGCGCATGGTGTTCCACGAGATCACCAAGGAGGCCATCCAGCGCGCCACCACCAGCACCCGTGACCTCGACGTCGCGCTCGTGGACGCCCAGGAGACCCGACGCATCCTCGACCGCCTCTACGGCTACGAGGTCAGCCCGGTCCTGTGGCGCAAGGTCAAGGCCGGCCTGTCCGCCGGCCGCGTGCAGTCCGTCGCCACCCGCATCGTCGTCGAGCGGGAGCGCGAGCGGATGGCGTTCGTCCGCGCCTCCTACTGGGACGTCGACGGCGACTTCACGCCCGACGGTGCCTCCAACCAGTTCACCGCTCGGCTCAGCTCGGTCGACGGCCGCCGCGTTGCCATGGGCCGCGACTTCAACGACGACGGCTCACTGAAGAGCACGTCGGTCGTCCACCTCGACGAGACCACCGCGACGTCCATCGCAGCCCAGGTGCTCAGCTGCCAGGTCGGCGTGACGAGCGTCCAGGAGAAGCCGTACACCCGCCGCCCGTCCGCGCCGTTCACGACGTCGACCCTGCAGCAGGAGGCCTCCCGCAAGCTGCGCCTGTCCTCGAAGAACGCGATGCGCGTCGCGCAGCGCCTCTACGAGAACGGCTACATCACCTACATGCGTACTGACAGCACCACGCTGTCGGAGGCGGCCCTCACCGCCGCCCGCCAGCAGGCGCGCGACCTGTATGGCGCGGAGTACGTCCCGCAGTCGCCCCGCCTCTACGAGAAGAAGGTCAAGAACGCGCAGGAGGCCCACGAGGCCATCCGTCCCGCGGGTGACCGCTTCCGCACCCCGGCCCAGGTGGCCGGCGACCTGCGCGGTGACGAGTTCGCCCTCTACGAGCTGATCTGGAAGCGCACCGTCGCCTCGCAGATGGCCGACGCCCGCGGATCGACCGCGACGGTCAAGCTCGGCGGCATGCTGGAGGACAGCCGCGTCGTCGAGTTCAGCGCGTCCGGCACGGTCATCACGTTCCGCGGGTTCCTCGCGGCATACGAAGAGGGCCGCGACGAGGAGCGCGCCTCCAAGGCCGCCGAGGCGCAGGAGGAGCGCCGCCTGCCCAAGCTCAGCGAAGGGGTCTCGCTCACCGTCGTGCGCGCCGAGCCGGACGGTCACGAGACCACGCCGCCCCCGCGATACACGGAGGCGACGCTCGTGAAGGCCATGGAGGAGAAGGGAATCGGTCGCCCTTCGACCTATGCCTCCACCGTCGGCACGATCCAGGACCGCGGCTACGTCAACACGAGAGGGTCGGCCCTGATCCCGACGTGGTTGGCGTTCGCCGTGACGCGGCTGCTCGAGGAGCACTTCACCGAGCTCGTCGACTACGACTTCACCGCCTCGATGGAGGAGGACCTCGACCGCATCGCCGGTGGCGACGCACAGCGCGCCGAGTGGCTGAAGCGGTTCTACTTCGGGGAGGGCGACGGCGCGGTCGTCGGCGGCAGGCCCGACCTGCCCGACGCCGGCAGCGCGCACCTCGGTCTCAAGCAGCTCGTCGAGGACCTCGGTGACATCGACGCCCGAGCGATCTCCACGATCGACATCGGGGAGGGCATCGTCGTCCGCGTCGGACGCTACGGTCCCTACGTCGAGGAGACCGTCCCGCGCGGAGTCGACCTGTCGACGGGCGAGATGTCCGACGGCGCCGAGATGACCCCTCGTCGCGCGACGATCAACGACGACATCGCCCCCGACGAGATGACCCCGGCCAGGGCGCGCGAGCTGCTCGAGCAGTCCGCCGACGACGGCAAGGTCCTGGGCCAGGAGCCGGAGACCGGTCGCGACATCGTCGCCAAGGCCGGCCGCTACGGTCCCTACGTCACCGAGGTTCTCGACGAGGAGACAGCGGCGCTCAAGGGCAAGAACAAGGTCAAGCCGCGGACCGCGTCGCTGTTCAAGGACATGGACCTCGCGAGCATGGACCTCGAGACCGCGCTCAAGCTGCTCAGCCTGCCCCGCGTCGTGGGCTCCTCGACGGAGGAGGACGGCGCCGTAGTCGAGATCACTGCGCAGAACGGTCGCTACGGTCCCTACTTGAAGAAGGGCACCGACTCCCGCTCGCTGACCACCGAGCAGCAGCTCTTCGACATCACGCTCGAGGAGGCGCTGGCGATCTACGCCCAGCCCAAGCAGCGTGGCCGTGCCGCCACGGCGCCGCTCAAGGAGCTCGGCAACGACCCGGTGTCGGGCCGTCCCATGGTGGTCAAGGACGGCCGCTTCGGCCCCTACGTCACCGACGGCGAGACCAACTCGACCCTGCGCAAGGACGACGAGCCCGAGTCCATCACGCCGGAGCGCGGCGCAGAGCTGCTCGCGGAGAAGCGGGCCAAGGGCCCGACGACGCGCAAGCGGGCGGCCAAGAAGGCTCCGGCGAAGAAGGCGGCCAAGAAGACAGCCAAGAAGGCCACGGCGAAGAAGGCGACAGCCAAGAAGGCCTGACGCCTCTGCGCCCGCCGGCCGTTCAGCCGTCCGGCCACTCAGCCCACCAAGGTGTGCTCTGCCCGTGAAACGTCGTGGGCAGAGCGCACCTTCGTGGGCAGAGCTGCGGGAGTCGGGGGGAGTCGGGGCGCGGCGTGGACTACCTTGGGGCCTCATGTCGCTCGAGCCCACCACCGTTGCCGCCCTCGACCGCCGGCTGGCGCAGGAACAGTCGAGGTGTCGGCTCCCGTCCATCGCCGCAGGCCTGGTGCGCGGCGGTGAGCTGGTGTGGTCCGGCGCGGTGGGAACCCTCACCGGGCGCACGGGTGGAGAGCCCGCGGCGCCAGGAACGCAGTACCGCATCGGCTCGATCACCAAGACCTTCGTGGGAGTCGAGGTGCTGCGCCTGCGCGACGAGGGCGCCCTCGACCTGTCCGACCGGGTCGACGCGCACCTGCCCGAGACGGCGCACAGCGACTTCGGGCACGTCACCGTGGCCCAGCTGCTGTCCCACAGCTCGGGCCTGCAGGCCGAGACCAGCGGCCCCTGGTGGGAGCGCACCGAGGGTGGCGACTGGTCCGACCTGCTGGCCAGCCGGCCGCAGCTCAGGTTCCGGCCCGGCGCCCGCTTCCACTACTCC
The DNA here is from genome assembly GCA_039916625.1 of Pedococcus sp. GTDB lineage: Bacteria > Actinomycetota > Actinomycetes > Actinomycetales > Dermatophilaceae > Pedococcus. The sequence continues at coordinate 26,741 of JBDSKZ010000132.1, forward strand.
AACGTCGGCTACGCCGTCCTCGGCGAGCTCGTCGGCCGCCTGCGCGGTGTGGCCTGGGACGAAGCCGTCCGCACCGGCCTGCTCGCCCCCCTCGGTATGGTGCGGACCTCCCTGCGCCCGCAGGCGCCGAGTGCTCCGGGCTGGGCGGTCCACCCGCTCGCCGACCTCGTGCACGTCGAGCCAGAGCACCACGCCGGTGCGATGTCCCCGGCCGGCCAGCTGTGGTCGACGGTCGAGGACCTGTCCCGCTGGGCCACCTTCCTCGGCGGTGAGACCGCCGGCCTGCTGTCGGCCGACACGCTCGCCGAGATGTGCCTGCCGATCGTCGTCAACGACAACCCTGGCCAGGCGTGGACCGGAGCCCACGGCCTCGGGTGGCAGGTGTGGAACGTCGACGGGCGTCGGTTCGGCGGCCACGGCGGCTCGATGCCCGGCTTCCTCGCGGGGCTGCGTGTCGACCTCGAGACCGGTGACGGCTGCGTGGTGTTCGCGAACGCGACCTCCGGGATCGGGCCGGTCTCGGTCGACCTCCTCGCGCTGCTCACCGAGCGCGAACCCCTCCCGTCGACCCCGTGGAGCGCCGACGCCGAGCAGGCGTCCGGGATCGACCTCGTGGGGGACTGGTACTGGGGCACGACGGCATACACGCTGCGGCTGGCCACCGACGGCGCACTGGTCCTGGGCGAGCCGGGACTCCACCGTGGCTCACGGTTCGCACCCACCGACAGCGGCTGGATCGGGCTGGACGGTTACCACGAGGGCGAGCCCCTGGTGGCGCAGCGCGACGCGGACGGGCGGGTCGGGCACCTGGACCTGGGCTCGTTCAGGTACAGCCGGACGCCGTACGACCCGACGGCTGAGATCCCCGGGGACGTGCACCCCGACCGCTGGCACTGAGGCACCTCCCGAGCACGGCGACCGGCCGTGGCAGGTGCCCCGGACCGCCAAGGCGTATGTGGGGCCCGGACATGTTCTCCCGGGGCTCTGTGTCGAGGGCGGCCATGTCCGGGGTTCGAGGCCACCCCTAGTGTTCTGCAGGACGCGACGGTCCCCTGCCGCCGCCCCAGCCGCACGAGGAGGTGCCGGTGCCCAGCGAGGCCAGCCCCGAGACAACAGGCGCAGCAAGTCCAGCAGCGCTGCTCGAGACGCGTGACCTGACCAAGGAGTTCCGCGGTTTCCGCGCTGTCTCCGAGGTCAGCCTGCGCGTGGTCGAAGGCACCATCCACGCCCTCGTGGGCCCCAACGGCGCCGGCAAGACGACGCTGTTCAACCTGCTCACCGGGTTCCTCACCCCGACGTCCGGGAAGGTCCTGCTCGGGGGCCGGGACATCACTGGTGTGCAGCCCGAGCAGATCGCCCACCTCGGCATTGCCCGCTCGTTCCAGATCACGAGCCTGTTCGAGCAGATGAGTGTCGTCGACCACGTCGAGCTCGCACTCGCCTCACCCACCGGACTGGGCTACCGCTTCTGGCGCTCCAGCTCGAAGATGCGCCAGTTCCGGCCCCGCGCGATGGAGCTGCTCGAGCAGGTCGGCCTCACCGACCGCTCCGGTGCCAGCGCAGGTTCGCTCGCCTACGGCCAGAAGCGCGCCCTCGAGCTCGCTCTCGCCCTCGCGCTCGACCCCAAGCTGCTGCTGCTCGACGAGCCGACCGCGGGTATGGGCCTCGAGGACGTCGACCGCACCATCGCCCTGGTCAAGAAGGTCTCGGCCGGACGAACGGTGGTGTTCGTCGACCACAACATGCACGTCGTCGGCTCGCTCGCCGACACCGTCACCGTCCTGCAGTCCGGCCAGGTGCTCGCCGAGGGCACCTACGAGCAGGTTCGCAATGACGAGAAGGTCATCACCGCATACCTCGGACAGGCCGGAGAGCAGCATGTCTGACCACACCCTCGAGGTTGCGGGACTGTCCGCCTGGTACGGCGAGGCGAAGGTGCTCACCGAGGTCGACCTGCGCGTCGAACCCGGCGAGGTCGTCACCCTCGTGGGCCGCAACGGCGCTGGCAAGACCACGCTGCTGCGTTCGATCATGGGCCTGCACCGCCAGGTCGAGGGCACGGTCACGTGGGGTGGCTCCGACCTGGCCAAGGCCAGCGCCGACAAGCGGGCCCGCGCCGGCATCGGGTGGGTGCCTGACGACCGCGGCATCTACGCCACGCTCACCGTCGCGGAGAACCTCATGCTGCCGCCGGTGACCAGCAAGGCGGACGCGTGGAGCCTGGACCAGGTCTACGAACAGTTTCCCGTGCTGCGTGAGCGCCGTGACTTCCCGGGCACCAAGCTCAGCGGCGGCGAGCAGCAGATGCTGGCCATCGCCCGGGTGCTGCGGATGGGCTCCACGCTCCTGCTCCTCGACGAGCCGAGCGAGGGCCTGGCCCCGGTCATCGTGCAGCGCATCGGCGAGATCATCCGCCAGATCAAGGCCCAGGGGGTGTCGGTCCTGCTCGTGGAGCAGAACGTCACCTTCGCCTCCACCGTCGCCGACCGCCACTACCTGCTGGCCCAGGGCCGGGTCGTGGAGTCGCTCGACAACGCCAGCTTCCAGTCCCGCACCACCGAGCTCCTGGAGTACCTCGGCATGTAGCCGGAGGGACTCGCCGCCCTGCGCCACCTGTACGCCCGCACCACCCGCACCACTTCAACCCAACGCATCACCGAACCACCCCAGGAGGGGACATGCAGCGCCCGAAGAAATCGATCTCCTGCTTCGCCCGGAGGCCCCTGGCCCTTGCGGCCACCGCTGTCACCGGCAGCCTCGTGCTCGCCGCGTGTGGCGCGGGTGGCCCGAGCACGGCCAGCGGCAAGATCAGCGACGACAAGGTCGTCCTCGGTCTGCTCAACGACCAGTCGGGTGTCTACAAGGACCTGTCCGGCCCCAACTCCAAGGTCGCCATCGAGATGGCTGTCGCGGACTACAAGGCCAAGTACGGCGACAAGGCGGTGGCCAAGACCATCGAGATCGTCCAGGCCGACCACCAGAACAAGCCCGACATCGCCAACACCAAGGCTCAGGAGATGTACGACCGGCAGAAGGCCGACATCATCCTCGACGTCCCCACCTCCTCGGCCGCGCTCGCGGTGGCCACGCAGGCCAAGACGAAGAAGAAGCTCTTCATCGACATCGGCGCCGGCACCACCGCGCTGACCGGCAAGTCCTGCAACAAGTACACCTTCCACTGGGCTTACGACACCTACATGCTCGCCCAGGGCACCGGTGCCACCGCCGTGAAGAACGGTGGCAAGAACTGGTCGATCGTCTACCCCGACTACGCCTTCGGCCAGGACATGACCAAGTCGTTCAGCGCGGCGGTCGAGAAGGCCGGCGGCTCGATCCAGCAGTCCATCGCGACGCCCTTCCCCAACGACAACTACTCGACGTTCATCACCAAGGCGAACTCGAGCAAGCCCGACGTCATCGGCATCATGGCCGCCGGTGGCGACCTCATCAACTTCGTCAAGCAGTTCAACCAGGCCGGCCTGCAGGGCAAGACCCAGCTGGCTGTCGGCCTGATGTTCATCACCGACATCCACAGCCTGGGTGTCGACCAGTTCCAGGGCACGCAGTTCACCGACGCCTGGTACTGGAACTTCGATGACCAGAACCGCGCCTGGGCCGACAAGTTCAAGGAG
>JBDSKZ010000133.1:0-7790 GCA_039916625.1 Pedococcus sp.
GTCTTGACGTACTCGCCAATGCTGTTGAGGTGGGCGATCAGCGTCTTGCTGTCGGTGCCGAGCTCTTTCGCGAGCGCGCTTACACGGACCTTGGCCACGTTTCTCCTGTTCCTGGTCCGTGCCAGGACAGGCGCGGACCGTCGTTACTGCTGGGGGGAGCTCATTGCTGAGTTCTCATCGGGTGCTCATCAGCGTCAAACCCGCTTTCGGTTCCCATAGCGATGGACGGTTGGTTCAAAGGGTGTTCGACGGGTGGCCTCGGACCAACCCTCGAACGTGTGCTGCGACCGCCTCCGGACCGGTCGTGGCGCCGACACGCAGCGCTCGACCGAACGCCCGGCGGCGTAGGGCCTGCTCGAGGCAGTCGTCTGTGGGGTGCAGCCATGCGCCACGCCCCGGCAGACGGCGCCACGGATCCGGCACCAACCGGGTCACCCCGGTCTCGTCCTTCTCCGCGACCACTCGCAGGAGTGCCGACCAGCTATCCGTCCCGCGGCACCCCACACAGGTCCGGACTGGCGTCCGTCTCGTCGTGCGGGTGGTGTCGTACTGTGCTGCGGGCTGGGGTCCAGTCCGGTCGGTCACCACCAGTCTATCCCCTACCGGCGCCCGGGTGCGTCACCCGTGCCGCGCCGGGGGGCGCCGGCGCTGCCTCGCGGGGCGCCGTGCGGCGCGTTCCCACCGGAGGCGCGGGAGCCGTCGGCAGCCTCGGTGTCGGGCCGGATGTCGATGCGCCAGCCGGTGAGCTTGGCGGCCAGCCGCGCGTTCTGGCCCTCCTTGCCGATGGCGAGCGAGAGCTGGTAGTCCGGGACGACGACCCGCGCGGAGCGCAGCTGGGGGTCCACGATCTCGACGGACTCGACCCGCGACGGCGACAGCGCCGCAGCGACGAAGGTCCGGGCGTCCTCGGAGTAGTCGACGATGTCGATCTTCTCGCCGTGCAGCTCAGACATCACCGCGCGCACCCGAGCGCCCATGGGCCCGATGCAGGCACCCTTGGCGTTGAGGCCGGCGACCTTGGAGTGGACCGCGATCTTGGTGCGGTGCCCGGCCTCGCGGGCCAGCGCGGCGATCTCCACCGAGCCGTCGGCGATCTCGGGCACCTCGAGGGCGAACAGCTTGCGGACGAGGTTGGGGTGGGTCCGCGAGAGACCGATCTGCGGTCCCTTGGGTCCGCGGCGCACCGAGACGACGAAGCAGCGCAGTCGCTGCCCGTGCACGTACTTCTCGCCGGGGACCTGCTCGGCGAGGGGCAGGATGCCCTCGACCGTCCCGAAGTCGACCGTGACGTGGCGCGGGTCGGGGCTCTGCTGGATGACCCCGGCGACGACGTCGCCCTCGCGACCCTTGAAGTCGCCCATGATCGCGTCGTCCTCGAGGTCACGCAGTCGCTGCACGATGACCTGGCGCGCGGTCGCTGCGGCGATTCGACCGAAGCCCGTCGGGGTGTCGTCGAACTCGGGCCCGTACTCGCGCGGCGGTCGCTCCGCCACCCGACTCGGCGACTCCGTCGAAGCCTCCGGGTCCACGCCCTCGGCCGGCGGAGGAGTTTCGAGCTCCTCCCTGGCCCACACGACCACGTGGCCGGTCTTGCGGTCGAGCTCGACCCGCGAGGTCCGGTAGGAGTCGTCGGTGCGGTGGTAGGCCACCAACAGCGCCTGTTCGATGGCCGGGATGAGGATGTCGAGGGAGATGTCGCGCTCGCGCTCGAGCGCCCTCAGGGCAGCAAGGTCGATGTCCATGTCAGTTCTCCTCGGGGTCGTCGTCGGGGTCGTCGTCGGGGTCGTCGGCGGGGTCGTCGGCGTGGTCGTCGAACACGTCGTCGGGGTCCGTGCCGACCGACGGGCGGGAGAACTCCACCTCGACCACGGCCCGGGACAAGGCGGCATACGCCAGCTCGACGGTCCGCGCGGGGGCCTGCTTGACAGCGGGCACCTCGACGGTGACCTGGTCGGGGCCGGCGCTGACGATCCGGCCGGTCAGGGCCGGGCCCTCGACGGGGGTGAGGGTGACCAGGCGGGTGACGTTGCGGCGGAAGTGGCGCGGCTCGGTGAGCGGGCGGTCCAGACCGGGCGAGGTGACCTCGAGGGTGTAGGGCTGCTCCCCCATCACCTCGGTCTCGTCGAGGGTGTCGCTCACGGTGCGGGTGGCGTCGGCGACCTCGTCGAGCGTGAGGGGTTCGATGACGGTCGTGGTGGCGTCGGCCGACTCGGGCAGGACCCGGTCGATCCAGATGCGGACGAGCCGGCGCTTGCCCACCGGCGTCACGGCGACGTCCTCCACGAGCAGCCCGAGGGCCGCGAGGGGCCCGTCGACCGCGGGACGAATCTGGTCCTTGACGCTCAACTGACTCGTCCTCTCTGAAGTTTGGTGGTCGTGCGGCGCCCACTCTATCCACGGCAAGGTCGGGACGCATGCCGGCGCCGGTGCGCGTGGCAGGATCGGCGCATGCCCGAGGACCGCACCGGAGTGCTGCCGCTCCCGACCCGGCGTCGGGTGCTCGGCCTGGCCCTGCGGCTCGGGGCCGGCGCCTTCGTCGGGGCCTCCGTCGCAGGCTGCGGTATCCGGCTCGAGGACGACGCGCCGCGCGTCCCGGGCCTGCCCACGCGCCAGCCCGTACCCGGCGAGGCCCTCCTGCTCACGCTGCGCCAGCGCAGCACCGACCTCGCCGCCGAGGCGCGGGCGCTCGGCGGCTCGGCGAAGGCGCTACCGGCCCGGCTCGCCGTCCTCCACACCCGGCAGGCAGCGGTCCTGGAGACCGAGCTCTTGCGCCTCGGCGTGCCTCGGACCATCCTCGAGGCGCGCGCCGCCACCAGCAGACCGCCTGCGCCGACCAGCGCGACCGGTGTCACGACCGGCACCCCAAACCCTTCTGGGGGGACCAAGGGTCCAGCGGCGCTGGCCGCCTCGGAAGCCACCGACCTCGGGCCCGCCGCGATCGCCGGCCTCGCCGAGGTGGGGCCGGAGACCATCCCCCTGGCCGGGTCGCTGCTCGCGCAGCGCGCGGCCGCCGCCACCCTCCTCGGCGAGCCCGCCACCTGGCCGGACCCGACCTGGTCCGAGCCCTCCCTCGCGGCGTCGTACCTCGAGAGCACGCGCGCCGCGGCATACGCCTTCGAGGTCGTGGCCGCGCAGTCGCCGAAGGGAGCCCAGCGCGTGCTTGCCGTCACCACCCTGGGCACGCTGCGGGCCCGGGCCGGCCAGCAGGAGTCGCTGGCCGGGGCGGCTGCCACGCCACCCGCCCTCGGGTACCAGCTGCCCTTCACCGTCACCACGCCGTCGGCCGCACGGACGCTCGCGGTGACGGTGCTCACCGACCTACGGGCCGCGGTCGCCCGCGACCTCGGGTCGGCCGGCGGCGACGTCGGTCCGCTGGGCGACGTCGTGCAGTGGCTCGCCGACACCGAGGTGCTGGCGTCCCGCTGGGGGGTCGCGCTCGAGCCCTTCCCCGGCCTCACGTGACCCCGACCCAACCGATCCGCACCCAGGACGCGGCGGCCCTCGTGCCGCAGGAGTTCCGCACCCTCGTGCAGCGGTTCACGGCCGCGGAGGGCGCGGTCGGCGGGCCGTCCGGGACCGACTGGGCCGCCGGCTTGCCGAGACTGCTCGCGGAAGTGCTCGACCAGTGGGACCTCACGGTCACCGGCACCGCGACCACCGGCTCGAGCGCGATCGTGCTGCCTGTCGTGCGGGCCGGTGTGCCGTTGGCGCTCAAGGTCGGCTGGCCGCACCTCGAGGCACGTGACGAGGCCCTGGTGCTGCGGACCTGGGACGGCCGCGGGGCAGCGCACCTCGTGGCGGCCGATCCTCACCGCAGCGCTCTTCTCCTGGAACCTCTCGATGCCTCCCGCACGCTCGACGAGCTCGACGTCGACACGGCCTGCGAGGTGACCGGTGACCTGCTGCGTCGGCTGCACGTGCCGGCACCGCCGCAGCTGGCCCCGCTGTCCTCCTACGTGCGCCGCCACACCGCCTCGGTCCTGGCCACGGACTCGGTCCTGCCTCGGCGGATGGTCGAGCGCACGAAGGGTCTGGTCGGTGACCTGCTGACCGACCCCGCCTGCGACGCGACGCTCCTGCACGGGGACCTGCACAACCAGAACGTCCTGCACAGCCTTCCCGGCTCCGACCGGCCCGACTGGTTGGCCATCGACCCGCACGCGATGGCCGGGCACCCGGGGTTCGAGATCCAGCCGCTGCTGCGCAACCGTCGGGACGAGCTCGGGACGGGCTCGGCTTTCCGCTACCTCGTACGTCGCAGGGTCGAGGTCACCTGCGGGGCCGGCGTTCTCGACGAGCAGCAGGCCATGGCCTGGTCCTACGTGCACACGGCGATCAACGCCGGCTGGGCAGCCAACGAAGGCGACGCCGACGAGGTGACGTTCTGCATCGCCCTGCTCAAGGCGTTGGACGGCTGACCGTTCGGCGAAGACACCTCCTGATCGGGGTGGCGGGGTCAGGGGCGGGATCGCGCTCGGATCACGGACTGTCGACCACCCGAGGCTGAAGGAAGCGCCTGTGGACGACGTCGCGGATGGGGCGAGGGAGCCTTGGGGCCGGCGGTTGGCCCGGCGCTGATCAGAGGCGCTGGGGCAGTCCGAACGTCGTGCGCACACCCTCGGAGAACAGCACGCTCGTCGGTGGTCTCGTCCGCGCGAACGAGCCGAGGCCAGCGGCCTCGACGAGGTCGTCGTCAAGCTCCAGCACCTCGGCCCGGCGCAGAGGCCAGGGGCCGTGGGTGTTCGGCACCCAGAGCGGCTGGCCGGCAACCTGGGTGTGCAACCCGAACCGGGCCGTGAGGAACAGGTCCAACGGTGCCGGCTCGACGACGGGCTCCCCGACCCGCACGGTGATCCGCGAGTGCGGCCGGCCGACGCCGGGGGCACGCGCGCAGGTCGATCGGCGGGTCGTGTAGGTCAGCACTCGCCCCCCACCGTGGGCCGGACCGCGGTGGTCGCGGACCCGCATCGAGGCCCACTGGTAGGGCACGTTGAACCCCAGTCGAGCGCCGAGGACCACGAGCAGACGCGACGCCTCGAGGGACAGGAAGGTGACCCCGTGCCGGCCGCGGTCGTCGATGGAGTACACCCGGACGTTGGTCTCGGGGAACGTCCCCAGCCACGGCACCGGGCCGCCGCGCAGGACTCCCGCGTCGACCATCCGGAACGGGATGAGGCCGACCCAGGCAGAGCCGTCGAACTCATCGGGACGCACCCCCTTGGGCAGCAGCGGCGCGAGCAGTGCTGGCTCGACGGGCCAGTGCAGGAAGGAGATGTCCCGCCACCACTGGCTCATGATCTGGGTCGTCGGCAGGGGTGGCCCCTGCGGGTCGAGCGGCGGTCCGGTGGTCATGGCGTGCCCTTGGTGCCCGCGACCCCGAGGTGGGCGGCGACAGCGCGAGCAGCCCGGCGGCCCGACACCATCGCGCCCTGGATCGAGGAGGTGTCGCGGTGGTCGCCTGCGACGAACCGGCCCTCGCCCAGCGCCACGGTGCGGCGCACGCACAGCGGCGCAGGCAGCGACGGCAGCGCCGCACCGACGTCATGGCGCACGAGCAGGTCCCACCGCTCGGCGGAGGTCGACCAGAGTCGTCCCACCTCACGGCGGACCAGCTGCTCGTCGTCCGGAGCCGTAGCGAGCGTCGTGGCCTGGACGAGTCGGCGACCGGGCGGGGCATAGGACGGCGCGGCATCCGACACGACAGCCGTGTTGACGACCGGCCCCCGAGCGCCGTCCACGCGCAGCCACCGGCTGGTCGGTGCCGGGTCGGTCGTGGAGAACCACCAGGTCCGCAGGCCGTTGGCAGGCGCCGGGTTCACCACGTCGAGGTCGGCAGCCGCACCGAGGTCGGTCGCCACGACCACCGCACGGGCCGCGACCGTGGTCTGGGTCGTTCGCACCGCCGTCCCCTCAACGGCGGTGGCTCGGGTGCTGAGCTGAACGGGACGGTGGAGCCGTGCCACCAGCTGGGCCGGGAGGGCGCGCATCCCGTCACCCGGGAGCCCCGGGGTGCCGAGCAGGAACGACCTCAGCAGCAGCCGAACGAACGCCGCCGAGGTCCGCCCACGGTCCTCCGCGAGCACTCCGGCGAGGAAGGGCTCGAGCACCTCGCGCCGCAACGACCCGTCGACCCCTGCCCCGTCGAGGGACAAGGCGAGCGAGGTGTCGGGCCCGTCGAGCAGGCGCCGGACCAGCCCCAGCGACGGTGCTGCCCACCGGGCCAGGGCCACGAGCTCGTCGGCGTCCAGCAGACCGCTCGCGAGGGTGCGCAGCAGCATCCTGGGCTCGCGGCGCGGGTCTGCCAGCAGGGCGGTCACGCCGTCACGGCGCACCTCGACGCCGGCCCCGAAGGTCTGCAGCGCCAAGGCATCCACGTCCACGAGGTGACGCACGGCGGGATACGCCGGGTTGAGGAGCTGGAAGCCGACGTCACACAGGTGACCGTCGACGACCTCGGTGCGCACCCGACCACCGACCTCGTCGGCGGCCTCGACGACCAGGACATCGAGGCCATGCCCTTCGAGCGCGACCGCGCAGGTGAGTCCGGCCAGTCCTGCCCCCACCACGACGACGTCATGCATGGACTCACCGTGTCACGGCTTCACGCGTGGTGCCCACGTGGGTGGTGGCACCCGCCATACCGGGGTGCATGCCTGACCCGACACGTGGACCGGACAGCAGGAGCCGCACCGAGCTCGCAGGGTCCACGCCGCATACGGTGGAGGTATGGCCAACCGCCTCGCGCACTCGACCTCGCCCTACCTGCTCCAGCACCAGGACAACCCCGTCGACTGGCAGGAGTGGGGACCCGACGCCTTCGCGGAGGCCCAGCGCCGCGACGTGCCGGTCCTGCTCTCGGTGGGGTATGCAGCGTGTCACTGGTGCCACGTGATGGCCCACGAGTCGTTCGAGGACGAGGCCGTGGCGCAGGCGGTCAACGCCGACTTCGTCGCCGTGAAGGTGGACCGTGAGGAACGCCCCGACATCGATGCCGTCTACATGGCAGCGACGACCGCCCTGACCGGCCACGGGGGTTGGCCGATGACCTGCATCCTGACCCCCGACGGCGACCCGTTCTTCGCCGGGACGTACTTCCCGAAGGGCCAGTTCCTGCAGCTGTTGTCAGGGGTGAAGAGCGCCTGGACCGAGCAGCGCGAACGGGTCCTGGACAGCGGCGCCCACATCGCCGAGACCTTGCGCGAGCTGTCGGCGCCGGTGACGGGGCATCCCCTCGAGGCTGGTGTCCTCGACGCGGCGGTTGCCCAGCTGCGTGGCCAGTTCGACCACGGCGCAGCGGGATTCGGAGGTGCGCCGAAGTTCCCGCCGTCGATGGTGCTGGAGTTCCTGCTGCGCCACCACGCCCGCACCGGCTCCGACGACGCGCTGGCGATGGCCGCCCGGACCTGTGCGGCGATGGCGCGCGGCGGCCTCTACGACCAGCTCGGTGGCGGCTTCGCGCGGTACTCCGTGGACTCGAAGTGGGTGGTCCCCCACTTCGAGAAGATGCTCTACGACAACGCCCAGCTGCTGCGGGTCTACACCCACCTCTTCCGCAGCACCGGAGATGCCCTCGCGCGCCGGGTCGCTTTGGAGACGGCCGAGTTCCTGCTGCGCGACCTGCGCACGGAACAGGGTGGTTTCGCGTCCGCGCTGGATGCCGACACCGAGGGCGTCGAGGGCCTGACCTATGCCTGGACCCCTGCCCAGCTGGTCGAGGTGCTCGGCGAGGACGATGGCGGCCGGGCCGCGGCCCTGCTGTCCGTGACGGCAGCGGGGACCTTCGAGCACGG
>JBDSKZ010000134.1:0-15183 GCA_039916625.1 Pedococcus sp.
GTCCACCACCGCCCTGCCCACGAAAGTGCGCTCTGCCCCTGAAGCTTCAGGGGCAGAGCGCACTTTCGTGGGCAGGGCGGTGGTGGACGCCGCCGCTCAGGCGCGCTGTGTCGTCGATGCCGCCGAGAGGCGACGGCGGTGCGTGAACGGACGCCACGGCTGGGCGGCCAGGACGAAGGCCAGGAGCACGAGCACCGGGATGATCCAGGGCACGGCACCCTCGACACCGAACCCGGTCTCTCCCGGCTGGACCGTGGCGGCGAGCTCGGTTCCCCACGGGAAGCTCGTCCCCGAGACCTGCCTGCCGGTGACCCCGCTGGCGAGCACGCCGTCGGCGAACCCGAAGAGGCTGAACATCCAGGCGTAGGACAGGGTCGCGAGGACGAGCCCCGCGACGGAGGCCCCGAACGTCCACCGGGGTCTGGCCTCGTGGGCCTCGCCCGCGGCATACGCCAACGCCCTGGGGGAGCCGATCGCGAGGACGGCAGCGCGTGAGCCCTCGTGCGCCGTGGCTTCGGTGAGGTTGGCCTGCAGCTCGCGCCGCAGCTCCCTGCGGACCTTCGCGGGTACTCCTCGGTTGTCCATCCAGAACTCGTAGCGGGCCACGGCCCAGGCTATGCGCTGCTGGTCGATCAGGTTCATGACGAAACCCCCTGTGCGGAAACGGAGCTGGTGGCGACCGCGGGCGTCGTGACGACGTCGACGGCGGCGACCAGGGTGCGCCAGGACGCGGCGCGCGAGGTGAGCTCGGCGCGGCCGAGCTCGGTGGTGCGGTAGTACTTGCGGGCCGGGCCGGAGGTCGACCCCACCAGTCGGGACGCCAGCAGGCCAGCTGCTTCGAGCCGGGTGAGGGCGGGATAGACCGTCCCCTCCGAGAGGTCGGTGAACCCTGCTTCCTTGAGCCGGGTGACGATGCTGTAGCCGTACCCCTCGGTCTGGCTGAGCAGGCTGAGCAGCAGGAAGGCCAACACCCCCTTGAGCATCTGTGCATCGTGCGACATGGCAGGAGGCTATGCCGAGTACTAGGTATCGTCAAGTACCAGGCATGGTCGAGCAGTGGTCGACGTCAGCGGTACTCGGGGTTGGGTTGCTCGGGCTCGGGGTGCTCGGGGTAGTCGAAGCGCGCGCCCGCGTCCCACTCCGTGCGCTGGTTGCCGCCGACGGGGAACCCTCCTGCGGCCCGGTACATCGCGGCGAGGTGCATGAGGTTCCACGTCATGAACGTCGTGTTCCGCTGGGTGAACTCGTTCTCCGGACCGCCACTGCCCGGGTCGAGGTAGGACGGGCCCGGCCCTGCCTCACCGATCCAGCCTGCGTCGGCGGCCGGTGGGATGCTGTAGCCGATGTGCTGGAGGCTGTACAGGATGTTCGAGGCGCAGTGCTTGATGCCGTCCTCGTTGCCGGTGATGATCGCGCCCCCGACCTTGCCGTAGTAGACGTACTGCCCGACGGCGTTGGTCATCGAGGAACCGGCATAGAGCCTTTCGATGACCTGCTTGGTCACCGAGGAGTTGTCGCCGAGCCAGATGGGACCGGCGATGACCAGGATGTTCGCCTCGATGATGCGGGAGAACAGCAGGGGCCACTCGTCGCGGTCCCAGCCGTGCTCGGTCATGTCGAGGTAGACACCGGTGGCGATGTCGTGGTCGACAGCCCGGATCACGTCGACCTCGACCCCGTGCCGGCGCATGATCGTCGCACTCGCGTCGACGAGGCCCTGGGTGTGGCTCTGGTCAGGCGAGCGCTTGAGGGTGCAGTTGACGAACACCGCGCGCAGTCCCGAGAAGTCGTGTTGGAGGTCGCTCATGAGGGCATGGTCCCCTGCAGGCGGCTGCAAGGCAATGGGTGCCGGGGTGGCCCTGACCGGGTAGGTTTCCGGACTGTGCAGATAGCCATCACCGGGTCCATCGCCACCGACCACCTCATGACGTTCAAGGGCAGGTTCCGCGACTCCCTGGTCGTCGAGCAGCTCGACAAGGTCTCGCTGTCGTTCCTCGCTGACGACCTCGAGGTCCGTCGCGGCGGCGTCGCCGCCAACATCGCGTTCGGTATGGCGGGCCTGGGCCAGCGTCCGATCCTCGTCGGTGCGGTGGGCCAGGACTTCGCCGACTACCGCAGCTGGCTGGAGCGGCATGGTGTCGACTGCACCTCGGTGCACGTCTCGGACTCCAAGCACACCGCCCGCTTCGTCTGCACCACCGACGAGGACATGGCCCAGATCGCCACCTTCTACGCCGGGGCGATGAGTGAGGCCCGGGCCATCGAGCTCGGCCCGATCGCTGACCGGGTCGGCGGCCTCGACCTCGTCGTCGTGGGAGCCAACGACCCCGAGGCGATGTTGCGGCACACCCGCGAGTGCCGTTCGCGAGGCATCCCGTTCGCCGCCGACCCCAGCCAACAGCTGGCGTTCGCCGACGGTGACACGATCCGCCAGCTCATCGACGGCGCCGACTACCTGCTCACCAACGAGTACGAGGCCGCACTCACGTCGCAGAAGACCGGTTGGAGCCCCGAAGAGGTTGCCGACCGCGTCACGACGCGCGTGATCACCAAGGGCAAGGACGGCGTGAGCATCGAGCGTCGCGACGAGGAGCCGATCGAGGTCCACGTGGCCCGCGAGGTGCGGCGGGCCGACCCGACCGGTGTGGGTGACGCGTTCCGCGCCGGCTTCCTCACCGGTCTGGCTGTCGACCTCGGCCTACGGCACGCCGCGGAGCTCGGGTCGATGCTTGCCACGTACGTCATCGAGACGATCGGCACGCAGGAGTACACCCTCGGCAAGCTCAGCTTCCTGCAGCGTCTGTCGGACGCCTACGGCCAGGACTCGGCCGACGCGATCGAGCCCCACATCGCCTGCGTCGCCCCCTAGCGGTGAAGCAGCCCATCGAACCGCTCGCGACACCGTGGGAGTTCGACCTCAACGGGGCAGAGGACGGCGAGGACCTCGTCGTCGTCGGGGGAGACCTGCGTGCCGGGACCCTGCTCTCGGCCTACCGCAGCGGCCTCTTCCCGATGGGGCTGGGCGAGCACGGGGACCGGCCGATGGGCTGGTGGTCGCCGGACCCGCGCGGTGTCCTGCTGCCCGGTGCGGTCCATGCGAGCCGTTCGCTGCGACGGTCCCTGCGGCAGTTCGAGATGCGGGTCGACACCGCGTTCGACCAGGTGATCGCCGCGTGCGCGGACCCCAGCCGTGAGGGGCGCTGGATCACCGAGGAGATCGTCGACGCCTACACCGAGCTGCACGCCCTCGGCTGGGCCCACAGCATCGAGACGTGGCTCGAGGGTGAGCTGGTGGGTGGGCTCTACGGCATCGCGGTCGGGGGCCTGTTCGCGGGTGAGTCGATGTTCCACCGCGTTCCCGACGCCTCCAAGGCCGCAGTCCTGGCCATGGCCGGCTATGTCTTCGCCGATGGCGACCCCCGCCGTCTCATCGACGTGCAGTGGTCGACCGACCACCTGCAGACCCTCGGCGTGGTCACCGTGTCGCGCGAGGACTACCTCGAGCGCCTCGAGCAGGCCAGAGCGCTGGCACCACCCGGCTTCGACCTCTAGGTCGTCACCTCAGCCCGTGGCCACCACCCGGACGAGGTAGGCCGTATGCGCGCCATCGCCGGCTGCCTCGGGACCGTGGGCGGTGACGTACTCCTGCCCGCGCATCCGGCACCACGCCGGGATGTCCGCGGCCGCCGCGGGATCGGTGGCCCACACCTCCACGAGCGTCCCCTCTCCGAGGCCGCGAACGCGCTGGGCGAGCCGGATCACCGGCAGCGGGCAGCGCAGTCCCCGGGCATCGACGACCACGACGTCGGTGCCGACCGGTGGCTCGGCGGTCACAGCTGCGTGGCCCCGAGCTCGGCACGGACCGCGGCCACCACCGCTGCGATGGCTGCCGCGAAGCCGCGGACCCCACGGGCCCGGTCGGGGCAGGCTGCAGCCAGGGGCAGCGTGACCCGGATGTTCCCGTGGGTCAGCGCACCCATGGCGGCGAGCACGTGGCTGGGCTCGAGGGTGCTCGACGTGCACGCCGAACCCGAGGCCACGGCGAACCCCCTGCGGTCGAACGCGCGCACGAGCGCCTCGCCGTCGGCATACAGCGCCGAGAAGGTGAGCACGTGGGGGAGCCGTATGACGGGGTCGCCGACGACCTCGACGTCGGCAACGGTGGCCGCGGTGCTGCGGAGCTCGTCCACGAGGGCGAACGCCTCGCCGGCGTCGGTGGCCCGGGTGGCCGCAGTCTGCTGCCAGGCCTCGGCGGCGGCCAGCGCCAACGGGACCCACGGGGTGTGGCGGCTCGGGCCGTGCAGCGCGGCGTCCGGGTCGGCCGGGCCCGGCAGCAACCAGCGGGTCCGGTCGGGGACGACCAGGACACCGAGCCCGCCCGGTCCACCCCAGGACTGGGCGTCGCCGGCCAGCAGGTCGTAGTCGTGCGGTGGCGCCACACGGCCCAGCGAGGCCTGGGCATCGACGGCGAGCGGCACCCCGGCGGCGCGGCAGCAGTCATGGGCGCTCGCGAGGGGTTGGATGGTCCCGACCTCGCCGTTGGCGTGCTGGAGCAGGGCGGCGACGGTGCCCGGCACCACCACCTCCTGCGACCAGGCGTCGAGGTCGACCCGACCGAGCCGGTCGACGGGCACGAGGCGAGCCAGGGACCGGTCGCCGGCCTGCGCGGCCTCGTGGCGGGCAGGCAGCAGGACCGCGGAGTGCTCGACCGCGGAGGTGACCACGCGGGCGCCGCGTCTCCGCGCGGCATACGAGAGGCCCTGCGCCATCCACCGCACGGCGGTGGGGCCGTCGGGGGCGAAAGCGACCTCTTCGGGGCGCACGCCGAGGCCGTCGGCAAGGACCGCGCGGGCGTCGTCGAGCAGCCGGCGCGCCGTGCGTCCCTCGGCGTGCAGACGTCGCGGGTCGGCCCAGCCGGCCTCGACGGCGGCGGAGAGCGTCGCCCGGGCGACAGGGTGCATCGGGCCCGGTCCCGCGTCGAGCAACGCCCGGACAGGCACCCGGGGCGCCTCGGCAGCGGGGACCTGCGCGCTGGTCGCGGGGGCCGTGCCGGGGGTGTGGGTGGACGCGGTGCGTGGGCCGTCGGGGGAGGGGTTCGCCACACCCTGACGTTAGCTGCACCCTGCCCTGAAGAACGGTCCGGGCTGGAGTAGGGTTTGCGACTGATGGCCCATCACTGTTTCGAAGAAGGTGCACCGTTGCGTCAGCTCGACGTCTCTGCGCCGCGCCCTCACCGGCGGCGGTCTGTTAGCAGGAGATCAGCCACGGCCCTCGGCCTGGCAATCACCACGCTCGTCCTGTCCGGGTGCGCTGGCCGCGTCCAGGACGGGTTCCTGCCGCGTGCAGTCACCGAGAACGGTGAGCGCGTCACGTCGCTGTGGAACGGGGCGTGGATCGCAGCGCTCGGTGTCGGCGTCATCACGTGGGGACTCATCCTCTGGTGCGTCGTGGCCTACCGCCGCAAGAAGGACGACACCGAGCTCCCGGTGCAGCTGCGCTACAACGTGCCGATGGAGATTCTCTACACCGTCGTGCCGGTGTTCATGATCGCGGTGCTCTTCTACTACACCGCCCGTGACGAGGCCGCTCTCCTGGACACCTCCAAGCCGGCCGACGTGGTCGTCAACGTCGTCGGCAAGAAGTGGAGCTGGGACTTCAACTACGTCAACGAGCAGACCTACGAGACCGGCACGCAGGCCGAGCTGACCGGTGAGCCCGGCGTCGAGGAGAACCTCCCGACGCTCTACCTGCCCGTGGGCGAGCGCACCGAGTTCGTGCTCACCTCCCGTGACGTCATCCACTCCTTCTGGGTGCCGGCGTTCCTGCAGAAGCTCGACATGATCCCCGGCCGGGTCAACAAGTTCCAGGTCGTGCCCACCGAGGTGGGCACGTTCAAGGGCAAGTGCGCCGAGCTCTGCGGTGCCTACCACTCGCAGATGTTGTTCAACGTCAAGGTGGTCCCGCCGGCCGAGTACCAGGCGCACATCACCGAGCTGAAGGCAAGGGGCAACACCGGTCAGCTCGACAACAGCCTCAACGTCAGCAAGCTGATGAACGAGGACAAGAACCTCGTGCCAAGTGCAGGGAGCAACTGATGGCAGCCGTCACCGAGTCGACCGGGACCTACTTGCGATCCACGCAGGCCACGTCGACCCGTCGGCTCACCAAGGGCCAGACCGTCGTGAAGTGGATGACGACGACCGACCACAAGGTCATCGGCAACCTCTACTTCATCACCTCGTTCGTGTTCTTCATCTTCGGTGGTGTGCTCGCCCTGCTCATCCGCGCCGAGCTCTTCGCGCCGGGCCTGCAGATCGTCGACAACCCCGAGCAGTACAACCAGCTGTTCACGATGCACGGCACGATCATGCTGCTGCTGTTCGCGACGCCGCTGTTCGCGGGCTTCGCCAACGCGCTGATGCCGATCCAGATCGGCGCCCCCGACGTGGCGTTCCCCCGGCTGAACATGTTCGCCTACTGGCTCTACCTGTTCGGCGGGCTCATCGCCGCGGGCGGCTTCCTGACGCCCTCGGGTGCGGCCTCGTTCGGATGGTTTGCCTACGCACCGCTCTCCGATGCCACCAACAGCCCCGGTCTGGGTGGTGACCTGTGGGTCTTCGGCCTCGCCCTTGCTGGGTTCGGCACCATCCTGGGTGCCGTCAACTTCATCACCACGATCATCTGCATGCGCGCGCCCGGCATGACGATGTTCCGGATGCCGATCTTCACCTGGACCATCCTCGTCACGTCGCTGCTGGTGCTGATGGCCTTCCCGGTGCTCGCCTCCGCGCTGCTCGCGCTCGGTGCCGACCGCAAGTTCGGGGCCCACATCTTCGACCCCGGAAACGGTGGTCCGATGCTGTGGCAGCACCTGTTCTGGTTCTTCGGCCACCCTGAGGTCTACATCATCGCGCTGCCGTTCTTCGGCATCATCTCCGAGATCCTCCCCGTCTTCTCGCGCAAGCCGATCTTCGGCTACAAGACCCTGGTCTTCGCGACGATCGCCATCGCAGCGCTGTCGGTGACGGTCTGGGCCCACCACATGTACGCCACGGGGCAGGTCCTCCTGCCGTTCTTCGCGGTCATGACGATGCTCATCGCCGTGCCCACGGGCGTGAAGTTCTTCAACTGGATCGGCACGATGTGGGGCGGCAAGCTGTCCTTCGAGACACCGATGCTGTGGGCGATCGGCTTCCTGGTGACCTTCCTCTTCGGTGGACTGACGGGCGTCATCCTGTCCAGCCCTGCCCTGGACTTCCACGTGTCCGACAGCTACTTCGTGGTCGCGCACTTCCACTATGTGGTCTTCGGCACCGTGGTGTTCGCGATGTTCGCCGGCTTCTACTTCTGGTGGCCGAAGTTCACCGGGCGGATGCTCGACGAGACGCTGGGCAAGATCCACTTCTGGATGTTGTTCTTCGGCTTCCACATCACCTTCCTCATCCAGCACGTGCTCGGCGTCGACGGCATGCCCCGCCGGTACGCCGACTACCTGCCCGAGGACGGCTTCCAGTGGGAGAACCAGGTATCGACCTACGGGTCGTTCCTGCTCGCCGCGTCGACCCTGCCGTTCCTCTACAACGTCTGGAAGACCTGGCGCACCGCGCCGCTCGTCGAGACCGACGACCCGTGGGGGTATGGCGCCTCGCTCGAGTGGGCGACCTCGTGCCCGCCCCCGCGGCACAACTTCGACACCATCCCGCGCATCCGCTCGGAGCGTCCGGCCTTCGACCTGCACCACCCCGAGGCGGCCCCCGCCGGCGGGCTGCAGGCCGACCCCGACACCCTGACGCGGATCATCGGGCCGGCCGAGGTCGGTGTGGGAGAGCACGCGCACACCACGGGCGAGTTCGACCACGACACGAACCCCCGGTTCCACGAGGAGCGCGACTGACATGAAGATCGAGTACAAGCTCTTCGTCATCCTCGCCGCGTTCTTCGCCCCCGTGGGCCTGATCTACGGCATCTTCACCGGATGGAGGGAGCCGGTCGGCGCAGCCGGGCTGCTCTTGTCCTCCGGGCTGGGCATCATGATCGCCTTCTACCTGTGGGCGACCGCCCGGCGGCTGCCGGAGCGCCCCGAGGACAACCCCGGCGGCGAGATCGCCGAGCAGGAGGGCGAGTACGGCTTCTTCAGCCCGCACTCGTGGTGGCCGCTGCCGCTGGCTGCCGCCGGCGCGATGGTCTTCCTCGGGCTCGCCATCGGCTGGTGGCTGTTCATCATCGGCGCCACGTTCGGTGTCATCGCGCTCGTCGGGTGGACGTTCGAGTACTTCAAGGGTCCGCACGCGGTCTAGCCACCGGGTTGGCCCACGACGCCCCTCCCGCTCCGCGGGCGGGGCGTCGTCGTCTCCCAGGAAGGTAGGATGGTCTGGGTGGCCCGACGGCGTGGCCGACCACAGACCTGACCGGACCCGGCAACCTCCAGTGGTCCTGCGGCGTCTGTGGAGCAGGGGGCGGCCGAACCGGCTCCTGATGACCGAACACGAGCAGGATGCGTGGCCGAGGCGACGCAGGGACACGAGGAGCTCATCCGTGGTGCGTTCGACACACCGATCACGCAGCCTGCTGGCAGCGTTGGGGGCCGTGACGGTCGTCGCGCTCGCAGGGTGCTCGGGCAACACCTCGAGCCCGGCGACGGGCCCGGTGGCAGGCACCCCCTCGAGCAGTGACAGCTCCTCGAACAGTGGTAGCTCGTCGAGCTCCTCGAGTCCGACCAGCGTCCCCGCCGAGGTCGCCGTGACTCCTGCCGACGGCATCGAGGGCGTCAAGCCAGACCAGCCCGTCGTGGTCAAGGCCGTCACCGGGGCCCTGGACACGGTCACCGTCAAGGACGCCCAGGGCAAGCAGGTCACCGGCAGGCTCGCCGGCGATGGCTCGTGGTCGACCACTGCACGGCTCGCGCCGAGCGCCACCTACACGGTGACCGCTGCCGCCCAGGGCGAGGACGGCACCCCGTCGACCACCACCTCGACATTCACGACCCTGAAGCCCAAGGTGACCGCGACCTACGGCATCCTCAACTCCGGCGCGACGGTCGGGGTCGGCATGCCCGTCGCGATCCAGTTCGACTCGGCCGTCGCGACGCCGAAGATGCGCGCCGAGGTCGAGAAGCGCGTCAAGGTCGCCACCAGTCCCCAGCAGCCCGGTGCCTGGGGTTGGCTCGACAGCCGCCAGCTGATGTGGCGTCCGGCGAGCTACTGGAAGCCCGGCACCACGGTCACGGTCAGTGCTCCCCTCACGGGCCTGCAGACCGGTCCGGACAAATGGGTCGGCAACGACGACAGCGCCAGCTTCACGGTGGGCTCCGCCACGGTCTCCACGGTCGACATCGCGGCGCACACGATGACGGTCCGGCGCGGGGGCCAGGTCCTCAAGGTGATCCCGGTGAGCACGGGACGTCCCGGCAAGCTGACCGAGACCCGGTCGGGCACCAAGGTCATCATCGGCAAGGAGGGGGAGGTCACCATGGACTCCACCACCATCGGCATCCCGAAGGGCGAGCCCGGCTACTACAAGCTCGACACCAAGTGGAACCTGCGCGTCACCTGGACGGGCGAGTACCTGCATTCGGCCCCGTGGTCGGTGGGCGCCCAGGGCAGCTCCAACGTCAGCCACGGCTGTGTCAACATGGCTCCGGCCAACGCCCGGTGGATGTTCGAGCAGTCCAAGGTGGGTGACGTCGTGAAGTTCACCGGGTCCGGCCGCCCGTTCCTGCCTACCGAGGGCATCGGCGTGTGGCAGTACTCCTACAAGGGCTGGAAGGCCCAGAGCGCCCTCGTCTGATTCCCGCACCCACCGCTCACGAACCTGACACCCCTCAAGGAACTGCACATGCTGGCACGCTCGCTCGCCGCTGCGTTTGCCACGCTGGTTCTCGCAGGCTGTTCGGCCGCCGATGTCGCACGACCCACGACGGTGTCAAGTGCCGCCACGTCGTCGGCCTCGTCGGCCTCGTCAGCCTCGTCGAGCTCGTCGGCCACGAAGCCGACGACGACGCTGCGGCCCGTGGGGAGGGCCGCCCGGGTGACCAAGCTGCTGGTGGTCGTGGTGGAGAACCACTCCTTGGCCCAGATGGCGCGCTCGATGCCCTTCACCTTCTCGCTGGCCAAGCGTTACGGCTACGCCGACCACTACACGGCAGCGAGGCACCCGTCGCTACCGAACTACCTCGCGATCGCCTCGGGCAGCACCCAGGGAGTCACCGACGACGCAGAGCCGTCCTCCCATCCGCTGCGCGGACCCACCGTCTTCGGGGCGGCCCTGGCGAAGAAGAAGACCGCCGCCGTCTACATGGACGCGATGACGACCCCTTGCCAGAGCGCCAACTCCGGTCGGTACGCGGTCCGGCACAATCCGTGGGCCTACTTCGTCGACGAGCGGGCAGCCTGCCAGCAGCACGACCTGCCCCTGGCATCTTTCGAACCGGCGGTACGAAACGGGACCCTGCCGAATGCGGGGATGCTCATCCCCGACGTGTGCCACGACGCCCACGACTGCTCCCTCGCCGAGGCCGACGCCTGGTTCCGTGCCCGCATGCAGACGGTGATGGCCGGTCCCGACTGGCGTTCGGGGCGCCTCGCCGTGGTGCTCACCGCAGACGAGGACGACCGCAGGGCCGGCAACCGGGTGCTCACGGTCGTTGCCCATCCGAGCCTGTCCCACGTCGTGGTACGGACACCACTGACGCACTACTCGCTCACGCGGCTCTACGCGGAGGTCACCGGCGCTCCGCGCCTGGGGCAGGCCGAGCAGGCACCCTCCATGGCCAGCGCGTTCGGGTTGCCGACCCGCTAGCCGCGCACCGTCGCTCAGCCCCAGCCGAGTGCGTGCAGCTTGGCGTCGTCGATACCGAAGTGGTGCGCGATCTCGTGGACGACGGTCACCGCGATCTCGTCGAGCAGGTCCTCGCGGTCCTCGCACATCCGGGACAACGGTCCGCGGAAGATCGTGATCCGGTCCGGGAGCGCACCCGCCCAGGCGTCTCCGCGCTCGGTCAGGGGAGTGCCGTCGTAGACCCCCAGCAGGTCGGGGTCCTGCTGCGGTGGCTCGTCCTCGACGAGGAACACCACGTTGTCGAGCAGTGCCATCAGCTCAGCCGGAACCTCGTCCAGGGCGTCACCGACCGCCTGCTCGAACTCTCGCGCTCCCATCTCGACCACGTACCCAGCCTGCCAGAGGCTGTCCGACGCGGCTGACCCGACCTCGGCAGCACGCCGACGGCGGGTGCCCAGCCGGCCCCGCACAGCGGTATGCCGCCGGCTCCGGGGGAGCGGGCGGCATACCGGGGGATCGGTTGCGGTGAGGGCCTCAGGGGCGCTTGCCCGGCTCACGGCGCGAGCTCTCGAGCGCAGGTCGGGCAGTCTCGTCGTGCGGAGCCTCCTCGATGGCCTCGAGGGTGTGGCCGTCGTGGTGTGCCGCAGCGAGCTCGGCCGGGGTGACCGGGTCGATGCGGTCGTTGAAGTAGAACGCCGACAGCGCGACGCGCAGCTTGTCCTTGCGGGCCGTGGGGGAGGCCACCCCGTGCTCGTCGACCCCAGCCGTGAGCTGGAGCGGCTCCTGCCTGTCGTGCTGCACCAGGAGCCAGCGCGAGTAGGCGTCGAGCGGTTCGTGCTGCTCGAAGAACTGGCCGTCGGCGGTACGGACGATGCGCCCCGTCTCGCGGCCATGGAGCACCAGGTCGCGGTCCCGGCGTTGCAGTGACAGGCAGATCCTCTTGGTGACCCAGTAGGCGATGACCGGAAACACGAACACGCCCAGCTGGAAGATGTGGGTGAGGTCGTTGATGGACAAGCCCAGCTTGATCGCCATGAGGTCGTTGGACGAGGCAAACATCAGGACGCCGTAGAACGTCAGCGCGGCCATGCCCAGACCGGTACGCGTCGGGTTGTTGCGCGGCCGGTCGAGCAGGTGGTGCTCCCGCTCGTCGCCGGTGACCCAGCGCTCGAGGAACGGGTAGGCGGCCATCAGTCCGTACATGACGGGGATGAGCAGGATGGCGCCGATCATGACGTTGAAGGAGTACGTGTTGCCGAAGGCCTCGAACTCCAGCCAGCCCGGCAGCAGACGCAGCGCACCGTCGGCGAAGCCCATGTACCAGTCCGGCTGGGCACCGGCGGTGACCGCTGACGGGTCGTAGGGCCCATAGGCCCAGATCGGGTTGATGGTCACCAGCGCCGAGATCAACGCGGTGACCCCGAAGACGATGAAGAAGAAGCCACCAGCCTTGGCGGCATACACCGGCATGATCGGGAAACCGACGACGTTCTCGTTGGTCTTGCCCGGGCCGGGGTACTGCGTGTGCTTGTGGACAAAGACCAGGCCGATGTGGGCGACGAAGAGACCGACCAGAAGGGCGGGCAGGAGCAGCACGTGGATCGAGAAGAGCCGGGGGATGATCGCCTCCCCGGGGAAGGCACCGTCGAAGAGGAAGTACGAGAGGTAGGAACCCACCACGGGGACCGAGCGCATGAACCCTTCGGCGGCGCGCAGCCCGGTGCCGGAGAGCAGGTCGTCCGGGAGGGAGTAGCCGGCGA
Organism: Pedococcus sp.; assembly: GCA_039916625.1. Classification (GTDB taxonomy): domain Bacteria; phylum Actinomycetota; class Actinomycetes; order Actinomycetales; family Dermatophilaceae; genus Pedococcus. Next base: position 12,537 of record JBDSKZ010000134.1, read on the forward strand.
AGCCCTCGATCAGGGCCAGCATCGACAAGACGGAGCCGATGACCCAGTTGATCTCGCGCGGCCGGCGGAACGCTCCGGTGAAGAACACGCGCAGCATGTGGACCGACAGGGCCACGATGAACAACAGCGCGGCCCAGTGGTGCATCTGCCGGATGAGCAGGCCGCCGCGGATGTCGAAGGAGATGTCGACCGTCGAGCGGTAGGCCTCGGAGACGGTGATGCCCCGCAGCGGCAGGTAGGAGCCGTCGTAGACCACCTGCCCAGCGCTCGGCACGTACCAGAAGGTCAGGAAGGTCCCCGAGATCAGGCAGATGATCATCGAGTACATGGCGACCTCGCCGAGCATGAAGGACCAGTGGTCGGGGAAGACCTTCTTCATGAGGTAGCCGACGGGCTTGGCGGCACCCGTGCGGTCATCGAGCCAGCCGGCGACCCCGCCCACGGACTTCATGCCGGGGGTCGCGGGGGCCTCGGGGCGCCCGTCGTCGGCGCGCAGCCGGTCGGCGCCTGTTGCGGTGTGAGTACTCATCCACGCTCCCAGAAACTCGGGCCGACTGCCTCGTGGAACGGGGAGTCGGCCACCAGGTAACCCTCTGAATCAACGGTGATCGGCAGCTGCGGCAGGGGTCGCTTGGCCGGGCCGAAGATGACTTCGCAGTCCTGCGTCACGTCGAACGTCGACTGGTGGCAGGGGCACAGCAGGTGGTGCGTCGTCTGCTCGTACAGACCCACGGGGCAACCCACGTGGGTGCAGATCTTGGAGTAGGCGACGATGCCCTCGTGACCCCAGTCGCGCTCCTTCTGGGGCTTGATGTCCTCAGGGTTGAGGCGCATCAGCAGGACCGCGGCCTTGGCCTTGTCCTCGAGGACGTGCTCGGAGTCCTTGATGGACTCGGGGAGCACGTGGAAGACCGAGCCGATGGTGACCTGGTCGGCGCGGATCGGCGTCCGCTCCGGGTCACGGACCAGGCGGTCGCCCTTCTTCCAGATGGTCTTGGAGAGCTCGTCCTTGGGGACCGGGCCCAGGCCGGCGGCCAGCGGGATGACCAAGGTCAGCGGCGGGAGGGCAAGAGCCCCGAGCAGGGAGTACTTGATGAGCGGGCGACGGCCGAGCTGGGCCTTCTCGCCGCCTTCCATGAGGTTGGTGACCACACGCTGGCGGTCCTCGTCCTTGGCACGCTGGGGGTGGCGCTGCTCGACCGACTCCGCGTCGGGCATGAGGGTCTTGGCCCAGTGCACCGCTCCGACACCCACACCGAGCAGGGCCAGGGCCATGGTCACGCCGATGAGCACGTTGTAGAGGTTCGCCGACCCGATGCCCGGGATGTAGGCGTTGCTCTGCGGGTCGATCGCGAAGAACAGGACCACGAACGCCACGGTCGCGACGCTGGACAGGCCGAACATCGCGGCGACCTGCTTCTCGGCCCGCTTGGCGGCCGACTCGTCGAGGTCTGCCATGCGGGCGACGTGGGGCGGGAGGCCGGGGTTCTCGAACCGCTCGGGCAGGTTGCCGGTGCCCTCGACGTGTCCTTGGTCGAGCCGCACCGCCGAGGCGCCGTAGCCGTCCGAGCCCATGCCGACGACCTCACCGTGGGGCGTGTCGTTGTCGCTCATCGTGAGATCGATCCTGTCGCGTCGCAGTCGTGATTTCCATGGTGCGCCATCGGCGCGGATGTGGCCACCTGGTGTGACGTGGGCATCACGCGGCCTTCTTGCCCAGCCACACGGAGAAGGCGATCATGATGCCGAGGCCGAAGACCCAGACGAAGAGGCCTTCGGAGACCGGGCCGAGGTTGCCGAGGTTCAACCCGCCGACATTCTCCTGCTTGTCGACCGAGTGCAGGTAGGCGACGATGTCGTTCTTGGACTCGGGGGCGATGTTGGTGTCGCTGAAGACCGGCATCGACTGCGGACCGGTGACCATGGCCTCGTAGATGTGCTTGCCCTCGACGTCCCGCAACGCGGGCGCGTACTTGCCTCGGGTCAGCGCACCGCCGGAGCCGGCGAAGTTGTGGCACATCGCGCAGTTGACGCGGAACAGCTCGGCGCCCTTGGCGACGTTGCCACCCTCGCCGTTGGAGTTCTCTGCACCCGGGACGGCAGGGCCGGGGGCCAGGGAGGCGACATAGGCGGCGAGCGCCGCGGTCTCCTCGTCGCTGAACTGGACCTTCTTCTGCGGCGCCTGCACATCCGGGGCCGCCATGGGCATCCGGCCCGTGCCGACCTGGAAGTCGACGGCGGCGGCGCCGACCCCGGCGAGGCTCGGGCCGGCCTTGCTGCCCTGGGCCTGCAGGCCGTGGCACGTCGCGCAGTTGGCGAGGAAGAGCTTCCTGCCGTCCTGGACCTGGCTTGCCGAGGCGGTGGCGGCATCCGCCTGCTTCGGGGCGAAGGTCGAGTAGGCGATGCCGGTCACGACGAGGCCGAGCAGGATCAGCAGGGCGATCGCGGCAGGGTGTCGGCGGCGGGCGGCCAGGGCGTTCACGGTGCGGTCCTGTCGGTGGGGGGCAGGGCGGTCAGGGCAGTGGTCTGGCACGTCGAGGTCATGTCGACGCCGGTCACTTCAGCAGGTAGATCGTCGCGAACAGCGCGATCCACACCACGTCGACGAAGTGCCAGTAGTAGGAGGTCACGACGGCGCCGGCAGCCT
>JBDSKZ010000135.1:0-16004 GCA_039916625.1 Pedococcus sp.
TGGGGTGCGACTCTCTCGCACCCCACCGCCCGCGGTGGTCATCCCGAGCCGGTGGCTCAGCGCTTGAGGTTGACCAGGTCCTGCAGGATCTCGTCGGAGGCGGAGATCACGCGGGAGTTCGCCTGGAAGCCGCGCTGGGCGACGACGAGGTTGGTGAACTCCTGGGCGAGGTCGACGTTGCTCATCTCGAGCACACCGCTGTTGAGCAGGCCACGCCCACCACTGCCGGCGATGCCGACCTGGGCCTGGCCGGAGTTGGCGCTACCGCGGTACATCGAGTCGCCGGCCTTCTCGAGCCCACCGGGGTTCGCGAAGTTGGCGATGGCGACCTGGCCGAGCTTCTCGGTCAGGCCGTTGGAGAACGTGCCGATGAGGATGCCGTTGCTGTCCATGGTGAAGCTCTGCAGCTGGCCCATGGTCGAGCCGTCCTGGGTGCGGGCGGTCGCCGAGCTGGCGCCGGCGAACTGCGTCAGCGGGGTCTGGTCGCCACCGATGGTCATCGTGACATCCGACGGGAAGGTGTAGCCCGCGGTGGCCATGCTGGCGCGGCTGAGGGTCATCGAGTCGGTGTTGAACTTCTCCGTCGCCTGGTTCCAGGTCAGGTTCGTCGTGCCGACGTTGACGGGTGACCCGTTGGTGCCGGGGACCGTCGTGGACGCGGTCCAGGTGTCGGCACCGGTCTTGGTGTAGGTCGTCGTGGCGGGGATGGTCCGGCCCTGGCCGTCCACGATGTCGATGCTGTGCGTGAGGCTCGCGCCGTTCGCCGCGTCGGCCGGCAGGTTCCCGCCGAGGTCCACGGTCGCCGTCGCCTTCGGGGAGAGCACCTGGCCGAAGGGCAGTCGCAGACCGCTCGTCGTGGCGTTGGTGTTGATGGCGCCGTTGACGGCAGGCCAACCCTGGACCGTCGCGCCTTCAGGGGTGTTGAGGTTGCCGACGGCGTCGAACGAGAACGAGCCGGCGCGGGTGAACATCGACTGGCCGTCCTTCTGGACCATGAAGAAGCCGTCCCCCTGGATCGCCATGTCGCTCTGGCGACCGGTCACCTGCGTGCTGCCCTGGCTGAAGTTCGTGCTGATGCCGGCGACGCGGACCCCGAGGCCGACCTGCGCCGCGTTCGTGCCGCCGCCGCCCTGCGAGGCGCCGCCGGCGTTGCGCACCGCCTGGCTGAGGGTGTCCTCGAAGACCGTCTGCCCGGACTTGTAGCCCGTGGTGTTGACGTTGGCGATGTTGTTGCCGATGACGTCCATCATCGTCTGGTGGGAGCGCAGGCCGGAGACGGCCGAGAAGAGCGAGCGAAGCATGGTTCAGTCCTTTGCGGGGGAGGCGGATGCGGAAGACGTGGTTGAGGATTTGGCGCTGCCGACCTCGGTGACCGTGCTGAGCGGCACCTCGGTGTCGTTGACGATGAGCTTCGGCCCGGCCGCGGTGAGCTTGACCGAGTCGACGGTGCCGCTGACAGTGGCACTGCCCACGGAGTAGGTGACGCGCTGCCCCACGAGGGACAGTGCGTTGAGGCTGTTCTGACCAGCGATGACGGCGGCGTTCTGCGCCACGAGCTCGTGGAGGGTCTCGACCATCTGCATCTGCGCGGTCTGCGCCATGAAGGCGGCACTGTCCACGGGCTTGCTCGGGTCCTGGTACTTCAGCTGCGCCACGAGCAGCTTGAGGAACGCGTCCCCACTGAGGGCCGTTCCGGTCGACGTCTGGGCGGCGGGGGCGCCCTGCGTTGCCGTGGCCGCGGACGCCGCGGCGGTCGAACCGATCGGGATCGTCATGGAGGGGCTCACATTCTGACGTCGAGGGCGACGTCGTGGGACAGGGATCGGGCGGTGGGGTCGGGGGTGGGCAAGGCGGTGTGGGACGTGCTGGCGCGGTGACCCGGTATGGCGCCATGCCCGGCTCGCGGCGCGGCTCCGCCGCCGGTTCCGCCGCCGGCTCCGGTGCCGGCTCCGGTGCCGGCCTCACGGCCGAAGAGGTCGGCCGAGCCGGACTGCACGTCCATGCCGGCGGTGCGCAGCCCCGACTGCTCGAGCTGGGCACGCAGCTCCGGCAGGCCCTGCCGGAGGGTCTCCCGGGTGGCGGCGTCGGCGGCGATGAGGTGCACGGCCACCTCTCCCCCACGCAGGGACAGCTGCACCCTGACCTTGCCGAGGTTCTCGGGCTCGAGGTGCACCGTGACGCGGTGCGTGCCGTCGGGCCCGGTGAGCAGCGGCGACATCGCACTGAGGACCTGGGCCTGCGGGGGCAGGGGGATGACGGGGTTCGGCACCGAGGCTGGCACCTCCGGCATCGCCGTGGCGGTGCCGGTGATGGGAGCAGACGCGGTGACCGAGGCAGCGGCCGCTGCAGCCGTGGTGGTGGTCGCGTCGACGACGGCCGCAGGGATGCCGGCGAGCACGGGTGGGGTCGCCGTGGCGAGATCAGGGGTTGTCGCCGCGGCGACCCCTGCGTCCCCACCGTTGACCGGGGACTGCGCGGGCGAGCTGGGCTGGTCGGCCCCGGGGTGGCCGGTTGCGGGGTGGCCGGATCCGGACTCGCCAGCGCCGGACTGGCCGGCCCCGGGCTCGCCGGCGCTGGACCGACCTGAGACCGAGGGGTCGGCGGCAGCGGGGTCCTGGGACGCGATGCCGGCGGTGGGTGCGGGCGCGTTCGTTCCCGCGGCGCGGGCGTCGGTGGCCGAGGTGGCTTCGGGCTGGGTTGCAGGGGCGACGCCGGCAACGACACCGGCGACCGGGCTGTGGTCCGTTCCGAGCTGGTCAGCCGATGGTGGCGTGGCCGGTTGGGCGGCGCCGGGGGAGGTCACCGACATGGCGATCGCCGTCGTTGCCGCGGTGGGCACGGCGGGTTCGGGGGCGGGCCCTGCCGCAGCGACGACCTCAGCGCCGGTTGCGGTGGCACTGTGGACGGCGAACCGGGCGGCCGTGGCGTCGGAGGCCGGCTGGGACGCTGGTGCGACCACGCCGGAGGCAGGGGAGGTCTCCCGCGCAGGACGCTGCAGGCGTGCCGGGTGACCGGAGTGGACGGGGCGCTCGGGACGGTCGCGGACCGGACGGTCAGGGAGGCCCGAGCGGTCGGGACGCTCGAACACCGTGTCGGGAGTAGGACGCTGGTTGCGCTCGCTGATGGTGGACCGGCCGCGCGGGTCTGCGGGGTCGACCCGGTCACTGGGGCGCGGTCCACGTCCGGACTCGAGCTGCGAGCGGATGGCGACCTCGAACCGTGCGCCGTCGACGGCGGAGGCGCTGCGACCACCGGTGCGACCGGGGTCCACCGCGGCCGCGGCTGCGGGGTTCACTGCGACGCGGGTCATGCGGCACCTCCCATGTAGCCGAGCACGCGCTGTACGTACTGCTGGGTCTCGCGGTAGGGCGGCACGCCGCCATAACGCTGCACGGCGCCCGGGCCGGCGTTGTAGGCCGCGAGGGCCAGCGACGTCGAGCCGAACTTGTCGAGGTGGCTGGCGAGCAGACGGGCGGCGCCGTCGATCGCCTGGGCGGGGTTGCGCGGGTCGACGCCGAGACCTCGTGCCGTCGCCGGCATGAGCTGCATGAGGCCCACGGCGCCGGCCGGGCTGACCGCGGCGGGGTTGAAGCCGCTCTCCGCCTTGGCGACCGACGTGAGCAGGGCGACCGGCACGTCGTACCGCTGGGCGGCACTGGCGAACAGGCTGCGCAAATGGGCCGGCACACCGGCCGGGACTCCCGCCGAGCTGGCCGCGGCGACGCCGGACCCGGCCCGGGCCGCGAAGGACTGGTTGGCCGGGGCCGCGAAGGACTGGTCGGCCGGGGCCGCGATGCGCCGGATGGCGCTGGGCGTGCGGTAGACGTCCTGGATCTTGACGTCCTGGCCGGCGCGCGGGGCGACGACCATCTTGCCGTCGCCGATGTACATGCCGATGTGGTCGACCGGGCTGCCGAAGGCCACGAGGTCACCCGCCCGGGCGTGAGCCAGGTCCGGCACGGCCGTCCCCGCCCGAGCCTGGTCGGCGGCGACGCGCGGCAGGGTGACGCCCACGTCGGCATACGCCCGCTGGAGCAGGCCGGAGCAGTCCAGGCCCTTGTCCGGGTCGGTACCGCCCCACAGGTAGGGAACCCCCAAGTACTTCTTCGCGGCGTCGACGGCCCGGGCCCCGACGTCACCGCCGGAGCTGGGGGTGCCCTGGACCGACTGTGCCTGCAGGGACTTCGCCTGGTCCATGACCGAACCGAGCACCGCGTCGAACGAGGTCGCGGTGGACCCGGTGGACGTGAGGGACGTGGGCGAGGTCGCCGTCGTCCTCGAGGCACTCGCGGACGACGCAGGAGCGATCACAGCGAAACGGCTCTGGATCGCGGCCATCCGGGCCAACGCACCGGCGGGGCCCGCGGTGTCGATGCTCATGACAGCACCCGCTTCAGCGCGCCGGCGCTCTCCTCGGCAGCACGCTGGTCGGAGGCGAGCATCTCGCGGAGCTGCACGAAGTCCTCTCGCTCGACAAGTCGCTCGAGGCCCGACGTCCGCGTCATGGCTTCGGTGAGCAGTCCGCGCGCACGGTCGCTCTCGCCGACGGCGAGCTCGTGCCGGCTGCCGGTGACGGCAACCTGCTCGGCTCGGCCGCTGACCAGGCTGCGGGCGGCGACGAAGGCGGCCGCACCCAGCGCCCGGGGCGCCTCGGCGATCGCCGTGTAACGCGCACGGGCTGCGTCGGCGTGACCCTCGGCGACCGCGGCGACCGCCAGGGCACGCGCGAGGTCGGCCTGGCGGCGCTCCTCCTGGATCTTGCGCACCTTCAGCACGACGGCGAGGCGGTCACGACGGGTGGTCACATCGCACCTGCCAGCTGGTGCAGGGACGACCAGCTCTCACCGAGGTCCGCGATGTCGTCGAGGTCCTGGCGCAGGAACGTGTCGATGGATCCCGAGGCCTGCAGGGCGCGGTCGACCAGCGGGTTGCTCCCGGCGACGTAGGCGCCGATCTCGACGAGGTCCTTGGCGTCGCGGCGGGCGGCGAGGAGCTGGCGCAGCGAGGACGCGGCGGCGCGCTGGGGACCGTCGGTGAGGGCGCGGGTGGTGCGGGACACCGACTCCAGCACATCGATGCACGGGAAGTGGCCCGAGGTCGCGAGGCGACGGTCCAGCACGATGTGGCCGTCGAGGATGGAGCGGACCGAGTCCGCCACCGGGTCGTTCATGTCGTCACCCTCCACGAGCACGGTGTAGAGGCCGGTGATGCTGCCCGAGTGCGAGGTGCCCGCGCGTTCGAGCAGTCGCGGGAGCAGCCCGAAGACCGACGGCGGGTAGCCCCGGGTGGCCGGTGGCTCGCCTGCGGCCAACCCCACCTCGCGCTGCGCCATGGCCACGCGGGTGACGCTGTCCATGCAGAGCAGGACGTCCTCACCCTGGTCGCGGAACCACTCGGCGATGCGGGTGGCCGTGAAGGCGGCGTGCAGCCGCACGAGGGCGGGCTCGTCGGAGGTCGCCACGACGACGACGGAGCGGGCCAGGCCCTCAGGGCCGAGGTCGTGCTCGACGAACTCGCGCACCTCGCGGCCACGCTCACCGACGAGGGCGAGGACGCAGACCGGGGCCTCCGTGCCGCGGACGACCATGGACAGCAGGCTCGACTTGCCGACGCCGGAGCCGGCGAAGATGCCCATCCGCTGGCCGCGGCCGCACGGCACGAGCGTGTCGATGGCGCGGATGCCGAGGCCCAGCTGGGTGTCGATGCGGTCGCGGGTCATCGCCGGCGGCGGCGTGCCGTCAGAGGTCTCCCACGTCACGTCGGACAGCGGCGGTCCACCGTCGATCGGGCGACCGAGCGCGTCGACGACGCGGCCAATGAGGCCGGCGCCGACCGGGACGCGCAGTGGTCCGCCGGTCGAGGCGACGACCGCGCCCCTACGCACGCCACGCAGGTCGGAGACGGGCAGGCATCGGGCGGCATCGCCGTCGAGGGCGACGACCTCGGCGAGGATGGGGCCCTGGTCGCCCGCGACCTCGACGGCCTCGCCCACGGCGACGTCGAGGCCGGAGACCTCGATGCCGACACCGAGGGCTCGGGTGACCCGTCCGGTGACGCGGGGTCGGGCAGCGCGCAGCACATCGTGCAGGACACCGGTCATCGGGACAGCACCTCCCGGACGCGGCCCAGGGCGGCGCCGATCTGGGCGTCGATCGTGCGGTCGCCGATGTTGACGACACAGCCACCGCGCTCGACGGTGGGGTCGGCGACGACCTGCACGGCGCAGCCCGGGGCGAGCTCGGCCATGGAGTCGGGCGTGAGGTCGGCGTCGTCCGGGTGGATGTGGACCGTGACGTCCGAGCCGCGAGGGATGTCGGTGAGGGCGCGCTCGACGGCGTCGCGGGCGGCGCAGTCCTCGACGCGCAGGTGGTGTCCCACGAGGGCCTCGGCGATCTCGACCGCCATCGGGACCGCCGCGGCATACAGGTCGGACACCGTGGCCGACGCGGCAGCGTCACCCACGGCTGCGCGCAGCGACTCCAGCATGGTCCGCCACTGGCGGTCGCGCTCGTCTCGGATGGCCACGTCGCGCGCAGCAGCACGCTCGGCCCAGAGCTCCTGCTCACGCGCGGCCTCGAGCAACCCGGCCTGGTAGCCGGCTTCGCGGCCCTCCTCGAACTGGCGGGCGGACGGCGACAGCGCACCTGCGCCTAGTACCGGTCCCGAGGAGTGGGAGAGCTGGCGGCTGGAGAACAGCGCCGGGCGCACGCCCGTGGTGGTGGCGCTGCGCAGCAGCACCGTCGACGGACGCAGGTCAGAGGACGAGGTCATCGCCGCCACCTCCGCGGGAGACGATGATGTCGCCTGACTCCTCGAGGGTGCGGATCAGACGGATGACGATGGCCTGTGCCTCCTCGACCTGCTTGAGGCGGACCGGGCCCATGACCTCGATCTCCTCGACCAGGCTGGCACCGGCTCGCTCGGACATGTTGTGCGTGATCTTGTCGCGCACCTCGGGCGAGACGCCCTTGAGTGCGAGCGCGAGCTGCTTGGTGTCGGCCTGGCGCAGGACCGCCTGCACGGCGCGGTCGTCGAGGTTGACGATGTCCTCGAACATGAACATGTGGGCACGGACCTCTTCGGCGAGCTCGGGGTCGCGCAGCTCGAGTCCTTCGAGGATGAGGCGCTCGGTCGCGCGCTCGGAGCTGTTGATGATGCCGACGAGCGGGCCGAGGCCCCCGACGGAGGAGAAGTCGGAGCTCTGCACGAGGTTGGCCAGCCGACGCTCGAGGTGGCCTTCGACCTGCTTGACGATCTCGGGTGAGGTCCGGTCCATCACGGCGAGCCGGTGGGCGACATCGGCCTGCATCTCCTCCGGCAGTCCGCTGAGCACGACAGCGGCCTGTTCGGCCGACATGTGGGCCAGCACCAGCGAGATCGTCTGCGGGTGCTCGTCCTGGAGGTAGGTCAGCAGCAGCCGGGCGTCGACGCGTCGCAGGAACTCGAAGGGCGTCTGCGACAACGACGAGGACAGTCGCGAGAGCACCTCCTTGGCGCGCTCGGGCCCGAGGGTCTTGATGAGCATCTCCTCGGCAAGCTCGAGGCCTCCCTGGACGTAGAACTCCTGGGCGCTGACCATCGAGGCGAACTCGCCGAGCACGGCGTCCTGGGTGTGCAGGTCGGCGCCGTCGAGACGGGCGATCTCGGCCGTCAGGGCCTCGACCTCGCTGGGGCGCAAGGATCGCAGGACGTGGGCGGAGTCCTCGCTGCCGAGCTGGACGAGCAGGACTGCCGCCTTGCGGAGCCCGGTGAGTCCCGTGGTGATCACGCTCATCAGCTGCCTTCCGCGATCCAGCCGCGCAGGAGGCGGGCCACGTCGTCGGGACGCTCGCGCGCCAGGGCGCCGATGGACTCGCGGGACTTGACCCGCTGCTCGCCCGCGCTCTCGCGGTGGGGCAGGCCCTGCCGCTGCTCCGCCTGCTCGAGCAGGGAGTCGACGGGCGCCGGTCCGGTCGGGACGCGGTAGACCTCGATCTGCTGCGTCGCCGCAGGCCCGCGGCGACGCGACCGGATCAGGCCGATCACGAGGGCGAGCAGGATGAGGACCCCGAGGCCGATGGTCTTGCCCAGGCTGACCAGGTCGGCGCGCTTCTTGTCCGCGGCCGCCTGCTCGAGCTCCTTCTGGGCGGCCGCAGCAGCGGTCGTGTCGAACGCCATCTGGCTGACCTGGACGACGTCGCCGCGCTTGGGGTCCAGCCCCGCCGCGGCCGAGACGAGCGAGCTGAGCTGGGTCTGGTCGACCGAGCCGGCCGCCTTGGCGTCGAGCAGGACGGCGACCGAGAGCCGCTGGACCTTGCCCGGTGCCGTGGTGGTCTTCTCCTTGAGGGTCCCCACCGCGTTCGTCTGGGTGGAGTCCTCCTTGACGTAGTCGTTCTTGCCCGAGGCGGTCGTGCCGCCGGCGTTGTCCGGGCCGAGGACGCCACCGACGGGGGTGCCGCCACCGGTGTAGCTCTCCTTGCTCCTGGTCTGGGTGAGCGTCGTGTTCGGCTTGGTCGGCACGTACGTCTCACGGTCGAGGGTCTGCTCGTCGAAGTTCAGGTCGGCGTCGACGCGGACCACGGCCTTGCCGGGACCGACGACCTTGTCGAGCATCGACTGGACGGCAGCCGCGGTGGCGTTGGCGACCGCGAGCTTCTGGGACTGCCGGGCGTCGGTGCCGGCAGCGCCGCCACCACCCTGGCCCGCGGCGTTGAGCACCTTGCCACTGGAGTCGGCGACCGTCACCTGCTTGGGGTCGAGCTTCGGCACGGAGCCTGCGACCAGGTTGACGATGGACTCGACCATGTTCGACGACAGGTCGGCACCTGGAGACGTCTTGACGAGCACCGACCCGGTCGGCTTGGCCGCGTCCGTGGTGAACACGTCGTCCTGGGGAACAGCGAGGTGGACGACTGCTGCCTGCACACCGTCGATCGACTCGATGGTCTTGGAGAGCTCACCCTCGAGGGCGCGCTGGTAGGTGACCTTCTGCTGGAAGTCGCTGCTGGTCATGCTCTGCTTGTCGAGCAGCGAGTAGCCCTGCGAGCTCGAGTCGCCCGCCGGGAGGCCTTCGCCGGACAGGGTGATGCGGGTCTGGTAGACGTCGGCCTGCGGGACCATGACGGTCTGGCCGCCGTCGGCGAGCTCGTACGGCTCACCGGAGTCGGTGAGCTTGGCGGTGATCGCTGCGGCGTCCGAGGAGCTCAGCCCGGTGAAGACGGGGGCATAGCTGGGCTTGGAGACCCACGACACGAACATCAGGCTGCCGACGACGACCGCGACGGCCGCCACGGCCGTCACGACCCGTTGGCCGGGAGTGAAGCTGGCGAACATCCTGCTGAAACGGGCCAGCACCGCCCGCGGGTCAAAGCCGTTCACATCGGCATCCTCATGATCTCGGTGAACGCCTCGACGGCCTTGTTGCGCACAGCCACGGTCAGCTGGGTCGCGACAGCGGCTTCATTCGCGGCGATCGTGTAGTTGTGCACGTCCTGGAGCTGACCGGTGACGGCCTGGACGGCCATCGAGTCACTCGTCTTGTGCAGGGTCTGGAGCTTCTCGAGGCCTTGCTCGAGGGCGTTGCTGAACGCGGCAGGGTTCGTGGCGGCCGGCGCAGCAGCCGGCGCGGCAGCCGAGGCGAACGGCAGGCTGCCGATGGAGGAGATGGGAGGGATCACCATGGTCAGCGGCCCAGCCCGATGGCCTGCTGGTAGGCGGCCTGTGCACGCTCGACCACGGCGAGGTTCGCCTGGTAGCCGCGCTGGGCCATGATCAGCTGGGTCATCTGGTCGGACATGTCGATGTCGGGCAGGCGCACGTACCCCTCCGCGTCGGCGAGGGGGTGGTCGGGCTGGAACACCATGCGCCCCTCGGCACTGCCGAACTGCACCCCGGCGACCTGGACGCCCTGCGGCTTGCCGTAGTCGTTGGCCTGCGCCACGACGTAGCGCGCCTGGAAGGCGTTCTCGTTCATCGGGCGGACGGTGTTGATGTTCGCGATGTTGTCGGAGACCGCGTCCATCCACTTGCGGTGCAGGACCAGGCCCGAGCCGGCGATGTTCATCGCCCCGAAGAGGCCCATCAGGCGCTACCCATCGCGATGCGCATCCGCTGGAAGTGGTCGGTCATGGCCTGGACACCGAGCTGGTAGGTCAGCCCGGTCTCGGCACCGGCGAGGGTCTCCTCGTCGAGGTTGACGTTGTTGCCGTTCACGCCGGTGGGCTCGAGGGAGCGCTGCGTCGAGGGGGTGGCCGTCGAGGGGTCGTCACCGTTGTTGAGCGCGGCGATCAGGCTGTTCTCGAAGTCGACCTTGCCGGCGAGGAAGCGTGGGGTGTCGACGTTGGCGACGTTGTCGGCGATCGTGCGCTGCCGCACGGACAGGCCATTCAGCGCTTGGCCGAGGGCGCGCATCGTGGTGTCGCCGAGTGGGTCGATCATGGCTCTCCTGGAGGGCATTCGCCGCGCGCGGGGCGCGTGACAAGGACACGTCGTGGTGTTGCCACACGTCCTTGGCGGCGATGGCCATCCATGGCCAGTCCCCACATCGGCACAGCCGCCGGTGACCTGAGTCGTTCTGGCACAGATCTGCCGCCAGACCCGAAGATCAGCCGTTCGGCCCATCCGGGGCGGGTCACCCGGAGGAAGGCAGGGCAAAGAGCGCCTAAAGGTGATGGATGCCCGGTATGGCGCGGAACCGGTCGGCGGCTCGGAGCCACCTCGCTGGGCAGCATGCAGCGGGACCGGTCACGGTCACTGCGGACCGCTCAGCGCAGGAAGTCCATCAGCGACGGCTGCACGACCTTGGCCGCTGCCCCCAGGGCCGCCTGGTAGGCCGTCTGCTGCAGGGTGAGATCGGTGATGGTCTTGGCCAGGTCGATGCCCTCGACACTGGCGAGCCGCGCGGCGACGGCGTCGGCCCGGACCTCGCCGCTGGCCTGCACCGACAGCAGGCGGTTGGTGCGCGCACCCACGGTGCTCTGGGTGGAGCGCAGCGTCTCCGAAGCGGAGTCGAGGTGGGTGAGGGCCGTGCCCAGGGCGGTGATGTCACCGCTGCGCAGGGCATTGCTGATCCGGGTGAGCACGCCCGCACCGGCCTGGTCGCTCGGGTCGTGCAGCAACGTGGTGAAGGCCTGGTCGCCGGGCACGCTGACGGACAGCGTGCCGGAGGCGGAGTCAGGGGAGATGGTGCGCTTCACGGTCGCTGCGTTCCCGGCGTAGGCACCGGTTGCCGGGTCGAAGGCCACAGCGGTGTCCTGGGTGCCGGCGAAGACCGGCCGACCGAGGTACTGCGTGTTGGCGATCCCCATCATGGCCTCGCGGAGCTGGTCGACCTCTGCTGCCATGGCGCGCCTCTCATCGGGGCCGTTGGTGCCGTTGGCCCCTGCGAGCACGAGCGACCGCACCCGGTTGAGCACCGAGCTGGTCTGGCCCAGGGCCTGGTCGGTGGTGTTGAGCCAGGACATGCCGTCGTCGATGTTGCGCGAGAGCTGGTCGGACTGCTTGCGCTCGGCCCGCAGCCGCATGGCGGCCACCGTGTCGACGGGCGAGTCCGACGGTCGGCTGAGGCGCCGACCGGAGGCGAGCTGCTCCTGGGTCTGCTGCAACCGGCTGAGGCTGCTCTGCAGCCCGGCCATCACGCCACTGTTCAAGGTGGCGGGGGTGACGCGCGTCATCGGGGGCTCCGGTACTCGTCGGGTGGGTGGTCGGGTGGTGCGTGGTCTTGCGGCCTCGTGGTGAGGCGTGAGCGGTCTCAGTAACCCATCGGTCAGCGGGCCATGTTCATGAGCGAATCCATCGCGCTGTCGATGACGCTGACGAACCGTGCAGCTGCTTCGTAGGCGTGCTGGTAGGCCATCAGGTTGGTCATCTCCTCGTCGATGCTGACACTGGAGACGCCGAGCCGGGCCGTGTCGACCTGGCGCAGCATCACGCCCTGCACATCGGCCTGCCGGGAGGCGCTCTGCGACTGCACGCCGAGCTCGACGATCAGGCTGCGGTAGCTCACGTCAGGTCCGGCGGGATCGGTGAGGTGCGCGGCCATGGCCGCTGCGTTGTCACCGTCGTAGGCCGGTGGTGGGGACTTCGAGGCGGCGATGCCGTTCGTCGTCGTGAGCGAGACGGCGAGCGTGGCAGCCGTGGTGCCGCTGAAGAAGGCGGACCCGGTGGCGCCGTTGCGGTCGTAGCCGGCCGCCTGCTGGGCGTTGACGGTGCTGGCCAGCTTGGCGGCGATGGAGTCGAGGGCGGCGCCGTAGCCCGGGATCGTCGAGTTGAGCGCGGTGGCCAGGCCCTGGACGTCACCACCGGTGATCGTCGCCGGGGTGCCGCTGCTGGCCCAGGTCACGGTGACCGAGCCCTGCCGGCCGGGCAGGGTGGGTCCGTCGACGCGCAGCTCGCTCGTGCGCGATCCGCTGACGACCTGAGTGCCACCGACGGTGACGCTCACGGTGCCGTCGTCGTTGAGCCGTCCGACGGCGCCGACGCTCTCCCCGAGCTGCAGGACGAGCTGGTCACGCTGGTCGGCGAGCTCGCTCGTCGAGGCGCCCGAGACCTTCGCGCTGCGGATGGCGTCGTTGAGGCGCGCCACGTCGGAGGCGGTCCGGTTGACCTCGGAGACGGTGGCGACGAGGGCCTCCCGGGTGCCGGACCACTGCTGGTCGAGCTGCTGGCTGGTCCGGCCCAAGGTCGCGGCGAGCTGGGTGGCTTCCTCGAGGATCTGGGTGCGAGGCGCCATGCTCGTCGGGTCGTTGGCCAGGTCGTGCCACGAGTTCCAGAAGCTCGCCATCTGGGCCTGCAGCCCGGTGTCGCTGGGCTCGGCGAAGATGCCCTCGACCGAGCGGAGCGTCGCCGCCGACGAGGCGAGCGAGGACGCGCTGCCGCGCACCTGCTGGGCACGCGCCTCGAGGAAGTCGTCGCGGATCCGCTCGGTGCCGCGGACCACGACCCCGTCGCCGAAGGCGGTGGAGCGCGACCACAGTGCGGGGACGGCAGAGCCGCTTCCGGCGACCTGGTCGAGTCGCTGGCGGGAGTAGCCCACGGTGTTGATGTTGCTGATGTTCTGGCCGGAGAGCTCGAGGCCGCGCTGGGCCGCCTGGAGGGCGCGGGCTCCGAGACCGAGGCTGGCGAAGCTGGACATCAGGCCCTCGCGTCCACGTAGGCGGGCTGCCACTGGCGCGGCACCGGGCGTCCGGCCCGCTCGGGGCGGTCGGCGCGCTCGGTGGCGGCGAGCTCGATCTCAGCAAGCGTCGCGGCCATCGCATCCACGACGCGGACGGTCAGGTTCGTGATCTGCTCGTGCAGGCTCCCGGCCCGGTCGGCGAGCTCGGCCGGCAGGCCTGCACCCAGGACGGGCACCGGAAATGCCTGGAACTCCTCGTGCCGGCCCTGCTCGACCAGTCGCTCGCCGTCGGCGACCGCGGTCTCGAGCTGGGCGAGGGCAACCACCCAATGGCCGGCCCAGGAGTCGACCCTCATGCCAGTTCCGGTGCCAGGGCTGCCTCGGCGAACGCGTCGCGCAGGGGCTCGATGATCTCGAGGCACTCGGCCACGAGGCCAGGGTCCTTGGTGACGTTGGCCTGCACGAGCCGGTCGGTCAGGTAGTCGTAGAGCGCCTTGAGCTGCGCACCCTCGGGCCACATGTCGAGGTCGAGGGATCCGGAGAGCTCGACGATGATGTCCTGGGCGTGCAGCAGGGCGCGGTGCGCCGACTCGATGCTGCCGCTGTTGACGGCGGTGAAGGCGGTGTTGAGGTCCTTCAGCAGCCGGTCGTAGAGCATCACGACGAGGCGGTTCGGGGAGGCGGTGGTGACTGCGTCGCCGTTGTAGCGTCGCCGCAGCATCGCGGAAGTGGTCATGGTAGGGATCTCCTAGTTCTTTCCACTGTTGAAGGTGGGCAGGGCGGCCAGCTGTCCGGTGAGCCATGCGCTCTGCGCCTTGAGGCTGCCGAGCATGGTCTCGAGCGCGGAGTACTGGCGCTGCAAGGTCTGTTGTCGAAGGGTCATGCGGTTCTCGAAGCCGGCGATCCGGTCGGTGTAGTCCTTGACCTTGTCCTGCTCGAGCTTGATCTGGCCGGTGACGTAGCCGCTGATGGGATCGGCGGCCGCGCGCCCGGTCTCGGACAGGCGGGTGGCAAGAGCCGTCATGGTCTTCTCCACTGCGGCCGGGTCCTTGGTGTACGCGGCGACGAAGGCCGCCTTGTCGAAGGCGAGCTTGCCGTCGCGGCCCACCTGGACTCCAGCGGTCGCAGGGAGGTCCGTCGAGGTGCCGATCGCCGCGTTGGCGAGGCGCTGAGAGAGGTCACGGGCCATCGAGCTGCCCAGGAGGGCTCCGGCCGTCTTGGTGTCGGCGTTGTATGCGGACTTGTCGCCGATGTAGCCCAGCGCGGAGTTCGCTGCCGCCACCAGGGCGTCCATCTTGCTGGCGATGCCGTCGACGTCCGAGGTGACCGTGATGGTGACCGACGTGGTGGGATCTGCCTTGGCGGCGGTGATCGTCACTCCGGGCAGGAGCCCGGCCACGGCCGTGGTCGAGGAGGTGACGTCGAAGGCCCCTGGACCGGTGCCGACGCGCAGCAGCGTGTCAGCGCCAGCCTGGAGCTCGACGGTGCCGCCCAGACCAGAGAGCCCGGGGGGAAATGCTCCCTGGCCGAGCGACACATCCGAGCTCGAGCCCGTCGTCATCGACGTCAGCTGCAGTCGGTAGGCGTTGGCCGAGACCTGGACGGCGGTGGCGCGCATGCCGGCGCCGGCACTGTTGATCGAGGAGACGACCTGGGCCAGCGACGAACCGGCCGCGAGCTCCACGACCGTGGCACTCGCGGCGCCGGTACGCAGGCCACCCGCGAGGGTGACGACCAGGCTGTCGCCGTTCGCGCCCTCCAGGTTCACCTGGCCGCCGCGGGTGAGGCTGGCGACCGTGGTGGCGACGCCGTCGAGGGTGACGACGGCGTCGGTTCCGGTGCCGACGGTGCTGGTGTCGGTGAGGCCCAGGGCGCTGTTGGCGGCCGCGACCCGCAAGGTGGCAGCCGAGCCCTCGGCGGTGGTGGCCAGGCGCAGGGCGCCATCGGGACCAGCACTGGCGGTCAGGGTCCCGCCAGAGGCACGGCCGATCTCGGCCGCGAGCTGGTCACGGGTGTAGGTGCCCTGCGCCAGCGTGATGGACGTGGGGGTTCCGTCCACCTCGACCGACAGGGTCGCTGACCCCGCGTCGATCGTGATGCTGTCCGCTACCGCCGACCCGGTGAGGGCAGCGCCGGCAGAGGACTGGGTGACGGCAAGGGCGTGAGCGCCGCCCGCGAGCTGCGGGCCGGCGGCTACGGACGCCATACCGAGGGCTGCGGTGCCCTTGCCGAGCAGGAGGGGACCGTCGCTCACCGGGGTGGTCAGCGAACCGACCGAACCGGAGGTGACCGACGCACCGGCCGTGGCGACACTGCGGACCGTGAAGGTGGCGGTGCCGGGCAGTGCACTCGGGCCGACCGAGGTGGTGGCCAGGCCCGGGAGGGAGGAGACTGCGGTGGCCGAGGTCCACGCCGACACCTTGGTGATGCTGTCGGGGATGAACGCCTTCGCCGCGGTCTGCAGGCCCGTGAGGGTGGCGTTGAGGGCCTGGAGAACGGTCGCCATGTTCTGGCTCTCGCTCTTGCCCTTCAGCAGCGGGTTGCCGGAGGAGCGCTCCACAGCCATCAGCTGGCTGATGATCTGGGTGGTGTTCAGTCCGGAGATCAGTCCGTCGATCGAGGCCACGGTGCCGCCTCCTTCCTATCGCCAGTGGTGCTGGGGCGTGGGCCCGGGGCCGAGGTCTCCCCCGGCTCCGGGCCACGCCACGGACTCAGCCGAGGAGCTTGAGCACCGACTGCGGGGCGGAGTTGGCCTGGGCGAGCATCGAGACGCCGGCCTGCTGCAGGATCTGCGACCGGGTGAAGGACGTCATCTCCTTGGCCATGTCGGTGTCGCGGATGCGGGACTCCGCAGCCGAGGCGTTCTCGGCGGCGACGCTCAGGCTGTTGATGGTGTGCTGCAGGCGGTTCT
>JBDSKZ010000136.1:0-17949 GCA_039916625.1 Pedococcus sp.
CGGTCGTCCAGGACGCTCAGCTGGTCCGAGAGCAGGTCGGCGACGGCGGTGACGTCGTCACGCAGGTAGGTCACGACCCGTACGCCCAGCTGGTCGGTGATCTGCTCGAACGGGTCGGGATAGAGCGGTACGCCGTCATCGTCGGTGCGGGCTGCCTTGCCGGCGAACGAGGAGACGCTCTTGGCGCGACCGGTCACCGAGACGTAGTTGATGCCCGCGTCGTCGAGCAGCGCGGTGATCAGGGCGACGAAGCCGTCCGCCGCCTCCTGGACCGCACCGTGCAGGTCGGCATACCGCTGCACGGCGTCGCGGATGCGCTCCTGGTCCTCACTCACCGGTGCGGCCGTCGATCCGCTCACGCAGGAGGTCTGCGTGGCCGCAGTGCCGGGCGTACTCCTCGATGAGGTGCACGAGCAGCTCGCGCAGCGACAAGCGGCCCCGGGTGGGGTGAGTGCTCATCAGCTCGAGCGACTCGGCCCGGTCGACGAACTCCTCGGCGTACGTCACCTCCGTGCGCCACGCCTCCCAGGCCTCGGCCACCACCTCCGGGTCGGCGACCGCCCCATCGAAGTCGGCCCCACGATCCTCGTCGGTGCCGTAGAGGCGCGGGATCTCGTTGCCCTCCATGGTGATCCGGAACCAGATGTG
Source organism: Pedococcus sp. (assembly GCA_039916625.1). Taxonomy (GTDB): domain Bacteria; phylum Actinomycetota; class Actinomycetes; order Actinomycetales; family Dermatophilaceae; genus Pedococcus. Next base: position 649 of record JBDSKZ010000136.1, read on the forward strand.
CTCGACCTTGGCGAGGTGACGCAGCAACCCGAGCAGCGAGAGCGTGGACGGCTCGACCGAACGCATGGCCATCTGCTCAGGGGACAGGTCGTCGCACTTCATGGCGAACGTCAGCCGGAAGTGGCGCAGGTACTCCACCAGCACCGCGCGCTCGCTCGCGGGGGCCGAATCGCCCGGCCCCTGCTCGTCGTTCGAGGTCTCCGGCTGGTCCCGCACGAGACGGGGGTCGTCCTCGGGGTCGACCCACAGCTCGGGGTGCTGGCGCGCCTTGGATGTCATGGCCCTGATCTTGTCAGTCTCGGGCGAAACGCCGGCGCCGACGGGCGGTTACTGTCGATGAGCGTGCGCCCCACTCTCGTGATCGTCGTCGCCGGCCTGCTGCTGGCGGCCTGTTCCTCTCCGACGCCGCAGCGGAGCCCGGCGACCTCGGCCACGAGCCCGGCAGCGTCCACGGCACCGACCACCCCAGCGCCGACCACCGCGGCGACCACTGCGGCGACCACAACGACCGCCCCAACCCCTTCGAAGTCGCCGGTGAAACCCGTACCGACCACTCCCAAGGCCACCGCGGCGAAGCCGTCGCACTCGACCACGCCCCGTTCCCCCGGACTGGTGGGCGACACCCGCAACTCCTTGGCGTTCGCGCCGCTGTCGGACCCGGCCGACGTGACCATCGAGGGTTCGGTGTCCAGCTACAAGGCCTGGTCGACCTCCAAGGTGCTGGTGGTCGCGGCGTTCCTCGACACGGTCTGCGACGGCGACCCCGCCCGCGCGACCGCACAGCAGAAGCGCTGGGTCACCGCAGCCCTCACCGCCTCGGACGGTGACGCGGTCGTGGCGCTGCGGGGCGAGATCCCCGGCAGCCCGAGCGCGGCGATCAACAGCGTCCTGCGCTCGATCGGGGACACCCGCACGGTGGCACCCGACACCTCACAGGGCGGGATGCAGTGGACGATCCGCGAGCAGGTGCGGTTCATGGCCGCCCTCGCGAACGGCCGCGTCGTCTCGAAGACCTCGAGCAGCTACCTGCTGTCCTCGATGCGCCCGATCGGTGCGCACCGGTGGGGGCTCGGCACGATCGGCGCGGGGGCGTTCAAGGGCGGCTGGCTGCGGTCCGACACCGTCACCCGCCAGATGGGGATCTACGACGGGTATGCCGTCGCGATCATCACCGACGCGGTGGGGCCGGCTGTGGTCCAGACCGACGGCGACTCCGCCCATGTGCAGCAGATGAACCGGCTGGCCACCATCCTCAAGGCGCGCCTGGCCCGCGAGTAGCCGGCAGCCACGGTGACCCAGGCCGGGCAGCCGACGGCCAAGGGCCGCGGTCACGGCCACGACTCGGGCCGCCGGCGGCTCAGGCCTGGCGGAAGTACGCGTCCAGCCCGTCGAGCAGTCGGTCGACGTCGTCGTCGTCGGTGTACGACGCCAGACCGATCCGCAGCGCACCGGCGTCACCGAGGCCGAGGGCCCGGGACGCCTCGAGGGCGTAGAAGCTGCTCGCCGGGACGTTGACCCCGCGAGCTGCGAGGAACCGGTAGATCGCGGAGCTGTCGTGCCCCGCGAAGTCGACGAGCAGGGTCGGGGTCCGGTGGGCGGCACGGGAGTGGAGGGTGGCGCCCGGAAGCTCGACGAGGGCAGCCTCGATGCGCGACCGCAGGACCGACTCGTGCTCCTCGACGGCAGCCACCGACCGCACCAGCCGTTCGCGGCGCGTCCCCCCTCCCGGGACGAGGTCGGCCATGAAGTCGACCGCAGCAACCGTGCCGGCCATCAGCTCGTAGGGCAGGGTCCCCAGCTCGAACCGCTCGGGCACGGCGTCGGACGAGGGCGCCAGCTTGTCGGGGTGCAGGGTCTGCAAGAACGCCGGGTCGGCCGCGAGCGCACCGCAGTGCGGACCGAAGAACTTGTACGGCGAGCAGGCCACCACATCGGCCCCCAGGGCCTGCAGGTCGACCGAGGCGTGCGCCGCGTGGTGGACCGCGTCGACGAACAGCAGCGCGCCGCGGTCGTGCGCCAGCCCGGCGATGGCCGCGACGTCGGGGATGGTGCCGATGAGGTTGGACGCACCGGTCACGGCGACGAGCCGCGTCCGGTCGGACAGCACGTCGGCGAACGCCTGGGGGTCGAGCTCACCGGTCGCCGGGTCGAACTCCGCCCAGCGCACGGTCGCGCCCACCGCCTGTGCCGCGAGCAGCCAGGGCCGGATGTTCGCGTCGTGGTCCAGCCTGCTCACGACGACCTCGTCCCCCGGCCCCCAGTCCTTGGCCAGGGTGCGCGACAGGTCGAAGGTCAGGGCCGTCATGCTGCGCCCGAACACCACCCCGCCCGCCGGCGCTCCCAGCAGGTCGCCTAGTGCAGCGCGACCGGCGAGCACGTGGGCGTCGGAGTTCTGCTCGGCCGAGGTCACGTTGCCGCGGGTCGACATCGGTGCGGTCATCGCCGCCGCGACCGCGTCCGCCACCACCGAAGGGATCTGCGACCCACCCGGGCCGTCGAAGTGCGCGGCGCCCCCCTGCAGGGCGGGGAAGTGGGTGCGCAGGGCAGCGACGTCGAGGGTGGCGGTGGCGGCGGGAGGTGCGGTCGGCGGCATACCGAGCACTGTGCCATCCCCGCTGGGAGTCGGCGCCCTCAGGCGGATCCGACCACCCACGCCCGGCGCGCCTCGGAGTCCCATCGGCGCAGCACGGATGCTTGCCCGTCGAGGTCCGCAACGGCGCCGCCCTTGCCTCCCAACACTTCGAGGGCGGTCGCCAGGGCGTCCGCCGGTATGCCGCGGGCGAGCGTCACGTGCGGCACCCACCGCCCGGGGGCGGTGTGGAGCGAGCGGTCGGATGCGCCGGCCAGGGCGTCGCCGACTGCCGCGTGGAGGTCGAGCAGAGGCCGGTCCACCACGACGAGGCGGGCAAGGACCAGTCGGCGGCCGCCGAACACCACGGGTGCTCCGAGCCGGAGGGAAAGGGGCAGGGCCTCGATGGTCGCGAGGAGCGCCTCCTCCCCCGCCGGAGGAAACCGGTCTGCGACCACGACGGACACGTGCGGAGCGTTGGTCTCGCCGCGGTGGTCGGCCTGGCTCGGGAGTCCGGCGGCCGACAGCGCCGCCCACTCGGCACGTACCGCGGCGTCGGTGGCCGGGTCGAGGAGGAGCTCCGCGGACTGCATGCGTCACATCCTCGTGCGGGAATGAGAAGGCCGCGACGTCGGTTACCCACCTCGTTGAACTTTTGACGATCGACTCCGAGGAGACTTCATGTCACGCGCATTCGAGAACGCCCAGGTCGGCCGGTGGACGCTGCCGCAGCGCTTCGTCATGGCCCCCCTCACCCGCAACCGGGCTGGTGAGGGTGGCGTTCCCACCGACCTCAACGTCGAGTACTACCGCCAGCGCGCCAGCGCCGGCCTCATCATCACCGAAGGCACCCAGCCCAGCGCTGTCGGCCAGGGCTATCTCGGAACCCCCGGCATCCACAGCGACGAGCAGGTCGTCGGCTGGGCCAAGGTGACCGAGGCCGTGCACGCCGAGGGCGGAAAGCTGTTCATCCAGCTCATGCACGCCGGCCGCATCGCGCACCCGGACAACAAGGACGGCCTCGAGTCCGTGGCCCCCAGCGCCCTGCCGGCCCCCGGCAAGATGGTCACCGCCCAAGGCCAGCTCGACCACCCGACCCCGCGCGCGCTCGAGACCGACGAGGTCGCCGGGATCGTCGCCGACTTCGTCCACGCCGCCCGCCAGGCCGTGGCCGCAGGTGCCGACGGTGTCGAGGTCCACGCGGCCAACGGCTACCTGCTGCACCAGTTCCTCGCACCGAGCAGCAACACCCGCACCGACGGGTACGGCGGCTCACCCGAGAACCGTGCGCGCCTGACCATCGAGGTCACCCGGGCCGTCGTCGACGCCATCGGCGCCGACCACGTCGGCATCCGCATCTCCCCGGCGCACAACATCCAGGGCGTCCTCGAGGAGGACCCGGCCGATGTGCAGGCCACGTATGACGTGCTCGTCACCGGGATCGCGGACCTCGGCCTGGCCTACCTGAGCATCCTCGCCGACCCAGAGACAGACCTGCTCCGCGACCTGCGTCAGCGGTTCGACGGACCCGTCATCATCAACAGCGGCTTCGGGGACGTCACCACGCTCGACACCGTCGAGGGACTGCTCGAGCGCGACCTCGGTGACCTCGTCGCGGTGGGTCGCCCGTTCCTGGCCAACCCCGACCTGCCGAAGCGCTGGCGCGAGGGCCTCGAGCTCAACGAGCCGAACCCCGACACGTTCTACGGCGGCGGCGCCGAGGGCTACACCGACTACCCGGCCGCCTGACCCAGCCGGTCATCGGGCGCTGTGCCCACCGGAGTGCGCTCTGCCCGTGAAGCTTCGTGGGCAGGGCGCACTGCCATGGGCAGGATCGCCGCGGCTGGCTCGCTCTTCGCCACCTGACGCCCGGTGACCCTCCCGTCCTAGGGTGGGCTCATGGCTCTCGCGCGCTTCAAGGACCTCTGCCTCGACGTGAGCGACGTAGGACGCCAGGGTGCGTTCTGGGCGGCAGCGCTCGGGCTCACCCCACGTGCGGGCGCGTCGGACCCCGCAGTGCTCGACGGCGCCACATCTGAGCAGCGCATGTGGCTCGACACCGTGCCCGAGCCGAGGACCGCCAAGAACCGGATCCACCTCGACGTCGACACCGAGTCGGTCGCGGTCCTGGAGGCCCTGGGGGCCAGCGTCCTCGTGCCGGCCACCCTTGAGCAGGGCTGGACCGTGATGGCCGACCCGGAGGGTGGCGAGTTCTGCGCGTTCGTCCGCTCCCCCGAACGGCTGGAGCCCTACCGCCTGTATGAGGTCGTGGTCGACTGCGCGGACCCCCAGCGGGTGGCACGCTGGTGGGGCGAGGTGTTCGGACTCCCGGTCGGCAACGACGCTGACCACGGCTGGTGGTGGCTGGAGATCGGTGAGGCAGACGAGGACGCCAGGAGAGCAGGGTTCCCCTTCAGGGACCTGGTGTTCGTGCCCGTGCCGGAGCCGAAGACCGTGAAGAACCGGATCCACTGGGACGTGCAGACCCCGTCCGTCGCCGCGTTGGTCGAGGCGGGCGCGACCGTCTTGTCCGAGCAGCCACGGTGGACCGTGCTGGCCGACCCCGAGGGCAACGAGTTCTGCGCCTTCCCCCAGGAGCCCGGCGGGTCCTCCCCACGGGTGTCGGTCGCTTCGACCCAGACGTAGCGTGGAGCAATGACCCCGACCGAACGCCCCGGCACCCTCGGCGAGCTCGTCGCCTCTGGCTACACGCACCGCAGCGTCAAGGCCGAGCTGCGCCAGAACCTCCTGGCGCGACTGCGTTCCGGCGAGCCGGCGTTCCCGGGGATCGTGGGCTTCGACGACACCGTCCTCCCCGAGCTCGAGAGCGCCCTGCTGGCCGGGCACGACCTGGTCCTGCTCGGCGAGCGCGGTCAGGGCAAGACCCGGCTGATGCGCACCTTGGGGCAGCTCCTCGACGAGTGGTCCCCCGAGGTGGCCGGCTGCGAGATCCACGACGACCCGACCACCCCGGTCTGCACCCGCTGCCTGAACCTCAGGGCCGACCTCGGGGACGAGCTGCCCGTGGTGTGGCGGCACCGGTCCGAGCGCTACACCGAGAAGCTGGCCACGCCCGATACGAGCGTCGGTGACCTCGTCGGGGACGTCGACCCGGTCAAGGTCGCGCAGGGACGCACCCTCGGCGACCCCGAGACCGTCCACTACGGGCTGGTGCCGCGCGCCAACCGCGGCATCTTCGGGCTCAACGAGCTGCCCGACCTCGCCGAACGCATCCAGGTGGCGATGTTCAACGTGCTGGAGGAGCGCGACATCCAGATCCGCGGCTACTCCCTGCGACTGCCGCTGGACCTGCTGCTCGTGGCGACCGCCAACCCCGAGGACTACACCAACCGGGGCCGCATCATCACCCCGCTCAAGGACCGCTTCGGTGCCGAGATCCGCACGCACTACCAGGAGGAGGTCTCCGACGAGGTCCGCCTGATCCGGCAGGAGGCGCAGACCGTCGCCGACGTGCCGGAGCACCTCGTCGAGGTGCTGGCGCGGTTCACCCGTGGGCTGCGCGAGTCCTCAGCCGTCGACCAGCGGTCGGGGGTCTCGGCGCGGTTCTCGATCGCTGCGGCCGAGAGCGTCAGCGCCTCTGCCCTACGACGGGCAGCTCGCTCGGGCGAGTCCGAAGCCGTGGCCCGCATCTGCGATGTCCCCACCGTCGTGCCCACCCTGCTCGGCAAGGTCGAGTTCGAGATGGGAGAGGAAGGCCGCGAGCGCGACGTCCTCGACCACCTGCTGCGCCTGGCGACGGCCGAGACCTTCCGGGCCCGGCTCGGTGGCCTCGACCTGTCCGGCTTCACCGAACGGTTCGCTGCAGGCGAGGTCGTCGAGACCGGCGAGCTCGTGCCCGCAGCCGACCTGCTGGCCCAGATCGGCACCACCCCGGGCCTGTCCAAGGTGCTCGACCGGCTCGGACACGGCGACGACGCCGACCAGGGGCAGGTGGCGGCGGCCGTCGAGTTCGTCCTCGAGGGCCTGCACCTGACGCGGCGCCTCGACAAGGACACCGTGGCCGGTCGCACGGTCTACGGAGCCTGACCGTGCCAGCCTCACGGGGCCGCGGGGGCGCGGACGGAGGTGCACGCGGGCACGGAGACGGACGCGGTACGGGGCGTGGCCCGGGACCGGGCGCCGGTCACCACGGCGACCGCTTCCGCTACGGGCCGTGGCAGGGCGGTGCCGACCCGCTGGCCCCGCCGTTCGACGTGCGGGAGGCACTGGACGAGATCGGCCGGGACGTCCTGGCCGGCGGCTCGGCGCGGGAGGCGCTGCGCGACCTGCTGCGGCGCGGGCTGGACGGCCGGCGAGGACTCGACGAGCTGGCCGACCGGATCCGTCGGGCGCGGGACACCGCCCGGCGCCGCGGCGACCTGTCAGGCACCCTCGACCAGGTCAGGGCGGCCCTCGACCAGGCGCTGGCCGCCGAACGCGACACCCTCGCCGGCGAGGACACCGATGCCGCGCGGCTCGCCGAGATGGACCTCGCGACGCTGCCCGACGACGCGGCCGGCCAGGTCCGGGCGCTCGCTTCGCACGAGTGGCACTCGCCCGAGGCCAAGGCGATCTACGACTCGATCGCGCAGCTGCTCCAGCGCGAGGTGCTCGACGCACAGTTCGCCGGCCTGGCGCGGGCACTGTCCGACCCGGACCCCGAGGCGATGGCTGCGGTCCGTGACATGCTCGCCGACCTCAACCGGCTGCTCGCCTCGCACGCCCGGGGCGAGGACACCACCGACGCGTTCCGGCAGTTCATGGACCAGCACGGCGCGCTGTTCCCCGAGGACCCGCAGGACGTCGACGAGCTCATCGACGCCCTCGCCCGGCGCCAGGCCGCTGCCGCCCGCATGATGGCCTCCCTCAGTCCCGAACAGCGCGAACAGCTCGCCCAGCTCATGAGCGACGCCCTCGCCGACGCCGACCTCGCCTCGGAGATGGCACAGCTGGGTGACAACCTGCGCGCCCTGCGGCCGGGACTCGACCGGGGCAGCCCCGTCGGCATGCGTCCCGGCGGGGAGCCGATGGGCTACAGCGCCGCCGTCGAGGCGGTGGCGGAGCTCGCCGACCTCGAGTCGCTGATGCAGCAGGTCGGCCAGACCCATGCAGGGTCGAGCCTGGACGACATCGACGTCGAACGCCTCGAGCAGCACCTGGGCGCCGACGCGGCCCGCGACCTGGAAGCGTTGCGACAGCTGGAGCGCGAGCTCGAGCGCCAGGGGTACGTCAGCCAGGGCGACGACGGCCTGCGGCTCACCCCGCGGGCGGTGCGCCGCCTCGGCGAGACCGCGCTGAAGAAGGTGTTCGAGGGTTTGTCGGCCGATGGTCACGGCGACCACGCCGACCGCCGCACCGGCCACGCCGACGAGCCCACCGGGCTCACCCGGCCGTGGGAGTTCGGGGACGAACAGCCGCTAGACGTGCCCCGCACCGTCGCCAACGCGTTGCGCCGCAATGGCATCCAACCGGGTCAGGTCAGTCTCGATGTGGCTGACTTCGAGGTGGTCGAGACCGAACGCCGCACCACCGCGGCCGTCGCCCTGTGCGTGGACATGTCGTTCTCGATGGTCAACGAGGGCCGCTGGGGGCCGATGAAGCAGACCGCCCTGGCTTTGTCGCACCTGGTGCAGACCCGCTTTCGGCAGGACGCGCTGCAGATCATCGGGTTCAACATCGCGGCGCGTCGGCTCACCCCGGTGCAGCTCGCTGATGCAGAGCCGGAGTGGGTGCAGGGCACCAACCTGCAGCACGCGCTGATGCTCGCCTCCCGGCACCTGCGCCAGCACCCCCAGGCGCAGCCGGTCGTCCTCGTGGTCACCGATGGCGAGCCGACGGCGCACCTCGGGGACGACGGCATACCCGAGTTCCAGTGGCCCACCACGAACGCCACCCTGCGCGCGACCGTCACCCAGGTCGACGAGCTGCGGCGCTCGGGCGCGGCCCTCAACGTGTTCATGCTCGGCGAGGACCCGGGGCTCGCGCGGTTCGTCGACGCGATCGCGCGCCGGGCTGGTGGACGGGTCTTCACGCCGAGCGTCGACCGGCTCGGCGAGTACGTCGTCAGCGACTACCTCCAGGCGCGGCGCGGCCGGGCGGGCTGACCCGGGCCCACCCGCGCTGCAGCTGGGGCTCGCTACCCTCGCGTCGTGGGGATCCTCCAGCTCAGCAAGGCGCAGGCACGGCGCATCGCCGTGCGCGCCGAGATGCTCGACCTGCCCCGCCCCGGCGACCTCGTCGAGGTGGTCCAGCAGCTGAGCCTGCTCCAGATCGACCCGGCGGCACCGATCGCGCCGAGCGCCGAGCTCGTGCTCTGGAGCCGGCTCGGGGCGGCATACCGGTCTGCGGACCTCCAGCAGGCGCTCGAGACGCGCACCCTCGTGGAGCTCAACGGCATGATTCGTCCGGTCGAGGACCTGCCCGCGCACCTGGCGGGGCACCAGGACTGGCCGCCCCACGAACGTTCGCGGGAATGGCTGCGGGTCAACGACTCCTTCCGGCAGGACATCCTCAACCAGCTCCAGGACCGCGGTCCCCTGTTGTCGAAGGAGATCCCCGACACGAGCATCGTGTCGTGGCCGTCGTCGGGGTGGACCAACGACCGCAACGTCACCCAGATGCTCGAGTTCCTCGTGATGAAGGCCGAGGTGGCGGTCAGTGGGCGTCGGGGCAGGCAGCGGGTGTTCGACCTCGCCGAGCGGGTCTACCCCGAGCTGCCGGCCATGACGGTGGAGGAGGCCGTGCGCCACCGGGACGAACGGCGGCTGGCGTCGCTCGGCATCGCCAAGGCCAAGGGCACCACGATGCCCAGCGAGCCCGTCGACGTCGGACAGGCCGGCCTCCCCGTGGCCATCGAGGGCAGCGACGGGCACTGGCGGGTGGATCCGGTGGCGCTCGAACGCGACCAGACCCACGACTTCCACGGACGGGCCGCACTGCTGTCGCCGTACGACCGCCTGGTCTACGACCGTGCCCGGGCGCAGGACATCTTCGGGTACGAGTACGTCCTCGAGGTCTACAAACCTGCGTCGAAGCGGCGCTGGGGCTACTACGCGCTGCCGATCCTGTTCGGCGACCGGCTCGTCGGCAAGCTCGACGCGAAGGCCGAACCCAGGGAAGGGATCTTCGAGGTCCACGCCGTCCACCAGGACGTGGCGTTCACCGAGGAGATGGCGGTCGCCGTCGAGGCCGAGATCGACGCGTTGGCCGACTGGCTCGGCCTGGCGAGGCTCCGATGAGGCTCCGATGAGGCTCCGATGACCGGGCCCTCCGACGCTCGCCGTCGGGCGGGCAACGTGGTCGCCCGGGCCACTGAGCTGCGCGACCAGCTGGCCGCCGGTGACCACCGCGGGGTCGTCGCGTCCTTCGCGCGGACGGTGGAGTCGTTGCGCGAGCTCGGCGAGCTGCTGGGGGTGGACGCGGTGGACGTTGTGGATGCGGTGGCCCCTGGGACCCCGGTGACCCTTGTGACCTCGGCGGCGTCTACCGGGGAGGTGGAGGGCGACGGGCCGATCCCGTTGCCACGGCTGGAGATCACCGTTCCCGTCCTGGGAGTCGACGCGTGCAAGGCAGGCTGGGTCGGAGCGATCCTGGAGCCCGGCGCCCCCCGCCCGCGCATCGCCGTGGCGCAGACCATCGGCAGCCTCGTCGAGACGGTGCGGCAGTCGCTCGGCATCCAGGTCGTGGGTATCGACATCCCCATCGGCCTGCCCGATGAAACGACCCGCCAAGCAGACGCCCTCGCGCGAAAGATGTTGAAGGGCAAGGCTTCGTCGGTGTTCACCACGCTGACGCGGGCTGCCTACGCCACGCAGTCCCGCGCCGAGGCCGACACCGTGAACCGCGCGCTGTCCGGCCAGGGTGTCGGCGCGCAGGCGTTCGCGCTGCGGCCAAAGATCGTCGAGGTCGACGCGTGGGTGCGCAGTCGCCCCACCGTGATGGTGCTCGAGGTGCACCCCGAGCTGTCGTTCGCGACGATGGCCGGTGCGCCGCTGCTCACCGGCAAGAAGACGGAGCCGGGACGGCGTGACCGTCTCGCCGCCCTGTCCGCGGCCGGCCTCTCCTGCCCGTCGGTCCTGACCGGTCCCGGGTATGCCGCCGACGACGTCCTCGACGCGTGTGCGGTGGCGTGGACGGCTGCCCGCCGCGCCGTCGGGCTGGCCCAGCCGCTGCCAGACCCGCCCGAGGTCTTCTCCGACGGTCTTCCCGCGGCCATCTGGGCCTGAGCCCCACGACCGGAGAGTTCCTGGTCGCCCCGGGTCGGTACCGTCGAGATGCCCAGCCCCCGGACGAGAGCGAGCTCATGGCCCATCGCTACCGCGACCTGCTGCCCGACAACTTCAGCCAACGCGCCCTTCGCGAGGACGTCAGGGCAGGTCTCACCAGCCAGCCGAAGTCCCTGCCGCCGAAGTGGTTCTACGACAAGGTCGGCAGCGAGCTCTACGAGCAGATCACCAGGCTCCCGGAGTACTACCCGTTCGATGCCGAGCGGGAGATCCTGCTGGCCCGCGCGTCGCAGATCGTCGACCGGGCAGCCTGCACCATGATCGTCGAGCTCGGCTCGGGATCGTCGGAGAAGACCCGCGCGCTCATCGAGGCGCTGCTGGAGCAGACCGTGGACGAGCAGCCCCTCTACCGCGCCATCGACGTGAGTGACACCGCGCTGCACGCCGCGGTCGACGACCTCGCCCGGCGCTACCCCCGTCTCGAGCTGGAGTCGGTCCGCGCTGACTTCGAGCACGGGCTCACCGCGGCCCTCGGGCCGGCGGACGACACCGAGCCCACCCCGGGTCGCCTCGTGGTGTTCCTCGGCGGCACCATCGGAAACCAGACCCCCGACCAGCGGCAGGCCCTGCTCGCCGACCTGCGCGACGCCTTGCGCCCCGGTGACACGTTTTTGCTCGGGGCCGACCTGGTCAAGTCTCCCGAGGTGCTCGTGCCTGCCTACGACGACGCGGCCGGAGTGACCGCTGCCTTCAACCTCAACGTCCTGGACGTGGTGAACGCCCGCCTCGGCGCGACGTTCGACCGTGCAGACTTCCGGCACGTTGCAGTCTGGGACGCCGAGCAGGCCTGGATCGAGATGCGGTTGGAGGCGCGCCGTGACGTCACCGTGCAGGTCGAGGACCTCGACCTCACCATCGACTTCACCGAGGGCGAGCAGCTGCGCACCGAGATCTCGGCGAAGTTCACGAGGGCTCGGTTGGAAGCGGAGTTCGTCGACGCGGGGTTCGACTCCGCGGGCTGGTGGACCGACGAGGCCGGCCGGTTCAGCGTCTCCTTGTGGTCCCCTGCCTGAGCGGGCTCAGTGCCAGATGAGGACCTCGTCCAGCGGTTTGCGGCCGATGTCCGGCACCGACGCATCGTCGGCGGGATAGCCGACGGGCACGAGCAGGAAGGGACGCTCCTCCGGGGGACGGTCGAGGATCTCGTTGAGGAAGCGCATCGGGCTCGGGGTGTGGGTCAGCGTCGCGAGACCGGCCTCGTGAAGCGCGGCGAGGAGGAAGCCGACCGCGATGCCCACTGACTCCTTGGGGTAGTAGGGCCGGGGGGTGTGCGGCCCCCGGTGCACCTCGAAGACGGCAATGACCACCGGAGCCGTCTCCAGGAACGGCTTGTGCCAGTCGGTGCCCAGCGGTGCCAACGCTCCCAGCCACTCCTCGGGGGCGCGGCGGTCGTAGAAGTCGCGCTCTTCCGCCTCAGCCGCCTCGCGCAGCCGCGCCTTCGTGCTGGGGTCGCAGACGGCGACGAACCGCCAGGGCTGGAGGTTGGCACCGCTCGGTGCGGTGCCGGCTGCCCGCACGGCTTCGGCGACCACCCCTTCGGGGATGGGGCGGTCGCTGAACTCGCGAATGCTCCGTCTGGTGCCGATGCGGTCGGCGAAGTCCGCGGCTGCTGCCCGCCCGCCGCCCAGCGGCTCGGGATAGCGCGGCGCGGGGCGGGTCGGCTGGTCGGGGCCGTCTGCTGGGTCGAGCGTCATCCGCCCAGTGTGCCGAAGACGAGGGCGGCGCGAGGTGGCCGCGCTGTCAGGACCGCCTCATCTGGTCTGGCGTCAGGGACCCCCCGTTGGCGGCGGCGTCCTGGAACATCGGCAGGTGCTGGTCCAGGGAGGCGCGGCGCAGGTTGCTCAGAACCCTCGTCAGCGTCGGGTCGGAGGTCTGGGACAGCAGGCCGTCGTACATCGCGACGTTGGCCACCTCACCGTCGGCCCACGCCTGCGCCGCCAGGGCCAGGTCATCCGGTGCGGGAATCGCGCCCAGGTAGGGGTTGGGCGGCGCCACGACGCCGGCTCGCTCGAGCTGTCGCGCCAGCGCCTGGACGTGCCGCTCCTCGGCAGCCTTGATACTCACGTATGGCTCCACCGTGCCGAAGCGTTCGATCACTGCGGCGTACGCCGCGACCGCGGCATACTCCCCCTCGGGCCCGGTCAGGGCCTGCATCACCAGGTCAACATTGCTGCCTGCTGCGGGGGCGGGCGAGTCCGTGCCCGCAGATTGCGCCAGGTCAGGCGTGGCCGGAACAGACGGCTCGACGCTGCAGGCGGCAAGTCCGGTAGCCAGGACCAGCCCTGCCAGGGCGAGGGTCGACCGGCGGGTGCGGTTCGTCATGACCGTCTCACTTCCATGGGGGACACCCGTGTCAACTGATACCCCCAGGGGTATATTCCTCAGGCGGAGGCAGAGCCTGAGCAGAACCACGCCCAGGGCCGCGCGGGGCCCCGCGCGACGAAGCGCGAGCGGAGGTCGGCGACCACGAGACCAGCGGACACCAGCTCTGCGGGGATGTCGCGGTCGAGGTGGCACCCCCCGGCCAGTCGACCCCAGGCCGGTTGAAGCGCCCGCTGCGCCCGGGCAACCCCAGGGTCGGGCGCCAGGGAGTGCTCGACGAAGTGCAGCCGGCCCTCGGGGCGCAGCACCCGACGCATCTCTGCCAGGGCAGTCGGCAGGTCCGGGATGGAGCACAGCGTCCACGCCGAGACCACGGCGTCGACGCTCGCATCGCCCACCCCGGCGAGCGACGCACCGTCCAGGCCGATCCGGTCCACCCGGCGCCCGAACTCCTTGACCCGTGGGCGCGCCCGCTCCCAGGCGAGGTCGGATGGCTCGACAGCGAGGACAGCACTCACGGCAGGCGGGTAGAAGCCCAGGTTGCGGCCGGACCCGAAGCCGACCTCGAGGACCTCCCCCGCAACGTCGGCGCAGAGCTCGCGGCGCCACTGGCCGGCCACCCGATCCGCAAGGGCGACATCGACGAGGCGCGGGAGCACCCGGTCATCCCACCAGCGAGCACCCGCAGAGTCCGAAGGCGACACCGTCAGACCTCCCGGTTGTTCGACGCGGTGGTGGGGGAACGCGATACCCCATGGGGTATCTTTCTATCAGCCTTCACGTGCTTACGGAAGGGCCACTTCCGTCGATAGGACCGCGGGCCACCCCGGGTCGGCTGGGCGGCCATGACGGTGGTGGCCACCGGTTCACCCTCGGGAGGTGGCCGTCGGGTGCCAGGCTCCACCGCCCCCGAATCGTCGCTCCAGGTCGAGCGCCGCGGCCTCTGCCATCGCCAGGACCACGAACTCCACCGCCGTCGGCGGCGGACGCTGCGCCACGTGCGCCAGCAGGATGCTGCGGCTCGGTAGAGGCGGCTCGAGCCGCAGCACCCGGACACCGGGGTCGTCGCGGTTCACCGACAGGGCGGGCATCACCGCGGTCCCGATCCCTGCGCGAACCATCGCCTGGACGGCGGCGTTGTCGTTGCTGCGGAACGCGAACGTCGGTCTGATCCCGGCGGTTGCGAGCCCCCGCTCGACGATGTCGTGGCAGACGCAGTGGGCGTGGCCCACGAGCGGACGGGCCGCGAGCTCGGCGACGGGCAGCACCTCCACAGCTGGGTCGTCAGCCGGCACCATCGCCACGAACGGGTCGCGCACCACCTCGCGGACCACGAGCCCGGCCCCGTCGACCGGTCCGACCAAGAAGCTGACATCGAGCCGGGCAGCACGCAGCGCGGCAGTAAGCACGTGGTTGTCATCGCTCTCGAGGACGTTGACGTGCACCTGGGGGCTGTTCCGGCGGACCGAACGCAGGATGCCCGGCAGCAGCTGCGCCGATACGGACTGGAAGGTGCCGATGGCGAGGCGTCCCCAGTGCCCGTCCCGGATCGACGCGAGTCGCAGGTCGAGCAGGTCGGCGGCGGCGAGGACGTCCCGCGCGACCTCCAGCACCTCCCGCCCGGCCGCCGTCAGGGTGACGGGCCGCGGGCCGCCCGGGCGGTCGAACACGCGGGCGCCCAGTCCCTTCTCGAGTGCTGCGATCTGGCTGGTGATGGCCGCCTGCGAGTAGCCGAGCCGCTCCGCGGCGCGACGGTAGGACCCTTCTTCCTGGATGGCCACGAGGGCCGCCAGGTGGCGCACACTCAGGTCGGCTGCCGGCACGTCCACAGGCTACGGCAGTGATCGTGTTCTTCGATCACTGTGGGCACTATCGCCCACTTTTCGTCAGCACCCCATACCGTCACGCTGGACTCGTCCCAACCGCCGCCCGTTGAGGAGATACCACCATGGCCGCCACCACCCGCACTCCAATGCCCATCGTCGACGACGCCACCGTGACCGAGTTCCGCACCACCGGCGCCGTCATCGTCCGTGGGCTGTTCAGCCCCGATGAGGTCGCAACCATCGAGCAGGGGATCGAACGCAACCTCGCCGCCCCCAGCCCCCGGTTCAAGGTGGCCAACAGCGCGAGCGACCCCGGCAGCTTCGTGGAGGACTTCTGCAACTGGCAGCGCATCGCAGAGTTCCAGGAGATCGCCTTCGAGTCCCGTGCGGCCGATGTCGCGGCCGCGCTCACGGGGAGTGCTCAGGTGCGCCTGTTCCACGACCACACGCTGGTCAAGGAGCCGGGGACCAAGCAGGAGACACCGTGGCACCAGGACCAGCCCTACTACAACGTCGACGGCTTCGACAACTGCTCGATGTGGGCCCCGGTCGACCCGATCTCCGCGGAGTCGACCCTGGAGTTCCTGGCCGGTTCCCACCAACAGGGCTGGCTCATGCCGCGCTCCTTCATGGCCAAGGAAGCCAAGTGGTTTCCTGAGGGCTCACTCACCGACCTGCCCGACATCGAGGCGGACCGGTCCGCCTACGACATACGGGGTTGGGCGATGCAGCCCGGTGATGCGGTGTTCTTCCACATGCTCACGCTGCACCACGCGTATGGCGTGCCCGGCCCCAACCGGCGTCGCGCGTTCTCGCTGCGCTTCCTCGGCGACGACATGGTCCACGCGCCGCGGCCCTGGGTGACCTCACCGCAGTTCGACGGCTTGGAGCAGAGCCTTCCGGCCGGTTCCCCCATGGCGCACGACCTGTTCCCCGTGCTGCGCGCGCAGGCCTGAAGGCCCTTCCGGCCCTGTTGAGCACCAGGGGCCCCCCATCTGGGCCATGCGTCCTCCTACGGAGGGTGGCCCAGCCGAGGAGTACATATGCCCGACCCACGGGGGGATGCCCCCTTTCCAGGGCCTCCGTCGCGGCGTTCCACCGCCACTTCTGGCAACCGCCCAGGGCCCACGGCGATGTCATCGTGGGGCGCGAGGTCAGCTTTCTCGAACTCTTCTACGACCTTGTCTACGTCGTGGTCATCTCCCAGGCCGCCCACCATCTCGCCGGAGACGTCACATGGGCGGGCGTGGGCCGGTTCGCAGTCGTGTTCGGGCTGATCTGGCTCGCCTGGATCAACGGGGCCGTCTACCACGACCTGCACGGCCGGGCAGAGGGACGGACCCGGTCGTACGTCTTCCTCCAGATGGGCGTCCTCGCCCTTCTTGCGGTGTTCACCGCCGGAGCCACAGCGGGCTGAAGAGCAGCAGGTGGAGCGGCCAGCCCTAGCGGCTGGCGCCGTTGGCCGTGTACGCGTCGAGCCAGTCCACGACGCGGCGGATCCGCATCGGGATGACCGGGAGCAGCTCGGCGCGAGAACGCAGCACGCCAATTGGGAGCAGGCCGGCGTCCAGCAGTGCGGCGACGATCTCGGTATCTTTTCCCGGTGCGCGAGCAGTTTGGACAGCGCCAGATCATGCCGCTCCAAGCACAACCCGGATGCACCCTGCACAGCCGGTGGGGTGAAGCGCACCAGACGGTCCTGCCAGCCGGTCGGCAGGGTCGCCGTGGTCACGTCGCACTCCTGGGCGTAGTAGCCGAACGTCTCGTGAAACTGAGAGTCCTCACCCAGGTGGCCGTCGACACTGTTGGTCTTGGCTAGGTCCGGGTCGTTGGCGAAGAAGACGTCCGCTTCGATCGAGGCGTGTGCCGGCTCGGGCAGGTCGTCCTCGTCGAACGACCCCAGGATCGCTTGGCTGCCGATCACGATGACCTCGTCGTCGTTGGCGATGCGAGCCGCAGCGCGCAGGATGTGCGCCAGCTGATCGCGCTTCGTCAGACCCGGGAGTGCCGGTGGGTTTGGAACGCGAGCAGCGCCCGTTCGCGCTCCTCGCTGCTCAGCACACCTGCGAACGGGGAGTTCGCACGTAGCTCGCGCGACCGCGGGGTCTGCGAGGTAAGCACGTCGAGGACGTCCTCGATCGGGCCGTCGAGCAGCTTCTCCCACTCGCTCAGCCACATCGCGCCACGGCCTCGAGGGTGCCGGCTCTGCAGCAGCGCGAGGTTCGAGCGCGCGCTCCAGCACGGCGTCCGGGTCTCGCACGAGCTCACCCGCGACCGCGATGTTCAGCCATCGACTGCG
>JBDSKZ010000137.1:0-18982 GCA_039916625.1 Pedococcus sp.
CGGGGTGCCATCGACCGTGATCCGCCTCGGGTTACCAGGCGTGCTTCCTGTAGTTGTCGCACCGGGACAAGCCCGTCACGATCGGTCCACCAGTGGACTGCCCGCGCGTGGGTGCCCGATGGGGTCACGGTGGTCGTCGGACTCTCGTGCGTCGACGTCAACTCCATGTGTACCCCTGTCCGGTCGCGAAGTGAACCCTTGACTTTTGCGGCTCCAGGGACGTCCCGGCCCCACTCGGCGTGTCGCCGAGAATCGTGACCCCACGGCGGCCATCGACACCATCACCACCCCCAATCTGCTGGGACGGCAACAGATCCGCCTCAGCTGAGTCTCCCGGCGCGCACCGCGTCGCACACCTGCTCGCCCTGCTCGGCCCCCGCGACGAGGGCGGCGGCGCAGTGCTCCAGCCACAGGGCGACCCCTTCGCGGCTGCCCGTGCCGTATGCCGCGAGCGCACCCAGGTAGGCCGGCCCACCCTGGGCTGCGTGTCCGGCCTCGGTGACGGCCACCCCGGTCGGGTCCAGCCCGAGGGACTGGACGACGGCGCGCTCCATCGCCCGGGCCACGACGGCGTTGCCGCGCACGAAAGGGCGGGCCGACGCGACCTCGGCATGGGCCACTGCCGCCACCACCAGCGCCGGCACCTTCGCGCCACGGGAGGCGGCGAGGAGGTCGACCAGGCCGTCCAGCCGGGCTCGCACCGCACTGGCCGAGGGCGCGGGGCCCAGGTCGACGAGCTCCTCGCACTCCTCCCCCTCGACCCGCGGCCGGCCGAGCTGGGCGTCACCGACCAGCCCCGAGGCGGCCGCTACGTGGAGCCGGGCCAGCGCCTGCAGGGGCGCGGTGGCCACCAGCGAGCGCACGTGCTCACTCTCGGCCGTGGCCTGGACGGCACCGCGGGCGACCTGCTCCACGGGGTCGGGGGCGAGCGGCCAACGGGCGGCGCCGCGAATCACGTCGCGCACGAGCTCGAGGGGGACGGTGGCGCCCTCCAGCGCCGCACTCGCCTGGGCGCCCCGGACGCGCGACTCGGCCGACGCCTCGGGGATCCGGCGCCGCAGCGCCTCGTGCCAGCGCAGTCGTTCGCAGGCCTCGCGGGCGGCGGCGATGCGATCGGAGACTCCCGGGAGCTCGGCGAGGGCGAGGAGCGAGGCGACGGCGTCAGGCACGTCCACCAGCCTAGGGTCCCCGCCAGCGGTCGTCCGATCGCCCTAGAGTGCGCATGTGTCGGGCAGCTTCCACCTCCCCACCGCCATCGTGGTCGCTGGCGCGATGGTGCTGCTCTGTGCACTCGTCCGGCTGGTCCACCACGGGCGCAGTGGTTCCCGGGGGTTCGTCTCCGACGTCGACCACGCGACGCACGCCACCTTGCACACCGCCTCACTGGCAGCCCGACACCTCCAGGACGGCCTGACCCCCGAGGGGGTCGGGCGGGCGGCCAAGCACCTGCGCCAGCTGCTGGGGGCGCCCGCCATCGCCATCACCGACGCCACCTCCCTGCTGGCGTGGGACGGCGCCGCCGACCACCACGCGTCGCACGCCCGAGAGGACGCCGAGGAGGTCCTTCGCACCGGTCACACCATCGTCCTCGGTTCGGGGCAGGTGAGCTGTTCCGACCCGGACTGCCCCATCCGTGGCGCGGTGATCGCCCCGGTGGTGGCGGACGACCGCGTGGTGGCGGCCATCGCCGCATACGGTCCGAACGCGTCCGCAGGACTCGCCCGGGCGACGGAGGAGGTGGCCGGGTGGATGGCCACCCAGGCCGAGCTCGCCGACCTAGGCCACCAGCGGACCCGCACCATGGAGGCGGAGCTGCGGGCCCTGCGGGCCCAGATCAGCCCGCACTTCATCTACAACTCCCTCGCCGCCATCGCCTCGTTCGTCCGGACCGACCCCGCACGGGCTCGCGAGCTGTT
The DNA here is from genome assembly GCA_039916625.1 of Pedococcus sp. Classification (GTDB taxonomy): domain Bacteria; phylum Actinomycetota; class Actinomycetes; order Actinomycetales; family Dermatophilaceae; genus Pedococcus. Next base: position 1,917 of record JBDSKZ010000137.1, read on the forward strand.
GCTGGAGTTCGCCGACTTCACGCGTTATGCCCTGCGTCGGGGCGGCGCCTTCACGACGCTGGCCGAAGAGCTGCGCAACGTCGAGCGGTACCTCGTCCTCGAACAGGCGCGGTTCGGTGACCGGCTCACGATCTCGCTGCTGATCGCCCCCGAGGTCCTGCCCGTGACCGTCCCCTACCTCGCGATCCAACCGCTTGTCGAGAACGCTGTCCGGCACGGCCTCGCCAGCAAGGAGGGCGGTGGGCACGTGCGCATCGTGGCCACCGACGAGGGTGCGGAGGCCGGCATCACCATCGAGGACGACGGGGTGGGGTCGGACCCACAGGTCATCCGGGCGGTGCTCGACGGTCGCGCCGACGGCGACAACATCGGTCTGGGCAACGTCGACGCCCGGCTGCGCCAGGTGTACGGCGACGACTTCGGCCTCGTCGTCGAGACGGCACCCGGCGCCGGGACCAAGGTGTCGTTCCGGGTGCCGAAGTATGCGCCAGGCGTGCACCCCACCACGTAGAGTCGGCCCATGGCTGGCGTGCCCTCCGACGACCCGGAGCTGCTCGGCCCGCAGGACGCCAGTGCTGGCGCCGCGGGTACGGCCCTGCGAGCCCTCGTCGTGGACGACGAGGTGCCGGCGCTCGAGGAGCTCAGCTGGTTGCTGCGCCAGGACGACCGCATCGCCGAGGTGCGCACCGCCGGCAGCGGTGCCGAGGCGTTGCGAGCGTTGGACGCAGGCGACATCGACGTGGTGTTCTCCGACATCTCCATGCCGGGTCTCGACGGCATGGACCTCGCCCGGGTCATCGCGCGGTTCACCCAGCGACCGCAGGTCGTGTTCGTGACCGCTCACGACGAGCACGCGGTCGCCGCCTTCGCCGTCGACGCCGTCGACTTCGTCATGAAGCCGGTCCGTGCCGACCGCCTCGCGGAGGCGGTACGCCGCGTGGTCACCTCGGTCGAGTCTGCCGGCCTCGGCGCGGGCAGCGGACCGGGCGGCGAGTCCCGTCCAGGGGCCACCTCGCTCGCGAGCAGGTCGCCGGACCAGGTCCCTCCGGGTGGCTCGAACGGCTCGAACAGCCCGAACGGTCAGGGTGGGCCGGGTGCCGCGAGCCAGGACGAGACCATCCCGGTCGAGCTCGCCGGGGTCACACGGTTCATCTCCCGGAGCCAGATCCGCTACGCCCAGGCGCAGGGCGACTACGCGCGCCTGCACACGCCAGCAGGGTCCCACCTCGTGCGCATCCCCCTCAGCACCCTCGAGGAGCGCTGGGCTGCAGCAGGATTCGTACGCATCCATCGCAGCACACTGGTCTCCTTGAGCCACGTCAAGGAAGTGCGGATGGAGCACGGCCGGTGCAGTGTCGTTCTCGACGAGGTCGAGCTCCAGGTGAGCCGGCGCCACACCCGCGAGCTGCGCGACCGGCTGCTGCGCCCCACACGCCCCACCGAGTGACCGAATCGTGAGCGACCCGTCGCAGCCGCCGCAGCGGGTCCGGGTCACGAGCACCCGCCGGGACGCCGCGACCCGCCGGGACGTGCGACCGCTGACCCGCGAGATCGAGGAGCAGAGCAACCTCGGCGAGGTCTACATGTCGGGGCTGATGTCGGCCCAGCTGCGGCTGGCCGCGACGGTCCTGGGGTTCGGGGCGGTCGGGCTCGGTGGACTGCCCCTGCTGTTCTTGTTCGTCCCAGCAACGCGCGGTCTCGACATCGGCCGGGTCCCGTTGCCGTGGTTGATCCTTGCCGTCGTGGTCTACCCGGTTGCACTGGTGGTCGGGCGCTACTACGTGCGACAGAGCGAACGCATCGAGGCGGAGTTCTCCGCCGTCATCGCGCGGCGCGAGCCGTGAACTCCGCCTACGGACTGGTTGCCATCGTCCTCATCTGCACGGTGACGCTGGTGATCGGTGCGTTCGGTCTGCGGCTGTCACGCACCACGAGCGACTTCTATGTCGCGGGCCGCACCGTCACGCCGTACCGCAACGCGAGTGCGATCGGTGGCGAGTACCTTTCTGCCGCAAGCTTTCTCGGTATCGCCGGTCTGGTCTACACCAACGGCCTCGACATGCTCTGGTTCCCGGTCGGCTACACCGTCGGCTACGTCGTGCTCCTCGTCCTCGTCGCCGCTCCCCTGCGACGCTCCGGTGCCTACACGCTGCCCGACTTCGCCGAGGCCCGGCTCGAGAGCGCCGCCATCCGACGGCTCTGCTCGGTCCTCGTCGTCGGCATCGGCTGGCTCTACCTCCTGCCCCAGCTCCAGGGCGCCGGGCTGGCCCTGACCAGCGTCACCGGCGCGCCGAGCTGGGTCGGCGGCCTCGTCGTGGCCGTCGTGGTCGTCGCCAACGTGGCAGCTGGTGGCATGCGTTCGATCACCCTCGTGCAGGCGGTGCAGTACTGGATCAAGCTCACCGCGATCGCCGCGCCGGCATTCGTGCTGCTGGCCGTCTGGTTCCGCGACGGGGCGCCGGCCCCCGCGATCGCCGCGCAGGACGCCGGCTGGGTCGAGCCGCTTGGTGGGTTGGCCGGGCAGGGCCACCCGGTCTACGCCACCTACAGCCTGCTGCTCGCCCTCGCGCTCGGGACGATGGGCCTGCCCCACGTGCTCGTGCGCTTCTACACCAACCCCGACGGCAAGGCCGCTCGTCGCACGACCCTGACCGTCGTGGCGCTGCTCGGCGCGTTCTACCTCTTCCCCCCGCTGTACGGCGTGCTCGGCCGTGTCTACCTCCCCGAGCTCCCTCCGGGCGTGGCCGCCGACACCCTCGTGCTGCAGCTGCCCGGAGCGATGCTCCCCGACCGACTGGGTGAGCTGTTGTCGGCCGTCCTCGCCGGGGGAGCGTTCGCGGCGTTCCTCTCGACGGCTTCCGGCCTGACCATGTCGGTGGCCGGGGTCCTCGACCAGGACCTGCTGCGGCGGCGGCTCGGGCGGATGACCGGTGACGACTTCACCGTGGTCCAGGGCTTCCGGGTCGCGACCGTCCTTGCCGTGGTCGTGCCGTATGCCGCGTCGCGGCTCATCGAGCCGGTGGGGCTCGCGACCATGGTCAGCCTGGCGTTCGCGGTGGCAGCGTCGACCTTCTGCCCGCTCTTGGTGCTGGGCGCCTGGTGGCGGGGGCTGAGCACCATCGGGGCCGCGGCCGGCCTCGTCGTCGGTGGCGGGTTCGCTGCGTCTGCGGTCGCCGCGACCGTCCTCGCCGGACCCATCGCCGGATGGCCCGGCGCGCTGCTCGGCCAACCTGCGGCGTGGAGCATCCCCCTCGCGTTCGCGACCACGGTCGTCGTGTCGCTGGCGACCCCGGCGCGGATCCCCCGGCACACCGCCCGGACGATGGTGCGCCTGCACACGCCCGAGGACCTCGTCCTCGACCGGGACTGACCCTCGCGCCTGCACACCAGCCACACCATGACTGGCGCACGTCACGCAGCCGGGGCGGACCGGGCGTTGCCGCTGGGCGCGGTGCACCGACCGTTCGCCGCAGCGGACGTGGCCACCCGGCGACCGCGGCCCCCCGCACGGCGCGCGACCACGCGTCATACCTGCCGCACTTGCGTCGCCCGGGTCACAGTGGCGCCACCGCAGCACTGCGGCCCCTTGCGACCGGCACCCTGTCGGCCGTGCCACCACAGCCCCTGGAGGTGCCCGTGAGCAACGAAGCTCGCACGGATCACGACCCCTTCGTCGACCTGCAAGGGTCCGAGGAGTTCGCGGACCTGAGGTCCCGGTTCCGCAAGTTCGTCTTCCCCATGACTGCGCTCTTCCTGACGTGGTACTTCCTCTACGTCCTGCTCTCGACCTACGCCCCGGACTTCATGAGCACCAAGGTCTTCGGCAACGTCAACATCGGCCTGATCCTCGGGCTCGGCCAGTTCGTGTCGACCTTCACCATCACGATCATCTACATCCGCTGGGCCGACCGGGTGTTCGACCCGCGCGCCGCCGCCCTCGCCAAGACCATCGACGAGGACCAGCGATGAACCTCAGCCTCGTCCCCATGGCCACCAACGTCGGCAACCCGACGCTGAACATCACCATCTTCGGCGTCTTCGTCCTCATCACCTTGGGCATCGTCATCAAGGCCTCGAAGAACAACCGCAGCGCGGCCGACTTCTACGCCGGCGGTCGCGCGTTCACCGGCCGCCAGAACGGCATCGCCATCGCCGGTGACTACCTGTCGGCGGCGTCGTTCCTCGGCATCGCCGGTGCCATCGCCCTCAACGGCTACGACGGCTTCCTCTACTCGATCGGCTTTCTCGTCGCCTGGCTCGTGGCGCTGCTGCTCGTCGCCGAGCTGCTCCGCAACGCCGGCAAGTACACGATGGCCGACGTCCTGTCGTTCCGCCTCAAGCAGCGCCCGGTCCGCATGGCAGCCGCGATCTCGACCCTCGCGGTCTGCTTCTTCTACCTGCTGGCCCAGATGGCTGGCGCCGGGGGCCTCGTGGCCCTGCTGCTCGGCATCGACGACAAGGCCGGCCAGTCGCTGGTCATCGCCATCGTCGGCGTCATCATGATCTCCTACGTCCTCATCGGTGGCATGAAGGGCACGACCTGGGTCCAGATCATCAAGGCCGTCCTGCTCATCATCGGCGCAGCGGTGATGTTCGTCTGGGTGCTCAGCAAGTTCGGCTTCAACCTCAGCTCCCTGCTGGGCGACGCCGTCCAGGCCTCGGGGGGCAAGAAGGTGCTCGACCCCGGCCTGCAGTACGGCAAGAGCGGACTGACCAAGATCGACTTCATCTCCCTGTCGCTGGCCCTGGTCCTGGGCACCGCCGGCCTGCCGCACGTGTTGATGCGCTTCTACACCGTGCCCTCGTCCAAGGAGGCGCGGAAGTCGGTCGAGTGGGCCATCTGGCTCATCGGCATCTTCTACCTCTTCACCCTCGTGCTCGGGTATGGCGCAGCCGCCCTCGTCGGCCCGAAGGTCATCTCCGCCGCCCCCGGCAAGGCCAACTCAGCAGCGCCGCTGCTGGCCTACGAGCTCGGTGGCGAGCTGCTGCTCGGCATCATCTCGGCGGTGGCGTTCGCGACGATCCTCGCGGTCGTCGCCGGCCTGACCATCACCGCCAGCGCCAGCCTGTCGCACGACATCTACAACTCCGTCATCAAGGAGGGCACCGCCTCGCCGGAGGAGGAGGTCAAGGTCGCCCGCATCACCGCGGTGATCATCGGCATCTTCGCCATCCTCGGTGGCATCCTCGCCAACGGGCAGAACATCGCGTTCCTCGTCGCCCTCGCGTTCGCCATCGCGGCCTCCGCGAACCTCCCGACGATCCTCTACTCGTTGTTCTGGAAGCGGTTCAACACCAGGGGCGCGCTGTGGTCGATCTACGGTGGACTCATCACCGCGCTGACGCTGATCATCTTCAGCCCCGTGGTGTCGGGCAAACCCCTGGTCGACGGCAAGTCCGCCTCGATGTTGCAGAACGCGGACTTCCACTGGTTCCCGCTGGACAACCCCGGCATCGTCTCGATCCCGCTGGCCTTCGTGCTCGGCTGGCTCGGCACCGTGACGAGCAAGGAGTTCAACGCCGCGAAGTACGCCGAGATGGAGGTTCGGTCCCTCACCGGCCACGGTGCCGAGAAGGCGACCTCCCACTAGGGCGACCAACGAGGCCGAGGGCGCCCTGCGCCGTACGGCCCCTCCGAACCACGGTGCCGCGTCCCAGCGCAGGGGGCGCGGCACCGTGCTGTGCGCCTTCGGGGCAGGTCGATCGGGTATGCCGTCTGCCCCACTACGACGGACAGCACGCCTTCCGGGCAAAGGGTTCTTCTGCGGACGACACGGGCCGCGCAGCCTCCGGGGTCAACCTCGACGTCCAGGTCGTCGTCCATGGGGTGTCCGAAAGGGGAACACCATGAACACCACCAACACCCACCGCGCGACCCGGCTGGCCATCCGGTCACTCGTCGTCGCCGCCGCCCTCGGGGCCATCCCCGTCACCGCCGCGCTCGCCACCCCGGTGAGCGCAACCACCACTGCCACCACCACCGTCGCGCCCTACTGCGGCATCACCTGGGGCTCGCTCGCCAAGACCAGGAACACCATGGCCACCGGCCCTGTCGCGGGAGTCCGGTCCGGCCGACACGCCTGCTACGACCGGCTCGTCGTCGATCTCGGGAGCAAGGCGCCCGGCTACACCGTCAAGTACGTCAAGAACGTCTACACCGACGGCGAGGGTGCCCTCGTGCCGCTGCGCGGAGGCGCCAAGCTGGCCATCCTCGTCAACGCTCCGGCCTACACCCAGAGCGGTTCACCCAGCTACGTGCCGAAGAACCGCAAGGAGGTCGTCAACGTCACGGGCTACACGACCTTCCGCCAGGTTGCCTGGGCGGAGTCCTTCGAGGGCTACACCTCCATGGGGCTCGGCGTCCGGGCACGACTGCCGTTCCGCGCCTTCACGATCAACGACGGCACCACCAGCCGCCTCGTGATCGACGTCGCCCACCGCTGGTAGCCACCCACCCGATGTCCGTCTGCCGACATCGGCTCCGTAGGACATCTGCTCCGCCCGACCTCGGTCGGGTGGAGCAGAGTCGGGTGGAGCGGAGTCAGGACGCGGGAGTGCGGCGGCGCAGTCCGCTGCGGCCCGCGCGCAGGACGACGATGACCACCGCGAGGACCGCAGCGGTCACGAACCACCGGGCCGACGAGGCAAGCACCGCCTCGGAGTAGGTCCACCACTGGGTCCGGGCGAAGTCCCACGACGCGTCGCCCACAGTCCGAGCCTGCCGGCCGACGGGGACACCGCCGCTGCCCGGTCGCACCAGGTCCCAGACGTACGACAGCGCCCTGGCCCCCAGTGCGAGCACGAGCCAGGTCAGGACGAGCCGCACCAGGCTCAGCACGGTCGGCGCGACGCGTTGCCAGGTCGCCACAGCGAACGGCAGGGCAAGTGCCAACGCGAGAGCCAGGCCACTTGGCCACGTCGTCGGGGAGAGTCCAGCGACCACCGCAAGGACGGTCGCCGCGGCGAGCGGACCCTTCGTCCCTCGGGCGCCGAGCAGGACCCCGAGGAGGGCACCACCACCGAGCAGGATCGCCAGCACCGCGCGCTCGTACGGGTAGGCCTCGGTGGTGGGCCCGTCGAGGACCCAGCCGAGCGCACTGGACACCACGATGATCGCGAACCGTGGCCACGGCGAACGCACGACCAGCGAGACCGAGGCAGCGGCCGCCGTCGCTCCGAGGAACACCACGTCGCCGTCGAACACGACCAGCGGCAGGTGCAGCCAGGACTCCTGGCCGAGGAAGCCGACCGGCCACCAGAGCAGCGCACCTGCGACCACCGTCAGGGGCACCCCGACGCGCCGGACCAGGCCCGCTCCGCGGCGGTCAGGCCTGTCGCGGCCTTTGCGAGAGGACTTCGTCGCCGCCTGGCTGGCGTCGGTCACGGCGCCGAGGTTAGCCGCTCAGCGAGCCCAGCGGCCCGTCGGACGACCACGCAGACCGCTCCCCTTGCCGTGGCGGGGGTGGTGCGGGTTGGCTGGGGGCAACAAGGCATCGATGTCTTCAACCTTTCCAGGAGGAACCCCGTGTCCGAGACCACGACCACGAGCCAGTCGCCGGAGCGGGACCTGTCTCCCTCCCCCGAGTTCGCGGCCCAGGCCAACGGCACCGCGGAGCTGTTCGAGCAGGCCGACGCCGACCACGAGGGGTTCTGGGCGAGCCAGGCCCGCGAGCGCCTGAGCTGGGCCAAGGACTTCGACGAGACGCTGGACTGGAGCGGCGCCCCCGTCGCCAAGTGGTTCGTCGGCGGCGAGCTCAACGTTGCCTACAACTGCGTCGACAGGCACGTCGAGGCCGGCAACGGCGACCGCGTGGCCATCCACTTCGAGGGCGAGGCAGGCGACACCCGCGCCATCACCTACGCCGAGCTGCAGAAGGACGTCGCCAAGGCGGCCAACGCCCTCGAGTCGCTCGGCGTCGTCAAGGGCGACCGCGTCGCCATCTACCTGCCGATGATCCCCGAGGCCGTCGTCTCGATGCTGGCGTGCGCGCGCATCGGAGCCCCGCACTCCGTGGTCTTCGGCGGGTTCTCCGCGGACGCGCTGCGCACCCGCATAGCCGACGCCGGGGCCAAGGTCGTCATCACCGCGGACGGGCAGTTCCGTCGCGGCAAGCCCGCACCGCTCAAGCCCGCGGTGGACGCCGCTGTCACCGGCGAGAGCACGGTGGAGAAGGTCCTCGTGGTCAAGCGCACCGAGGGCGAGGTCGAGTGGGACGACGAGCGCGATGCCTGGTGGCACGACGTCGTCGACGGGGCCAGCGACCAGCACGACGCGGTCGCCCATGACAGCGAGCACCCACTGTTCATCCTCTACACCTCCGGCACCACGGGGCAGCCCAAGGGCATCTTCCACACCACCGCCGGCTACCTCACTCAGGCGGCCTACACGAACTCCGTGGTCCACGACGTGCACCCGGAGACCGACGTGTACTGGTGCACGGCCGACATCGGGTGGGTCACCGGACACACCTACATCGTCTACGGCCCGCTCGCGAACGGTGCCACGCAGGTCATCTACGAAGGGACCCCGGACACCCCGCACCAGGGCCGCTGGTGGGAGATCGTGCAGAAGTACAAGGTGTCGATCCTCTACACCGCACCGACCGCCATCCGGACCTTCATGAAGTGGGGCGACGACATCCCGGCGAAGTTCGACCTGTCGTCGCTGCGGCTGCTCGGGTCGGTGGGTGAGCCCATCAACCCCGAGGCCTGGCTCTGGTACCGCAAGCACATCGGCAGTGACAGGACGCCCATCGTCGACACGTGGTGGCAGACCGAGACCGGCGGCATCATGATCAGCCCGCTGCCCGGCGTCACCAGCCTCGAGCCCGGCTCTGCGCAGCGACCGATCCCCGGCATCAGCGCCGAGATCCTCGACGACGAGGGGCAGCCGCTGCACGACCCCGAGGCCGTCGGCTACCTCGTCCTGACCAAGCCGTGGCCCGGAATGCTCCGCGGCATCTGGGGCGACATGGAGCGCTACAAGGAGACCTACTGGTCGCGGTTCGGCGCGAAGTACTACTTCGCCGGCGATGGTGCCAAGTACGACGCCGACGGCAACATCTGGCTGCTCGGCCGCGTCGACGACGTCATGAACGTCTCCGGCCACCGCCTGTCCACCGCCGAGATCGAGTCAGCCCTGGTGTCGCACCCGTCCGTTGCCGAAGCAGCGGTCGTCGGTGCCACGGACGAGACCACCGGCCAGGCGGTGTGCGCCTTCGTCATCCTGCGCGGCGGCTTCGCCGACCACGGCGACGAGACGGTCCAGGAGCTGCGCAACCACGTGGCCAAGGAGATCGGACCCATCGCCAAGCCGCGCCAGATCATGGTGGTCGCCGAGCTGCCCAAGACCCGCTCGGGCAAGATCATGCGCCGGCTGCTGCGCGACGTCGCCGAGAACCGCGAGGTCGGCGATGTCACGACCCTGGCGGACTCCTCGGTCATGAACCTCATCAAGCAGGGCATGTCGGGGTCGTCCGAGGACTGACCCCCCCTCCACCCCGCTCAGGTATGCCGCGGACGCACGCCGCGTCCGCGGCATACCTGTCTGAGGGTTTGGACCCTCCATATCGGGGTAGGACCCAAGGGCACGCCCAACCAACCGAAGGAGAACCAGCCATGTCAGCTGACGAGAAGGCCGCCAAGGAGCTCGTGGAGACGCTCAAGGACGGCCGCGACGGATTTGCCTCTGCCGCCGAGAAGCTGCGCGACAGCGACCGCCCCGAGGATGCCGCGACCATGCAGCGCCTGTCCGAGCAGCGCGCCGGGTTCGCCCGCGACATCGTGGACATGGGGCACGACTACGGTGACGACGTCGACGAGAGCGGCTCGGCGACAGCCACCCTGCACCGTGGGTGGATCTCGCTCAAGGACGCGCTGACCGGTGACGACAGCTCTGGTGTCCTCGGGGCCGCCGCGACCGGCGAGGACCACGCAGTGTCCGAGTACGAGAAGGCCCTCGAGCAGGACCTCAGCGACGGCTTCCGGGCCGTCGTGCAGCAGCAGCACACCGCCGTCCTGGCGGCGCGCGAAGAGGTCAAGGCGCTCCAGCACACCAGCTGAGCCGAGGCCGCGAAGTCTTTGAGCGCCCGACCTCGTCAGGACCGGGTCAGGCGCTCAAAGACTCGCAGGTGAGCTCAGGAGGCGAGGGCTCCGGGGAGGGGCGGGATGCTGGGGAACGCCGGCATGGGGGTCCACTGACCTCGAGAGATCAGCACCTCGCGCAACAGGTCGGGACGGTCGCTGATGATGCCGTCGGCCCCGGCGTCGAGGACGCGGCGCATGGCAACCGGGTCGTCGATGGTCCAGACGATGACGCGCACACCGATGCGGTGGGCGCCCTCGACGAGACGTTCGACGAACACCGGCACCCGCCCGAGCCGCAGTGGCACGTGGGCGAACTCAGCAGTGGCGAGCCGGCGCGACGGCCGCACCCCCGTGCGGGAGGACGTGACCAGGGCGGCCAGCGAGCGCCAGCCGAGCGCGCTGCGTACACCGGGCACCTCGGCACGGACGGTCGCAAGCCAGCTGTCCCACGCACCCGCTACACAGACACGCTCACGGAAGTCGCTGTGCTGCAACACCTTCACCAACGGCCCGATCGCACTCCAGTCCTTGAGGTCGACGGTGAACCTCGCTTCCGGGAACGCCTCGAGCGCTTCGGTGAGGGTCGGGATCGGCTCCCCACCGCGCACGCGTAGGCCGCGCAGGCTCGCGAGCGTCTGCCGCGCGACGGGGCCATGGCCGTCCGTGACGCGGTCGAGGGTGTTGTCGTGGAAGCAGACGAGGTGGCCGTCACGGGTGAGCTTGACGTCGGTCTCGAGGTAGCGCAGGCCCAGGGCTGCGGAGCGACCGAAGGCGGCCAGGGTGTTCTCGGGCGCGAGGGCCGCACCTCCGCGATGGGCGAGGGCGATGGGTCCGAGCTCGGAGCCGTAGGCCATGGCACCAGCCTGCCCGACGCAGGCGCCTCGGCGGACCAGAAATGGCCGCTGGCACCACTGTTCACCCCAGCAGGGGCAACCGTTCGCCCGATGCTGGCATGCTGACACCTTGCGACATCTCCGGACACCTGGGACGCCCGCGCCGGCCGCCGAGCGTGGTCGACGGCAGGAGGTTCAGCGGCGGGTGCCGCGCATCTCGGCAGAGATCGCCTCGGCGGCGCGGTGCAGCGGCCCGGTCGCCCGCGCGACGAACTCGTCGGTCACCCGGGTCACCGGCCCCGAGAGCGACAGGGCCAACAGCTGGGGTGCGTCGGGGACGGCGACGGCCACGCAGCGGACGCCGACCTCCTGCTCCCCCTCGTCGAGGGCGTAGCCGCGCTGCCGGGTGCGCTCCAGCTCGGCGACGAATTCCTCGGGCACGATGATCGTGTGCTCGGTCCGGGCCGGCATCCCGGTGCGGGCGAGCAGCGCGCGCACGTCACTCGGATCGAGATCGGCCATGATCGCCTTGCCGACACCGGTGGAGTGCGGCAGGACCCTACGCCCGACCTCGGTGAACATGCGCATGGAGTTGCGCGACGCCATGACCTGGCCGACGTAGACGATCTGGTCGCCATCGAGCATCGCGAGGTTGACCGACTCGCCGAGCTCCTGCGCCAGCCGTTCCATGTGGGGGCGCGCCCACCGACCGAGCATGCGTGACGTGGTCTCGCCGAGCCGGATCAGGCGCGGTCCGAGGGAGTACTGCCGCGAGGCCTCCTGGCGCACGTAGCCGAGGTCGACCAGGGTGCGCACGAGGCGATGGATCGTCGGCAACGGCAGCTCGGAGTCGTTCGCGAGCTGCGACAGGCTGATCATGCCGCCCGCGTCGGCCATCATCTCGAGGATGGCGAAGGCGCGTTCGAGAGACTGCACGCCACCGCCCTTGGCCGGGGCCGCCACGACGGTGTCGCCGCGTTCCCCGGTGTCGCCGGTGTCGCCGGCGTCCTCGCGAGCTGGGCTCGGGCGGGCGCTCACAGATCTCTCCACACGAGGCGAGTGAGAAGAAGATTTCGTATCATGGAAATATTCTAGTGCCTGCTGCTCCCGCGCGGTGCGCGAGGGGAACTGGTCCGTCGCCGGGGCGCCCGCGTATGCCGAGGTGCTGAAGCTGGAGCGCCCCTGACCTTCGGGGGGAGAGCAGCCAGCCGGACCGGTGCAGCGCCGCTCCAACCGTGCCCACGGCGGTGCCGCCCCCTTGCGCCCGGTCAGCGGGTGGCGGGGCGGCGGAACCGTCCGGCAGCGATCTGGTCACCCGCGACCCAGACGCCCTCGATGTCGGACGTCGTGCCCAGCGCGAACACCTTGGCCAGGGCATCGAGGGTGGAGCTGGCGTTGCCCAGTCCGACGTCGAGCGGGTTGCCGGCCTGCGGCAGCACCCAGACCGCGTCGAACTGCTTGCCCACGCAGAGGTCACCGACGGAGTCGGCCAGACCCAGGGCATCCGCCCCGGCGGAGGTCGCCATCCACAACAGGTGGGCCGACGTGAGCGGCAGTCCCTCCGACCCGAGCAGCTGCTGCATGAAGTAGGCCTGCAGCCCCTCCTTGAGCAGCGAGAAGCCCGTGCCTGCACCGACATCGGTACCCAGCGCCACCCGCACCCCGTGATCGAGGTGGCGCCGCAGGGGAAACAGCCCGCTGCCCAGCGCCGAGTTGCTCGTCGGGCAGTGCGCCACCGAGGCGTCCTGGCTGGCGAGCAGGGCCAGCTCCTCGTCCTGCGGGTGCACGTTGTGGGCCAGCACCGAGTTGCGCTCCACGAGGCCGTGGTTGGCGTAGGTGTGGAGGTACTGCATCCCACCGAACAACCGCCTCACCTCGGCCACCTCGAAGAGGTTCTCGTTGACGTGCGAGGTGAACCACGAGCCCGTCACCTCCTTGAAGGTGGCGGCACAGGACTCGAGCATCGCGTCGCTGGCGGAGAAGGAGAAGCGGGGGGTCACGGCATACCGGAGGCGGCCATGGCCGTGCCAGCGCTCGGCAAGGCCGCGGGCCTCGTCGTAGGCCCGGTCGGGGGTGGACAGGAGCTCAGGACGCAGGTTGCGGTCGGAGACGACGAGGCCGGTCGTGACGCGCAGGCCGGCGACATCGGCGGCCGCGAACATCGAGTCCACGGCAGTCGCGAAGTGCGATCCGAACACCAAGGCGGTGGTGGTGCCCGCGTCGACGAGCCCGGTGACGAAGTCGCGCGCGACCCCCTTCGCGTAGGCGACGTCAGCGAGCCGCGCCTCCTCGGGGAGCGCACACTGGTCGAGCCAGTCGAGCAACGGCATGCCGAGCCCGCCGATGACCCGCACCTGGGGGAAGTGCGCGTGGGTGTCGACCAGGCCCGGAAGCAGCATCCCGCCTGGCAGCTCGATCACCACCTCGTCGGGGTGGTCGGCGCGAACGTCGGCGAAGGCCCCTCGGGCGACGATGACTCCCGTGTCGTCGACCACGATCCCGCCGTCTGCCTCGGCGCGCAGGGCGCCGCCGGCGAACGGGTCGACCGGGGTGTCCACGAGTCGGGCGCGGTAGAGGGTCATCGCTCGGCTCCTACGGATGACTCGCAGGGGTGTGCAGCGACGTTATCGTCGCGCGCCGGGTCCGGTGCTCGCCCCCGTTCACTCTCGAACACCCGCACGAGGTCGGCCGCAACGCTGACGGCGATGGTCGCAGGGTCCTTTCCCGCAAGGTCCGCCAGACCGACCGGGGTGGTGATCCGCTGCAGTGTCGAGGGCGAGTGTCCTTCTGCGGCAAGGCGTTGCTGGAAGCGGCTCCACTTCGCCGACGACCCGATCAAGCCGATCGACGCCAGGTGGCCACACCGCAGCGCCGTGTCGCACAGCGCGGCGTCCTCGGCGTGGTCGTGGGTCATGACGAGGACGTGGGTGCCGCGCGGCACCTGCCCGAGGACGAGCTCGGGCACCGGGGCGTGGTGGACGTGGACCCGCGCGAACGCGTCATCGAGTGCTGCGAGCCGCTGCGCGGCGACCTGGTCGGCGCGCGAGTCGACCAGGTGGAGCTCGAGGTCGTGTCGGGCCAGGATGCGAGCCAGCTCGAGGCCGACATGACCCAGGCCGAAGATCGCCACCGAGGGGACGACTGCGAGGGGTTCGAGCAGGATCGTCACCTCACCCCCGCAGCACTGTTGGCCGTGCTCCGCACGCGCCTTGTCGTTGAGGGACAACGTGATCTGTTCGGGCGACCACTGCCCGCCCTGGAGCAGGGTGCGCGCCCTCGCTGCTGCGGTGGCCTCGAGGTTGCCCCCGCCGATGCTGTCCCAGGAGGTGGTGTCGGTCACGACCATCTTGGCGCCCGCCTCGCGGGGAGCGTGACCGCGGACCGAGACGAGCGTGACGAGGACACCGGCGCGGCGTTCACGGCGAAGCCGTTCGACAGCTGCCAGCCAGTGCACGTCAGGCCCCGCCCCGCGAGGCCTGTGCCGCGAGCTCGGAGTGCGGGCGAAGGGGTTGCGCGTCGGCGTCCGGCTGGTCCGGCACCACGCCGGGGGCGCCCTCTTCGACGTGCCCGTGGGCGTTGCTGCGACGAGCCTGCTCCAACGCCCACCAGACCGCCTCAGGTGTGGCCGGTGACGCGAGGTCGACGCTGACCCCCGCCGGTCCGAAGGCCGCAGCTGCCTGTCGCAGGGCCTCCCGGACCGAGAAGGCCAACATGAGCGGTGGCTCACCGACGGCCTTCGAGCCGTAGACGGCGCCGTCCTCGTGGGCCCGCTCGAGGAGCGCGACGTTGAAGACCTCGGGCATCTCCGAGAAGCTCGGCAGCTTGTAGGTGCTGGCCGCCTGGGTCGCGAGGCGACCTCGCGACGGTCCGTCGCTCTCGTCCCAACGCAGGTCCTCCAGAGTGAGCCAGCCGGCACCCTGGACGAACGCCCCCTCGATCTGTCCGAGGTCGACCAGTGGCGACAGGCTGTCGCCGACGTCGTGGACGATGTCGACCCGGCGCGTGCGGTAGGCCCCGGTGAACCCGTCGACCTCCACCTCGGTCGCCGCGACTCCGTAGGAGAAGTACTTGAACGGTGAGCCGTGCATGATCGAGGAGTCCCAGTGCAGGCCTTCGGTGCGATAGAACCCCGCGGCCCAGAGCTGGACCCGCTGGAAGTAGGCCTGGTTGACCAGGTCGGCCCACGGAACGGACTCGCCTCCACCGACGGTGGTCACCTGGCCGTCGATGAACCGCACGTCCGCCGGGTGCACCCCGAGCCGCCGGCCGGCGACCTCGCGCAACCGCTCCAGCACCTGCTCGCACGCGTTCATCACCGCACCACCGTTGAGGTCGGCGCCCGAGCTCGCCGCAGTGGCCGACGTGTTGGGCACCTTGTCGGTCCGGGTCGGTGCAAGGCGCACGGTCGACAGCGGGACGCCGAGGGTGGTGGCCGCGACCTGGAGCATCTTGGTGTGCAGTCCCTGCCCCATCTCCGTGCCACCGTGGGTGATGAGCACCGAGCCGTCCTTGTAGACGTGCACGAGGGCACCGGCCTGGTTGAACGCGGTGAAGTTGAAGGAGATCCCGAACTTCACGGGAGTCACCGCCAACCCACGCTTGCTGTGCTCGTGGGACGCGTTGTACTGCGCAATCTGCGCCTGTCGCGCGCGGACGTCACCGGTGCTGAGCACCTGGTCCCAGCAGGTCACCGTGCGCTCGGGGTGGCGCACCAGCTGGCCGTACGGCGTGCTGTGGCCCTCAGCGTAGAAGTTCCGACTGCGCAGGTCGATCGGGTCGATGCCGAGCAGCGGCGCGCACCGGCCGAGGATGTCCTCCGTCACGAGCATCCCCTGCGGGCCGCCGAAACCACGGAACGCCGTCTGGGACGTCTTGTGGGACTTGGCGATCCGGCCGTTCACGCGGATGTTCGGGATCCAGTAGGCGTTGTCGATGTGGCACAGCGCGCGAGCCAGGACGGGCTCCGACAGGTCGAGGCTCCAGCCACCGTCCGATGTCAGGGTCGCGTCGAGCGCCTGGATGAGGCCTGCGTCGTCGAACGCCACCCGCCACTGCGCGTGGAACCCGTGTCGCTTGCCGGTCATCGTCATGTCCTGGTTACGGGTCAGGCGCAGCCGCACCGGGCGGCCGGTGAGGCGAGCCCCGAGGGCGGCGATGGCGGCATACCCGTGGGGTTGCATCTCCTTGCCGCCGAAGCCGCCGCCCATGCGCAGGCACTGAACGGTGACCTCGTGGCTCGGGACGCCGAGGACGTGGGCGACGATGTCCTGGGTCTCGGTGGGGTGCTGGGTGCTGCTCTGGACGAACACCTGCCCGCTCTCGTCGACGAGCGCGAGCGAGGCATGGGTCTCGAGGTAGAAGTGCTCCTGCCCGGCGAGCTCGAACTCCCCGCTGAACACGTGCGCGGCGCCTTCGAACCCGGCGTCGAGGTCGCCCCGCTCGAGCTTCGGCTGGCCACCCTGGAAGCTCTCGGCGGCGATGGCCTCGCGCACGCTGACGATGGCGGGCAACGGCTCGTAGTCGACCTCGACGGCGAGCGAGCCCAGGCGAGCGGCTTCGAGGGTCTCGCCGAGCACCCAGCACACCGCGTGCCCGTGGAACATCACCTCGGACGGGAAGAGCGGCTCGTCGTGCTTGACACCCGCGTCGTTGACCCCGGGGACGTCCTCGGCGGTCAGGACCCGGACCACACCCGGGACGTCGTACGCCGGTGCGGTGCGCAGGCCGGTCACGCGGGCGTGGGTGTGCGGCGCCTGCACCGGGTGGGCGTGCAGGCAGCCGTGCGTGCGCTGGACGAGGTCGTCGGTGTAGACCGCCAGCCCGGTGACGTGCAGCGCAGCTGCCTCGTGCGGGATCTCCTGTCCGGCAACGGAGTTCGCGGGGCGTTCGGAGAGCGCGCTCATGCCCCCACCTCCTGCGGGGTCGCGGTCTGGGCATGCAGCTTGAGCAGGGCCGTGCCGAGCATCGCCGAGCGGTATGGCGCGCTGGCCCGATGGTCGTCCATGGGGGTGCCCTCGCGGGCCATCACCTGCGCGGCTGCGCGAGCCACGTCAGTCGTCCACGGCCGGCCCTCGAGGGCCGCCTCGGTCGCCAGGGCGCGGATGGGGGTGGCGGCGACACCACCGAGCCCGATGCGCGCCTTGGCGA
>JBDSKZ010000138.1:0-20564 GCA_039916625.1 Pedococcus sp.
CCACCCCGGAGAACCTGGCCCGTGCCGCGGTGGAGGGCATGCTCGCCAACCTCGCCGCCGGGGTCGAGGACCTGCGCGGGCTCGGGATCCCCGTCTCCCGGGTGCTGCTGATCGGTGGCGCCTCGGCTTCACGCGCCGTCCGTGCGGTGGCCCCGTCGCTCTTCGGCGTACCGGTGGCCCTGCCGGCTCCCGGCGAGTACGTCGGCCTCGGTGCGGCACGCCAAGCCGCCTGGGTGCTGTCCGGTGACGACGCGCCCCCGGCGTGGACGGTGACGGTCGAGGAGACCCTCGACCCGCCCGCCGGAGAGCAGGGTAGGGCTGTGCTCGACCGGTATGCCGCGTTGCTCGCGACGGTGCACGACCAGTCATGAGCTATCCACCGCCGCTGTACGACGGCGCCGCCGGCGAAGTCAGCGCCACCGTCCGCGCGACCGACACCGGGCCGGAGCTGACCTACCCCAACGGCACCCGCGTGCACCACCTGTCGACGGGCGCGTCGACCGGTGGTCTGTTCGGCCTCTACCGCTGGGAGTTCGCCCCCGGGCGCAGCGGACCCGACGCGCACTTCCACCGCACCATGACCGAGTCGTTCTACATCCTGTCCGGCGAGGTCACGGTCTTCGACGGGACGGCTTGGCGCGTGACGCATCCCGGTGACTACCTCCACGTGCCCGCCGGTGGGCTGCACGGGTTCCGCAACGAGTCGGGCGCCGAGGCCTCGATGCTCCTGCACTTCGCACCGGGAGCCCCCCGCGAGGCCTACTTCGAGAGCCTGGCCCGGGTCGCCGCCGGCGAGACCATGACCGAGGCCGAGCGCGATGAGTTCATGCGCCTCCACGACACCTACTGGGTCGGATGAGCCAGTCCCGGTCCGGCCTTGGGGGCAGCACCGTGCGCCATACCTCACGTTCGGGCCCCCGAACGAGGGGTGGGCGCCAGGAGCGCGGCGAGCTGCAGGCGTAGCGCCAACCGGGTGAGCGGGTCCTCGAGGTCCAGTCCGGCGAGGTCGGCGAGGCGGTTCATCCGGTAGCGCATGGTGTTGGGGTGTACGTGGATCGAACGAGCCGCCCGGCCCGGCGCCCCAGGGTGGTCGAGCCACGCCGCGAGGGTCCGCAGGTGGTCGCTGCCGTGGTCACGGTCGTGAGCGGCCAGTACTGCCAACGGACCGAGGACATCGCCCTCGCTCAGGGCAGCGGCCGCCCGTGCGACGGTCACGCGCGCCCAGACGTCCTCGTGGACCACCGTCGCGGTCATCGGGTCGAGGAGGCGTTCGACCTCGAGGGCCTCGGCCTTGGAGCGTTCCAGCTCGCCCACCGTGTGTGCGGTGCGACCGGCGCGGGCCGTCAGCTCCAGGGACTCGCCGTGAGCCCGGTCCACCACCCCGGTGAGCCAGCCCCAGGTCCCGGGTGAGGGCTCCTCGCTGTCGCGCACCACGGCATACGCCCGGCCGTCGAGGTCGGCGAGCAGTGGCTGGTTCCAGGAGTGGCGACGGGACACCGACTCCCAGAGGTCCAGCAACCGCGCGGCCCCACCCTCTCCGCCGAGGCAGACGACCCGCCACGGACCCGGCGGCAGCCAGCCGTCCGCGCCGGCGGTGCTGCCCGACAGGACACCGCGCAGCCGGTCTGCGGCGACCCGGCGCGACAGGTCGGCCTGGGCGCGCAGCCGGAGCAGGTGCAGTGCAACGACCGAGGAGGTCTGGACGAGCTCGGCGACCAGGTCGGCCGGAGGGCGTTCCTCGACGACAGCCCAGATCGAGCCCAGCCACTCGCCGCCTGCCCGGACCGGGACGACGAGGCGGGGGAGGGTCCCGTTCGGGTCGGCAGGCACGAAGATCGGCTCGTTGGAGCGGGCCAGCCGCCGGAACACTCCTTGCGCGCGCAGACTGGCCAGCACCTCGTCGGGCACCCGGCGGCCGACGATGGTGGACACGCGGGCGGGGTCGGTCATGTCCTGGCGGGAGGAGTACGCGAGCACGCGGGACTGCGCGTCCTCGATGGTGACCGGGGCGTCGACGAGGGCGGCGGCGGCGTCGGCGAGCGCGAAGAGGTCGTCCTGCACCGGGGCGTCCCCACGACGGTCGCCCGTGCCGGTCGAGGCCCGGTCGATGACCCCCCGGAGCAGCCAGACGACGTGTGCCCAGGAGGCCTGCTCGGCGAGTCCCACCAGCGCCAGACCGTCGCTGCGGGCACGGTCGCGCACCTGTCGACGGGTGGCGAGGCTGCGCCGGAGCACCAGCCCTCCGGCACCGGCGACCGCTGCCGCCCGGACCAGGGCCACGGCGTCCTCGGTGGACTCGACCCCCACCCCGAGCACGAGGTCGCCGGGCTGGCCCACCACACCGTGGCCGGGTTCGGCGATGGTGAGGTCGTCGACCTCGCCATCGGACGGGTCGACGACGAGGGCGAGCAGACCCGCCAGGGTGGCGGTGAGGTCGGTGACGCTGAGCACGCCGCCACTCTCCCACGCCCTAGTGCTCAGAGCACAGGATGACGCCATGGATCTGTGTCGGTGACCCAGTGCGCCAGCGAGCACGGGGCAGGAGCATCGAGGTATGACTTCCTCCCGCACCGTCACCGCAGCCGGTCTTCCCGTCCCCCAGCGCGTCGCCGTCGTCGGCGCCGGCATGGTGGGCCTGTCCACCGCCTGGTTCCTCCAGGAGCAGGGTGTGGAGGTCACCGTCCTCGACCGCGAGGGTGTCGCCGCCGGCGCCTCCTGGGGAAACGCCGGCTGGCTGACGCCGGGCATCGCCACACCGCTGCCCGAGCCGGCCGTCCTCAAGTACGGCCTCCGCGCCGTCCTGTCGCCGTCCTCCCCGGTCTATGTGCCGCCGAGTGCCGACCCCAAGTTCCTCAAGTTCGTCACCGGCTTCACGAAGAACTCGACGATGAAGGCGTGGAAGAAGGCCATGGGCGCGCTCGTGCCCGTCAACGACCTGTCGCTCGAGAGCTTCGACCTGCTCAAGGCTGGTGGCGTCCAGGCCGACACCCGCGAGGCCAAGGCGTTCCTCGCGTCCTACCGCACCGAGGCCGAGCGCGTGACGCTGCTCGAGGAGATCGAGCACATCCACGCGGCCGGCCAGGCCATCGAGTTCGAGGCCCTCACAGGCGACCAGGCCCGCGCCATCGAGCCGAGCCTCTCCGACGAGATCGGCGCAGCCATCCTGCTCAAGGGCCAGCGCTTCATCGACCCGGGCTCCTACGTCCAGGCCCTCGCCGACTCGGTCAAGGCACGCGGTGGCAAGATCCTCGACGCTGCAACGGTTTCCGACATCCGCGACACCGGCGCCGGCGTCGTCGTCACCACCGCCGAGGGATCGGTCGAGGAGTTCGACGCCGCTGTCCTCGCGACGGGGGCGTGGCTCGGCAAGCTCGCTCGCAAGTTCGGCGTCAAGAACGTCGTCCAGGCCGGTCGCGGCTACTCCTTCTCCGTCGAGATCGACCACGTGCCGAACGGACCGGTCTACTTCCCGGCCCAGCGCGTCGCCTGCACACCGATCGGCGACCGCCTTCGCGTCGCGGGGATGATGGAGTTCCGCAAGCCCGAGGCTGCCCTCGACCAGCGCCGCATCCAGGCCATCGCCGAGGCAGCGCGCCCGCTGCTGCGTGGCGCAGACCTCGACGGTCGTCAGGACGAGTGGGTCGGCTCGCGCCCCTGCACCGTGGACGGCCTGCCCCTCATCGGTGCCACCAAGAGCCCCCGCGTGTATGCCGCGGGCGGCCACGGCATGTGGGGCATCACCCTCGGCCCGGTCACCGGTCGCCTGCTCGCGCAGGCGATGGTCACCGGCAAGCAGGTCGACCAGCTCCGCCCGTTCGACCCCATGCGCTGACCCCGCCTCCCTCCTCCTCACACCACGCCGGTTGCACGGCATACCTCGGGCTCGTGTCCCGCGGCATGCTGGGCAACCGGCGTTCTGTCGTGGTCGGCTGGGGGACCGTTGCGGAAATACCATAGGGGGGTATGGTGTTGAGCATGAGCATGAGCGCTGCACCCCCGGGCTACCACGACGAGAAGGCCAACCACCTCAAGCGGTTGCGTCGGATCGAGGGACAGGTCCGGGGGCTGCAGCGGATGGTCGAGGAGGACCAGTACTGCATCGACATCCTCACCCAGGTGTCGGCAGCCACCAAGGCACTGCAGTCGTTCTCGCTCGAGCTGCTCGAGGAACACCTGTCGCACTGCGTCGTCGACGCCGCCAAGAAGGGCGGTCCGGAGGCGCAGGCAAAGGTGCGCGAGGCGTCCGACGCCATCGCCCGGCTCGTCCGATCCTGAGCCGCGGCCACCTCAGGCCTGCACCGCCACCCCTTCCCAGCACCCACTGCACGAGGAGAACACCATGAACACCCAGACCTTCGATGTCGTCGGCATGACCTGCGGCCACTGCGCGAGTGCTGTCACCGAGGAGCTCCAGGCCCTGAGCGGTGTCAGCGAAGTCAAGGTCGACCTCGTGGCGGGGGGCACCTCTGCCGTCACGGTCGTGGCCGACCGCGACCTCACCCCGGCTGAGGTGACGTCTGCGCTCGACGAGGCAGGCGACTACAGCCTGGCGCAGTGAACACCGCCACTCGCGTCAGCGTCTTCGCCGCGGGACTGGTGCTGGCCTTCGGCGCAGCACTGGGTGCGGGCCAGCTGATCGGCCCCCTCGGCTCGATCGGCCCGGCCAACGCCCAGGAACCGCACCCGGGGATGACGGCGAACGACCACGGCGACACCGGTGGCACGGACGGGAACGCCGCCTCGGGTGGAGGCCACGACGCCCCGGGGGCCTCGGTCGCACCAGCCGGGCTCAGCGCCACCGACCAGGGCTACCAGCTCGTCCCCGGCGCCACGACCGTCGCGCCCTCCGCCTCCGCTCGCGTGACCTTCCGTGTCCTTGGACCCGACGGGCAGGCGGTCACCGGCTTCACCACCGCCCACGAGAGACGGCTGCACCTCATCGTCGTGCGCCGCGACCTCTCCGGGTTCCAGCACGTACACCCGACGATGGCTGCCGACGGCACCTGGTCGGTCGCGCTCGACCTGAGCCGGCCCGGTCAGTGGCGGATGTTCGCCGACTTCGACCCCGAGGGCCCCACCGAGGGCCTGGTCCTCGGCACCGACCTCGCCGTGCCCGGCGACTACACACCGGTTGCGGTCCCCGCGCCGCAGACGTCGACCGCTGTGGAGGGCTACACGGTTCGCGCCGACGGCACCCTCGACCCGCGAGACGCCAGGCCGGTCGACTTCGCGATCACCCGCACCCAGGGCAGCACCGTCGACCTCGAGCCCTACCTCGGCGCAGACGGCCACCTGGTCGTCCTGCGCGAGGGCGACCTCGCCTACGCCCATGCCCACGCGATCCCCTCGACGGCCGAGGGCACCCCCGACGCCGGCACGGTCGGCTTCCAGGTGCAGGCCCCCGGACCCGGCCGGTACCGGATGTTCCTGGACTTCAAGACCTCCGGGACCGTGCACACCGCAGCGTTCACCGCAGACGCGGGAAGGACCACCCCATGAGCGACACCACCACGACCCCCACCACCACTTCCTCCGCAACGAGCGATGTCGAGCTCGTCATCGGGGGCATGACCTGCGCCTCCTGTGCCACGCGGATCGAGAAGAAGCTCAACAAGCTCGACGGCGTCACGGCCACGGTCAACTACAGCACCGAGAAGGCGAAGGTCACCTTCCCCGGCAGCCTCACGGCCGCCGACCTCGTCGCCACGATTGCCAAGACGGGCTACACCGCCGAGCTCCCGCCGGAGCCGGACGAGGTCGACGACAGGGACGCTGCAGCACCGGACGAGCAAGACCCGACCTCGGAGCTGCGCCAACGGCTCCTCGTCTCGGTGCTCCTCGCGGTGCCGGTCATCGCGATGGCGATGGTGCCGGCGTGGCAGTTCCGCAACTGGCAGTGGGCGTCCCTGGTCCTCACCGCCCCGGTCGTGGTGTGGGGCGGGCTGCCGTTCCACCGCGCCGCCTGGGCCAACGTGCGCCACGGCCAGACCACCATGGACACGCTCATCTCGGTCGGGACGATCGCGGCGTTCGGGTGGTCGCTGTACGCCTTGTTCTTCGGGACCGCGGGCGAGCCGGGGATGACCCACCCCTTCCGGTTCACCATCGAACGCACCGACGGCGCAGGCAACATCTACCTCGAGGCAGCAGCAGGTGTCACCGCGTTCCTGCTCGCCGGACGGTATGCCGAGGCGCGCGCCAAGCGGCGCTCCGGCGCAGCCCTGCGCGCCCTGCTGGAGATGGGCGCCAAGGAGGTCTCGGTCCTGCAGGGCGAGGGGGACTCGGCCACCGAGGTGCGGGTGCCGGTCTCGGACCTGGTCGTCGGCACCCGGTTCGTCGTCCGGCCCGGCGAGAAGGTCGCCACCGACGGCGAGGTCGAGGAGGGCACCTCGGCCGTCGACGCCTCGATGGTCACCGGTGAGTCCGTCCCCGTCGAGGTCGAGCCGGGCAGCCGGGTCGTGGGCGCCACCGTCAACGCGGGCGGGCGCCTGGTCGTCCGGGCCACCCGGGTCGGGGCCGACACCCAGCTCGCGCAGATGGCGCGCCTCGTCGAGGACGCGCAGAACGGCAAGGCGCAGGTGCAGCGGCTGGCCGACCGCGTGTCCGGGGTGTTCGTTCCGGTGGTGATCGTGCTCGCCGTCGCGACCCTGGGGTTCTGGGTCGGCACCGGCGCCGGGTGGACCGCGGCCTTCACCGCCGCCGTTTCCGTCCTCATCATCGCCTGCCCCTGCGCCCTCGGGCTGGCAACGCCGACCGCCCTCATGGTCGGGACGGGCCGCGGAGCCCAGCTCGGCATCCTCATCAAGGGACCCGAGGTGCTCGAGTCCACCCGTCGCGTCGACATCGTGGTGCTCGACAAGACGGGCACCGTGACCACCGGCCGCATGACCCTCGACGAGGTCGTCCCCGCGACCGGCGAGGACGCAGCCGAGGTGCTGCGCCTGGCCGGGGCGCTCGAAGACGCCTCCGAGCACCCGGTGGCCAAAGCGGTGGCGGCTGCGGCCCGCGCCGCGCTCGACGCCGGAACCAGCGGCGCCGACCTGACCACCGGGCGTGACGACCTGGCCACCGGGGGTGACGGCGGCACCCGCCGCCTGCCGGGGGTCGAGGACTTCGTCAACGAACAGGGCCTCGGCGTCCGCGGCCAGGTCGAGGGCAAGGTCGTCCTCGTGGGCCGTCCCCGTCTGCTGGCCGACTGGTCGGTCACCGTGCCGGACGAGCTCACCGCTGCGATGACCACGGCGCACTCACGCGGCGGCACTGCGGTCGTCGTCGCCTGGGACGGCCGGGCCAGAGGCGTGGTCACCGTCGCCGACACGGTCAAGGAGGGCTCAGCGGAGGCGGTCGCCGAGCTGCGTCGACTCGGCCTCACTCCCGTGCTGCTGACCGGGGACAACGAAGGTGCGGCCCGGCACGTCGCGGCCCTGGTGGGCATCGACGACGTCACCGCCGAGGTCCTGCCCCAGGACAAGGTCGATGTCGTCAAGGCGTTGCAGGAGAAGGGCCACGTGGTGGCGATGGTCGGTGACGGCGTCAACGACGCGGCAGCGCTCGCCCAGGCCGACCTCGGACTTGCGATGGGCACCGGCACCGACGTGGCGATCGAGGCCAGCGACCTCACGCTCGTGCGAGGAGACCTGCGGGTGGCTGCCGACGCCATCCGCCTGGCTCGACGGACGCTGTCGACGATCCGCGGCAACCTCTTCTGGGCGTTCGCCTACAACGTCGCCGCGATCCCGCTGGCTGCTGCCGGACTGCTCAGCCCGATGCTGGCCGGCGGGGCGATGGCCCTGTCGTCGGTGTTCGTCGTGACGAACAGCCTGCGGCTGCGCACCTTCCGCTGACGCCATGCCCACCGAACTGCGCCCTGCCCACGACGTTCCGTGGGCAGGGCGCAGTTTCGTGGGCTGGGTGCACTCCACCTGCGCCGGTCAGCGACCTCGACGGGGATGCGTCACGCAGGTGCGTGCCGTGGGTCGCGCCTCGAGGCGGGCATCCGGTATGGCGCGGCCGCAGACCTCGCAGCGGCCATACGTCCCGTCGTCGAGGCGGCCCAGTGCTGCGGTGACCTCACGGAGGTGGGCCACGGCCGAGGCGGCGAGGGAGCTGGTCTGGGCCCGCTCGAACGCGATCGTGGCGCCCTCCGGGTCGTGCTCGTCGTCGGCGTTGGAGTCCTGCGACGCCTCGACGATGAGCGCGACATCGGCTTCGAGGTCGCGCAGTCGCGCCAGGGTCGCCACCCGGTCGGCGTCCAACAGCTCGCGGGCCTGCGCGGTGCGGGGGTCCGGGGTCACCACCCCAGCCTAGGAAGGCACCGTGGCCGGCGCCTCGCCGCCACTGTGCGGGTCAGGCGGCGAGCGCGGTGCGGCGGGAGAGCGACCACGCGAGCATCGACAGGCCGCCGACCGGGATCTCCATGCCGAACGTGAACGCCCGGTAGAGCAGCACCCCGGCTGCCGACATCGTCGGGTCCACCCCGAGCGCGACGAGCACCCCGGTCATGCCGACCTCGACGACCCCGGTCGCTCCCGGCGTGATGACGACCATCGACAGGATCCGCTCGACAGCGAACGCCGCCAGCACCACAGCCGGGCTCACGCGCTCCCCGAGGACGCGCAGCGACAGCCAGAGCAGAGCGGCCTGCAGCACGGCATACGCGATCTTGCCGAAAGCCATCCGCCACCACCCCGAGGCGATGAGCGCGGCACTGTCACGGCGGAACATCGCCGCACGAGCGGCATACCCCTCCACGGGTGGGCGCAGGACACGGACGCGCGTGCACGCGCGGTCCGCCAGTCGCCCGAGGGCCGTCACCGCCCGATCGTCCCGTGCCAGCAGCCACAGGGCGACCACGACCCCCGTGAGCAGCCCGAGCCCGGCGTATGCCGCGGCGCCGACCGCACCACCGGCCTCCACCCCCGCGACGGCAAGCCACAGGAGGGCGATGCCGGGCAGGGCGAGCTTGAGGGCGGTGTCGAAGAGGTTGGTGACCAGTGCCCAGCGGGCGAAGGCGGGTGACGCGAAACCCCACGAGCGCGCCATCCGCCAGTTCGCCACGGTGCCGGCGGCGCCGCCGAGCGGCAGGAGGTTGGAGACGAAGCTGCCGGTGAGGTTGAGCAGCAGGGCCCGCCGGTGCGACAGACCCGGCAGGGCCGCGGTGAGCGCCGGAGTGTGAGCCCAGAGGCCGGCCAGCCACACGACCGTGAGCAGCGCGAGCTGAGCCGACGAGAGCGAGGTGAGCGCGTGGGCAATGTCGTCCCATCGAGCGCCGGTGACCTTGGGCAGCGCGAGCGCCAGGATCCCGACGGCGAGCGCGCCGCACCCGAGCAGCCTGGCGGCCCTCCTCCCGCCGCGACCGCCCCCCGGCGCGCGGCGGGCGGTCTGCTCCCGCGAGGTCGAGAGCCGCAGTGGTGCGGTCGTCGCCGTCGGCGGGAGCAGTCCGAGGTGGAGGGCCATGGCTGGACTCTGGCGGTCCGGGGCGAGGCGCCACATCGGGGCTGGTACCCAGATCGACCCCCACTGTGACTAGTCCTCTCAGGGGTCGACCCTGAGCGGAGCCGTCTCTACGGCCCCGGGCGGCGGCGCCGAGAAAGACCTAGCGTGGAGCCATGTCCCCGTTCAGCGCTCACCCCCGGCCCGACCCGGTCGGTCCCGGCCAGGAGTCCGTCTGGGCGTACCCGCGACCGCCACGCGTCGAACCCTCGTCGGAGTCGGTCGAGGTCTGGGTCGGTGGCGAGCGCATCGCGCTGGCGACCCGGTCGTGGCGCGTCCTGGAGACGAGCCACCCGCCGACCTACTACCTGCCGCGCGAGGCGTTCGTCGAGGGGGCGCTGCAGCCGACCGAGGGCTCGTCGTTCTGTGAGTGGAAGGGCCTGGCCTCCTACCTCGACCTCGTGGGCGGTGGCGAGGTCGCGGCCCGCGCGGGGTGGTTCTACCCGCAGCCGACGAGCGGGTTCGAGGTGATCGCGGGTGCGGTGGCGGTCATGCCCGGCGCGGTCGACCGGTGCGTCGTGGACGGCGAGGTCGTGCGTCCGCAGGAGGGCGACTTCTACGGCGGCTGGGTCACCGACCGCGTCGTGGGTCCGTTCAAGGGACGCCCGGGCAGCTGGGGCTGGTGAGTCCTTCCCGGCGGTGACCTTTCACTCGTCGGTAGCCGCGCGCAGCCGATCCAGCGACTCCTGCGCGGTATGGCGCACCGTCTGCGCCGCCTTGCGCGCCCGGACCGCGTCGGTCACCGACTCCAGCGCCCGTTCGTCGGCCTCGCGCGCCTTGACGAGCTGGCGCTCCACGACGGCGATGCGGTCGCGGGTGTCCTCGGCATGCTCGCGCGCCCGGGTGACGGCGGCCTCGGCCGCGTCGTGGGCCGCAGCAGCTGCCTCGAGCTCGGCCCCGGCGCGATCCAGCCGGTCGGCCAGGGCGTCGTCCGGGGCGCCGTCTGCCGCGTTGTCGTCCTCCGGGGTTTCGTCGTCCGCGCGCCGAGCGGTCGAAACCTGCCGCGCTCCCCCAGCGTGGGCGGCCTGCGCGCCGGGTCGGTCACGGACCACCGAGAGGATCGAACCGGACGACGTCCGCACCACGGCCTCGGACAGGTCGACCTCGCCGAACCCGCTGTAGGACAACGCCCTCGTGAGCTGGCCGGAGGTGACGGCGGTCGACGCCTGCTCGTCGGCCAGCGCCGCGATGACCGTGCCGCG
This sequence comes from Pedococcus sp., assembly GCA_039916625.1. Lineage (GTDB taxonomy): Bacteria > Actinomycetota > Actinomycetes > Actinomycetales > Dermatophilaceae > Pedococcus. The sequence continues at coordinate 10,695 of JBDSKZ010000138.1, forward strand.
GACGTCGTCCTGGCCGGAAGCCGAGAGCGTCCGTCCGGCGTCAGCCACCAACGCAGCGGCTGCCGCGACCACCTCAGCGACCACGCGGTCGCGATCAGGGCGCAGGGACGTGAGGGTGGCGGTGTCGAGGCGGGCCTGGGCGCCGCGCATCCGCCCCCCGAGCTCGACGAGCTCCTCGACGAGCTCGGGGGCTTCACGAGCGAGGAGGTTTACCGCCCAGGCCGCCATGCTGGGTTTGCGCAGCGCGCCGATCGCCTTGGCACCGGCTGCGTCGCCGTCGGCCCTGGCTGCACCCGCGAGCTCCTTGCGGACGGCCATGAAGTCCGTGGGACTCGCGCCGTAGACCGCGCGCAGGGCCTGCGCGAGGTGCGCGGACGTGTCCTCGGCGGGTCCGTCGGAGGGGTGCGAGTCGGGCACAGGGTGACGCTACGGCATACCAGCGTGACCGAGTGGGGCACGGCGGACCGATGACTTCTGGCCGTCTGCACGGTCCAACACACGACGGCGGGCACCCGGCCCGCCCGGACACCAGGAGCACGCAGTGCCTCGTACCTACCCGTGTCTGTGGTTCGACACCAACGCCCTGCCCGCCGCCGAGTTCTACACTTCGGTGTTCCCGAACTCGAGAATCGGCTCCATCTCGCACTTTCCGAAGGGCTCCGGTGAACGGGAGGGCCAGGTGCTCACCGTGGCCTTCGAGCTCGACGGGGTGCCGTACGTCGGGCTCAACGGCGGCCCCGAGTTCACCTTGGACGAGGCCATCTCGATCACCATCGAAGTCAGCGACCAGGCTGAGCTCGACCGCTACTGGGACGCCCTCGTGGCTGACGGCGGCCAGGAGAGCCAGTGCGGCTGGCTCAAGGACAAGTTCGGGCTGTCCTGGCAGGTCGTGCCGCAGCACTGGGACCAGATCGCCACGGGGGACCCCGCGCGTGCGAGCAGGGTGTTCGCCGCGATGCTGACGATGAAGCGCCTCGACATCGCCGCACTCGAGGCCGCCGGGGCGGGCCAGGACTCGCTGGCGGGCTAGGACTCCCCGGCGGGCTGGGCCGCGCCGGACCGCCCGGGGGCCAGCTCGCGGGTGATGCCCTCGACGGTCTCGTCACCGAGCTTCTCGAACACCCGCTGCATGAGGGGTTCGGCGAGCTTGGCGATGCCGTTGAAGACGATGTTTGCGTGGTAGGTGATCTTCGTGCCGGCCGGGTCGGGCTTGATCGTCATGTCGTCGGTTGAGGTCGCCGTCTTGTTCGTTCCCGTGAGGACGACGTGGTCCGGCTTGAGGGTGGTGAGCACGTAGTCGAGCTCGGTCTCGCGACCAAGGACCTTGGAGGTGTTCTTCCACGTCGAGCCCACCTGGACCGGTCCGCTGCCGACGCGCTCGCACCGCACGGTCCCGGGATCCCAGGCGACGGCGTTGGAGAAGTCGCTGAGGTAGGCCACGACCTCCTCGGGGGATCGGGGGACGGTGAACTCGCGGATGACATCGACCATGGTTCGACGCTAACGCGGATGAAAGCCCAGTGCACTGTCGAAGCCGCGCCAGTGCAGCGACTGAGCCCCGGTGAGCCCAGTCGCTGCACTGGCGGGGACCTGGCCTCTGGGACGATGGACCGGTGAACTCCGTGGACCTGACCGCCGACCTCCCCCCGCACTGGTCGACGCGGGTCCCCTCAGCACAGGACGTCACCGCCCTGGTGCGCCTCGTCGCCCGCCACCACGAGGCCACGCGGGGCTCGAGCTCGGCGGACGAGGCCGCGGTGGCGCTGGCGGTCGCAGGGCACGCGTCGTGGACCCGGCGCCAGCTGCTGGTGTCCGACCAGGAGGGCGAGGTCCGGGCCTGGGTCCGCGTCCACGACCGCGCTGCCGGGCGCACCGTGGTCGACCTCACCGTCGACCCGGGCAGTCCCGAACGGCACGACCTGGCTGCGTTGCTCTTCGCGTGGTCCGAGGCGACCGCCCTGGAGATCAGCGCCCTGCGGGGGCTCGACGGCACCCAGCTCGACTCGGGCCGCCACGTCGGCGACGAGGACCAGGCCCGCTGGCTGGCCGCGGCGGCCTACACGAAGGTCCGCACCTGGCTGCAGATGTCGCGCCCGGTGGCCGCGGCCGAGGCGGGCGATGGGGTGTTGTCCGAGCCGAAGCCCGGCGTGGTGGTCCGCAGGGTGGCGACCCACGAGAACGGACTACCCGTCGCCGGTGACCTGCAGACGGTGCACCGGATGCTCGAGGAGTCGTTCGCCGACCACTTCAACTCCTACCGTGAGAGCTTCCCCGAGTTCGTCCAGCGGCTGCGCGAGGACCCCGGCCATCGTTGGGACCACTGGTGGATCGCCGAGGTGGAGACCGACGGGGTGGTGCAACCCGGCGGCGCGATCGTCGGCTCGGTGCTGCCGGCCGACGCCGCCGGGGCCGAGGGCAGCTACATCGACTACATCGGCGTGCACCGACGAGCGCGAGGCCGTGGGGTCGCTAAGGCGTTGCTGCACACCGTGATCCGTGACGCTGCCGAGCGCGGCCGCAACCGCGTCAACCTCGAGGTCGACGCCGACTCCCCCACCGGGGCCGACGGGCTCTACGTCACGATGGGTTGGGAGACCAGGTACCGCACCGAGTCCTGGCACCGCGATGTGACGGTAGCTCGTCGAGGAGGCACAGTGGAGGCATGACCTCCCCCTGGACCCTCGCCGCCATCCCCGACCAGAGCGGGCGCACGATCGTCGTGACCGGCGCCAACTCGGGCATCGGGCTCGTCACCGCTCGTGAGCTCGCCGCCAAGGGCGCCCACGTCGTCTTCGCCTGCCGCGACGTGGAGAAGGGTGAGCAGGCCCGCGCCGGGCTGCCGGGCAGCCACGAGGTCCGACGACTCGACCTCGCCGACCTCGACTCGGTGCGAGAGTTCGCCGGGCAGCTGCACGACTGGCGGATCGACGTCCTGGTCAACAACGCCGGCATCATGAACGTCCCGTTCGCCAAGACGCCGCAGGGCTTCGAGAGCCAGTTCGGCACCAACGTCCTGGGCCACTTCGCCCTCACCGCCCAGCTCATGCCGAGGATCACCGACCGTGTGGTGTGGTTGTCGTCGATGGCGCACCGGTTCGGCCGCATCGACCTGCAGGACCCCAGCTTCGAGCGCCGCACCTACCGCGGCTGGACGGCCTACGGTCAGAGCAAGCTCGCCGACCTGATGCTCGCCTACGAGCTCCAGTGGCGACTGACCGGCGCCGGGTCGACGGTCCGCTCGGTCGCCGCCCACCCGGGTTACAGCGCCACCAACCTCCAGACCCGATCGGGCACCTGGCAGGACGCGGTCGGCCGGTTCGTCAACCGTTTCCCGGCCATCGCCTCGCCGCCGGAGTCCGGGGCCCAGCCCACCCTGTATGCCGCGACGGTGCCGGACCTTCCCGGCGCCAGCTACGTCGGTCCGGGTGGGCCCGGGGAGCTGCAGGGGCCGCCGCGCCCGGTGTCGTCGAGCTCGGCCTCGCACAACCGTGAGGTCGCCCGCGGCCTTTGGGAGCTGTGCGAGCGCCTCACCGGACAGACCTTCACCCTCTGAGCGACGGCCAGCCCGGAGCAACGGCCACTCCGCAGCGACGTCGAGCACGCTGACGCAACGTCGAACGCGCTGACGCGTCACCGAGCAGCCGGGGGCAACAGCTCGGCGTTCCCCTCGGGCCAGCGCCGGGGGTCGGGCCCCAACGCCTCCAGGAGGCGCAGCTGGGTGGCGCACCAGGGCGACACCGACCGCAGGCCGAACCGCGCCTGCTCGCACAGCTCGTGCCAGCCCACCCAGGTGGCTTCGTGGACCTCGCTCGCGTCGAGCCGCAACCGTTCCCCCGGAGCCAGCCACGCGACATACACGGGGCACCGCTCGTGCTCGACCACGCCGCCCATCTCGGCGCGGTAGCCGAACCCGGGCAGCACGAGCCGCACTCCGGTGAGGGCGACCCCGAGCTCGAGGAGGGCTCGGCGGCGTACGGCGTCGGCAAGGTCCTCACCCGGCGCCGGGTGCCCGCACACCGAGTTGGTCCAGACGCCGGGGAAGGTGGGCTTGTCGAGAGCGCGTCGGGTGAGCAGCAGGTGGCCGTCGCTGCCGAAGACGTAGGCGGAGAACGCGAGGTGCAGGGGGGTGTCAGCCGTGTGGACGGTGGCCTTGGGCGCCGTCCCGATCGCCCGGCCGGCGTCGTCGAGCAGCACGACCAGCTCGGTTGACGCTCCTGTCGTCCGGTCGGCGCTCAGGTCGGTGTTCACCGCACCCTCCCCAGCTCGTGCACCGCACCGGCGAAGACCGGTTGCAGCGCTCCTGCGGCCGGGACGATCGCCCGCCGCACCCACGCGGGGCGGGTGGCCTGCACCAAACCCTGGGTGAGCACCGTGTAGCGCCAGCTGGCCCGGCGCCAACCCCGTTCGTACCGCCCCGGGTCCCCGGCCGTGACGGCATCGACGGCTTCACCGGCCTGGGCGATCCCGAGGGCGATGCCCTCGCCAGTGAGGGCGTCGACATATCCGCTCGCGTCGCCGACCAGGAGCACCCGCCCCGCCACCCGGTGTCGCGAACGCTGCCGCAACGGGCCGGCACCGCGCAGGTCGCTGCCGTATCCCGTACCGCCGGCCAGCCGTGCTGTGAGCGCGGGGAACTGCTCGAGCAGTGCGTCGTACCCGCGGCGGCTGCGCGTGAGCACCGCCACCCCGACGAGGTCGGGACCGACGGGCGTGACGTAGGCCTCCGCCGTCGGGCCCCAGTGCACCTCGACGTGCTCGGACCAGGGCGCGGTGGCGTAGTGGCGGCGAAGCCCGAACCGCGCGGTCCCCCGCGCGGGGGCCTCCAGTCCCAGGGCGCGCCGCACGGGTGAGTGCAGCCCGTCCGCCGCGAGGACGTATCGGGCCCGCACCGGTGGTCCCGGACGTCGCCCCTGCTCGTGGGTGGTGACGGTGACGCCGCGGTCGTCCTGGGTGAGGTCGTCCGCGGCGAGGGGCAGCACCTCCACGCCGGCAGCCTGCACGGCCTCCGCGAGGGCGGTGTGCAGGACGGTGCGGCGCACTCCCCTGCCGGCCCCGTCGCGGAAGTCTGCCTGGGCACTGCGGCCACCGGCGAGGTAACGAATCCCCTTGAGCGGCCGTCCGATCGGGTCGACCCCCAGTCCGGCCAGTGCCGACACCGCGCTGGGCATCAGGCCCTCACCGCAGGCCTTGTCGACCGGTCCGTCGCGGGGTTCGAGCACGACCACGGACAGCCCTCGGCGCGCAGCCGTCAGGGCGGCCGCGAGTCCCACTGGTCCGCCGCCGACCACGGCGACATCGACCTGTGCCACCGGCACTGCGTCGGTCATGGTGCGTCCACGAGCTCGTGCAGGTCGACCAGGGCGCGTTCCTCCGCGCGCAGCCGCACCGCGAGCAGGGCTGCGTTGGCCCCTGTGAAGATGACGGCAGTCAGCCACGCGGTGTGGACCAGGGGCAGGGCCACGCCCTCGACGACGACGGCGACGTAGTTGGGGTGGGAGAACAAGCGGTACGGCCCGCCCGTGACCCGGCCTGCGCCCGGCACGACGATGACGCGGGTGTTCCACTGGGGGCCCAGGGTGCGGATGCACCACCACCGCAGGGCCTGGCAGGCGAGGACGACGACGAGCATCGGCCACCCGAGCGCTGCGTGGAAGGGGCGGTCGGCCACCAGCACCTCGACGACCGCACCCACGAGCAGGGCGGTGTGTAGCACCACCATGACGGGGTAGTGCCCGAACCCGGTCTCCCGCCCGCCCCGAGCGAACGCCCACGCCGCGTTGCGCTTGGAGACCACCAGCTCCGCCAGGCGTTCCAGGCCCACAGCGAGGACGAGGGCGACGAACAGGGCGACGGACACCGGTCAGGCCCCCGGAGCGCGGAGCAGGACCATCTCGAGGCAGAAACCCGGACCCATGGCCAGCAGCATCCCGTGGGTGCCGGCCGGTGGCGGTCGGTCGCGCAGGGTGTCGGCGAGGACGTGCAGCACCGACGCCGACGAGAGGTTGCCGATGCGGGCCAGGCTGTCCCACGTCATGGCCAGGGCGTGCCGGTCGACCTCGAGCGCCTCCTGCATCGCCTCGAGCACCTTGGGACCCCCGGGGTGCGCCACCCACCAGGCGATGTCGTCGCGGGCCAGCCCGTGAGCGGCGAGGAACCCGTCGACGTCTTCGCGCAGGTTGTCGCGCACCAGGTCGGGCACCTCGACGCCCAGGACGATCCGCAGGCCGCTCGCCCCGACGTCCCAGCCCATGGCGCGCTCGGTGTCGGCATACATCCGGCTGCGGGTGGCGAGCACGCGCAGACCCTGACGTGCCGGGTGGTCGGCGCCGACCATCACCACGGCGGCGGCCCCGTCCCCGAACAGCCCGCTCGCCACGAGGTTCGCCATCGAGGTGTCGTCGCGCTGGACGGTGAGGCTGCACAGCTCGGTCGACACCAGGACGGCGACTTCGCTCGGATGGCCGAGGAGGTAGTCGTGGACCCGGGCCACGCCTGCAGCACCCGCCACGCAGCCGAGGCCGACGAGCGGCACCCGCTTCACGTCCTCGCGCAGACCGATGCGCGCGGCGATCCTCGCCTCCACCGACGGGACCGCCAAGCCGGTGATGGTGGCGGAGACCACGAGGTCGACGTCGCGGACGGTCAGGCCGGCCGCGGCGAGGGCCTCCTCGACCGCCTGCGCCCCGAGGTCGACGGCGACGCGGATGAACTCGTCGTTCGACGCGCCGAAGTCCTTGAGCTCGGGGTAGCGCTCCAGCGGCAGGGCCAGGTGTCGGAAGTCGACACCGGCGTTGCCGTGCACCCGTTGCAGCAGGGGCAGATTCGGCTTGTGGGGGGCAAGCACCTCGGAGAAGACCTCGGTGACGTCGCTCTGGGTGTACCGGTGCTCGGGGAGCGTGCCGCGGACGGAGAGGAGGTGGCTCACCACCACAGCCTAGGCATGGGGTGACCGAGAGCGCCTGTCTCGCGCCCCCGTGACCCGCGTCCGGGCCCGTCTTCCTCACCCGAGCTCACTCGCCGCCGCCTACGCTGCGGGTATGGGTGAGCGCGCCGGCGATCGCGGGGCAGGACCGGTGGCCAAGCCCGCCGCACGAGGACAGGTGGTGGCCCTCGTCGCCGCCGCCCACCCCGCCCCCGCCGCGGCGGTCACCGTCCTCACCGCCCTGCTCGCTGTCGCCGCCGGGCACAGCCTCGGGTCCGGCGTCCTGGTCGTGGCCGCCGTCGCCGCGGGTCAGCTGAGCATCGGCTGGTCCAACGACCTCGTCGACGCCGGGCGCGACCGACGCGTCGGCCGCACCGACAAACCCGTCGCCACCGGCGCCGTGCCCACCCACACCGTCCGGGTCGCCACTGCCTTGGCACTGGTGGCCAGCGTGGTGCTCTCGCTCGCCTGCGGCTGGCGGGCCGGAGTGGTCCACCTCGGGTTGGGGGTGGCCTCGGGCTGGGCCTACAACGTCGGCCTCAAGCGCACGGTGTGGTCGGCGGTTCCCTATGCCGTCGCGTTCGGCACCCTGCCAGCGGTCGTCAGCCTCGCCCTCCCCGACCCCGCGTGGCCGCCGGTCTGGATGGTCGCCACCGGCGCGGTGCTCGGTGTGGGCGCCCACCTGCTCAACGCCTTGCCCGACCTCGCCGACGACGAGGCGACCGGGGTGCGCGGTCTGCCGCAGCGGCTCGGCGCCGGCGTGGTCCGCGTGGTCGCACCGCTGGTCCTGCTCGCCGGGTCGGCGGTGGCCGTGCTCGGCCCCCCGGGCCCGATCCCCTGGTCGGCGGCAGTAGCCGGTGGGCTCTGCGTCGTCCTGGCCGCCGTGGCCGTCGGCGGACGGGGGCGGGTGCCGTTCTTCGCCTCGATCGCCATCGCCCTGGTCGACGTGGTGAGCCTGGTCCTGCGAGCCTGACGCGGCCGGCTCCCACGGTGGCAGGGAACCCCCGCCACTCTCGTCGCGTGCTCGCGGGGAACCCCGCGCCCCGCGCCATACGACCATCGGTGGCACCGAAGCCACAGATGGTCGTGGCTGACCGTGGGTCGCGACCATCGGTGGCGTCCAGGTCACCGATGGTCGATCTCGTGGCAGCAAGCCCGTGACCGATCGCGGCATCGGGCGTACGTTGGCGCCATGGCGTCGTTCGCGAGCGTCGAGGCATACCTCGCAGCCCTGCCCGCAAGCACCCTCCCGGTGGTGGAGCAGGTCCGCGCAGCCGTCCTCGCCGAGCTGCCGGATGCGCGGGAACGGATCAGCTACGGCATCCCCGCCTTCGTCATCGACGACCGGATCGTGCTCTACCTCGCCGGCTGGAAGCACCACGTGAGCGTCTATCCGATCCCCGACGGCGACCCCACGTATGCCGCCGCCATCGCGCCCTACGTCGCCGGTCGCGGCACCCTGAAGTTCCCGTTGACCTCACCGGTCCCGCTCGACCTGGTCGCCTGGACGGCGCGGCTGCACCTCAGCCGGATCCGCGGGGCGGCACCGTCCAGCGCCTGACCGTAGATGCGTCGTCCGCCGAGGGTCAGCCTGCGGAACCCTCACCCTCGCCGGAGCCGGCGATGTTGACCATCCACGAGATGCCGAACTGGTCGGCGACCATGCCGAACTCGTCACCCCACATCTGCTTCTCCAGGGGCATCATCACGGTGCCACCCTCGGCCAGCTTGGCCCAGTATTCGCGCAACTCGTCCACGTCGTCACCACTGAGGCTGATCGAGATGGCGCTGCCGGGTGTGTAGTCCATCCCGGTGGGGGTGTCGCTGGCCATCAGCGTGAAGCCCGTCTCCGTCACGAGCTGGGCGTGCATGATCTTGTCCTTGTCGGGCCCGTCGGCTGCGCCGAACTCGCCGAAGGTGTTCATCGTCAGCTCTCCGCCGAAGACGTCCTTGTAGAACTCCATCGCCTGTCGGGCAGTGTCCGGCAGACCGAGGTAGGGGTTGAGCGTCGAGGCCATGGGTGCTCCCTGGAGGCTGGGGCCCGGCCGTCGGGAACGGTCCGAGCGGGTGGGACTTTCACGGTAGACCCGGCCACCGACACCGTCACCGTCCATCGTGACTACGGACGCGGGGTGCGTCCCGCGCCGCAGGTCACCCGGCGCGCAGCTTCTCGAGCCGGGCCCGCAGCGACGCCTCCCGGTGGGTGTTGCCGTGCAGCCCGAGGTACCGCGCGCCGAACACCGCGAGCAGCGCGTCATCGAGGCGGCGGACCGCACCGGCGGGGTAGCGGTAGCCCATCCGTGCGTTGATGGCCGACGCGTCGATCGACTGGAGCAGCCCGGCGAGCTCTTCCAGGGAGGTGATGCCGAGCTCGAGCAGCAACCCGGAGATCCACGCGTAGTGGTCCGTGCGCGACCAGCCGGCACCGGTGAACTGGCCGTCCAGGAAGGTCGCGAGGTCGGCAGCGCTGATGCGAGGGTCGCTGTCGTCGGCCGGGAGGGTGTGTCCGCCCATGGTCGCCTGCAGCCGGTGCCGGATCTCGGAGAACTCCCGGTCGGCGAGCTCCAGCAGCCCCGCAGCGAGGGTGAACCGGCGGTCGAGGTCGCTGACGTGCTCTTCGGGGATGGTGCCCTTGTAGCGGATGTCGTGCTCGAACTCGGCCCAGGCGTGCTGGAGGATCGTGCGTACCTGCACCGAGGCGCTGTGCCCCTTGAGCGAGTCGTACTGCGCAGGGGCGCCCTTGATCCGGTCAATCGCCACGAGGAGGTGGCGGCTCGCATACCCGAACCGGCCCTGGCGGGCCGTCTCCTGGCCGAGGTCGCGGTCGTCCAGGACGCTCAGCTGGTCCGAGAGCAGGTCGGCGACGGCGGTGACGTCGTCACGCAGGTAGGTCACGACCCGTACGCCCAGCTGGTCGGTGATCTGCTCGAACGGGTCGGGATAGAGCG